>USMB01000003.1 GCA_900555615.1 uncultured Clostridium sp. | reverse complement strand
GAATTCCAGAAGAAAGAATATATTATTTTGGAAAAGATGATAACTGGTGGATAGCTGGAGAAACAGGACCTTGTGGACCTGATACAGAAATGTTTTATGATACAGGAAAGCCAAAATGTTCACCTGAATGTAATCCATCATGTGGATGCGGAAAATATGTTGAAATTTGGAACAATGTATTCATGGAATTCTATAAAGACGAAAATGGTAAATATTCAAAATTAAAACAACACAATGTTGATACTGGACTTGGGCTTGAAAGAATGACAATGTTGTTAGAAGGAAAAGAAACACCATTTGAAACTGAATTATTTGCACCAATTATGGACAAACTAGTAGAGTTACAAAAAGTAGATAATATAGCAAGTAGAAGAATTGTTGCAGAACATTTACGTTCAAGTATGATGATAATATGTGATGGCGGAAGACCAAGCAATGTTGATAGAGGATATATATTAAGAAGATTAATTCGTAGAATGGTAAGACATATGAATAAATTACAAATATCATTAGATGAATTATCAACATTAATAGATATAAATGTGGAAAATTTAAAAGAAATGTATCCAGCACTTGAAACAAATAGAGATACAATAAAAACAGTAATATTAGAAGAAAAAGACAAATTCGTAAAAACACTTGAAAAAGGTGAAAAAGAATTTGCAAAAGAAATAGAAACTGTAAAAGAACAAGGACAAAATATAGTGCCAGGAAAAATGGTATTTAGATTATATGACACATATGGATTCCCACCAGAAGTAACAGAAGAGTTAGCAACAGAAAATGGGATGAAAATAGATAAAGAAGAATTTGAAAAACTATTTAAAGAACATCAAGAAAAATCAAGAGCAGGTTCTGAACAAAAATTTAAAGGTGGATTAGCATCAACAGGAGAAATGGAAACAAAGTATCATACTGCAACACATTTATTAAATGCAGCATTAAAGCAAGTATTAGGAGCACATGTACATCAAAGAGGAAGCAATATAACAGCAGAAAGAATGAGATTTGACTTTTCACATCCAGCAAAAATGACAGATGAAGAAAAACAAAAAACAGAGGATTTAGTAAATGAATGGATTAGCCAAGCAATTCCAGTTGAACATTTAGAAATGAAAAAAGAAGATGCAATAAAAATGGGAGCAGAAGCTATGTTTATTGAAAAATATGGCGATATTGTATCAGTTTATAAAATTGGAGATGTTTCACTTGAATTATGTGGAGGACCTCATGTTTCAAACACATCTGAATTAGGACACTTCAAAATAAAGAAAGAAGAATCAAGTTCTTCAGGAGTTAGAAGAATAAAAGCGATATTATGCTAAAAAATATATTAGTATGCGAAAAAAAGGACCGACCCCAATTTCGCAAGGAGGAAAACTATGGATGAAAATTGTATATTTTGTAAAATTATAAAAGGAGAAATCCCATCAAGTAAAGTGTATGAAGATGATGAAGTGCTTGCATTTAATGATATTAATCCAGCAGCACCAATTCATGTGTTAGTAATACCAAAAAAACACATAGCCTCATTAGCTGAAATGAATGATGGAGATGAAAAGATTATTAGTAAGGTTTATAAAGTAATAAATGAAATTGCTGAAAAGCAAGGATTTAAAGATAAAGGCTATAGAGTTATTGTTAATTGCGGAAAAGATGGAGGACAAGAAGTAGGTCATTTACATTTCCATTTATTAGCAGGAACTCAATTAGGTGAAAAAATTGTATAAAATACTACCAATTTAGATAAAGATATGTTATAATAGATATATATGGGTAAATTGGAGGTATTTGTGATGAATAAAAAATATAGTAATTTTTTAACAATACTTTTAGTAGTAGTAATAATTGCCATTGTTGCAATTATAGGTTATTTAGGATATAGATATTATGAAACATACATAATTAAAAGTAGTTCTGAAGATTTTGTTGATAATTTTGGTGATTCTAATCAAAATGGAAAGAACAATAATACTACAAAAGATAATAATACAACAGACATTGATAATTCAGTTTTTGATGGTATTGACAAAGGGAATACAACTGGTGGTAATTCTTCTTCAGGAAATAATGCCAAAAAATATAATGGCTTTTTAACAGCTGGAACAATAGAAATTCCATCAACAAAATTGAAAGCACCAATTTTGGATGAATCTGAGTATTCACCAAAAGCATTAGAAACTTCAGTAGTTGTGTTATATGGTGTTGGATTAAATAAACCAGGAAATACTACTATAGCTGGACATAATTATAGGAGAAGCGGAGTATTCTTTTCAGATAATAAGAAGATAAGTAATGGAGACAAAATATATATTACAGATTTAAGTGGTAAAAGAGTAACTTATACAGTTTATGATAAATTTGAAGTTGCTGAAAATGATGCAGATTATATGAGCAGAGATACAAACGGAGCAACAGAAATTTCATTAACAACATGTACAGATGATAGTAAAGCAAGATTAATTATATTGGCAAGAGCAGATGCATAGATCAATAGGACATGTTTTTAGAAAACATGTCCTTAATTTTTGAAAAAAGGAGAAAAAATGGATAAGAAACAAGCTGAAAAAAGAATAAAAGAACTTAGAAAACAGGTGGAGTATCATGCAAAAAGATATTATGATGATGATAATCCAGAAATAACTGATTTTGAATATGACATGATGATGCTAGAGTTAAGAACATTGGAAAGTCAATTTCCAGAACTTATTACGAAAGATTCTTTGACGCAAAAAGTTGGAGGAACAGTTAAAGAAGGATTTCAAAAAGTAAAACATGAAGTACCTTTACAAAGTTTACAAGATGTTTTCGATTTTGATGAAATTGAGGCATTTGATGAAAGAGTAAAAAAACAAGCTGAGGAAAATGGAATAGAAAATCCACAATATGTTGTAGAAACTAAAATTGATGGTTTATCTGCAGCATTAGAATATGTAGATGGAAAATTTGTTAGAGGTGCTACAAGAGGAAATGGGTTAGTTGGAGAAGATGTTACAGAAAACTTAAAAACAATCAAAACAATTCCACAAGAATTATCTGAAAAAATTAATATAACTGTTAGAGGAGAAGTATTTATATCTAAAAAAGATTTTGAAGAAATGAATCAAGAAAGAGAAGAAAATGAGGAAGAAACTTTTGCAAATGCTCGTAATGCAGCTGCTGGTTCATTAAGACAGTTAGACAGCAATATTACTAAGAACAGACCTTTAGATATTTATATTTTTAATGTTCAAAAAATAGAAGGAAAAGAATTTAATTCTCATTATGAGGAATTAGAATATTTGAGAAAACTTGGATTCAATGTTAATCCTGTTTTGATTCCTTGTAAAGATACAGAAGAAGTTATAAAAGCAATTCAAAAAATAGGAGAAGATAGAGAAAATTTAACATTTGGAATTGATGGAGCAGTTGTAAAAGTTGATGATTTGAAGTTAAGGAAAATAATGGGAACAACAAGCAAAGTTCCAAAGTGGGCGATTGCATATAAATATCCGCCAGAAAGAAAAGAAACAATCTTAAAAGATATTACATTTCAAGTTGGAAGAACAGGTGTTATAACTCCTATGGCAATATTAGAACCTGTAAAAGTTGCTGGTTCAACTATTTCTAAGACTACATTACACAATGAAGATTTTGTTAAAGAAAAAGGATTAAAAATAGGAGATAGAGTAATAATACAAAAAGCAGGAGATGTTATTCCGGAAATTGTGGAAGCTGTTGCTTCTAAGAGAACTGGAGAAGAGAAAGACTTTGAAATGCCAAAAGTTTGTCCTGTTTGCGGAGCAGAAGCTGTTAGAGAAGAAGGAGAAGCGGCTGTTAGATGTACAGGAATTGAATGTCCAGCAAAACTATATAGAAATTTAGTTCATTTTGTATCAAGAGAAGCAATGAATATAGATGGCTTGGGAGAAAATATTATTTGGGTGCTACTTGAAAAGAAAATGATTTCAAATATAGCAGATATATATGATTTAAAATTTGAAGATATAGCATCATTAAAAAAGAATGGAAAGAAATTTGCACAAAATTTAATAGATAGTATAAATGCAAGTAAAGAAAATGATTTATATAGATTGATAACAGCATTTGGAATTAGGCATGTTGGAGTAAAGGCTGCAAAGATATTGGCAAAAACATATAACAATATAGATAATTTAGCAGAAGCAGATGTGGAAAATTTGAGCCAGGTAGAGGACATTGGACCTATTGTGGCGAATAGTATAAGAGAGTTCTTTGAACAAGAACAAACAAAAGATTTGATATCTAGACTAAAACAAGCAGGTGTAAATACACAGAGATTAAAAGAAGATGACGAAGATGAAAGATTTACAGGAAAGACATTTGTTTTAACAGGAAGTTTAGAAAATTTTTCAAGAGAAGAAGCATCAAATATTATTGAAAAATTTGGTGGAAAAACTTCAAGTTCAGTTTCTAAGAAGACAAGTTATGTTTTAGCAGGAGAAGATGCTGGAAGTAAATTAACTAAAGCGCAGAATTTAGGAGTAACAATTATAACTGAGCAAGAATTTGCAGATATGATAAAATAAAAAAGGAGAAGATATGGAAGGATATACTTTTGAAGATATGTGGCTAGATTTGAAAAATGGTTATCAAATTTATTACACTTATGTTAGAAACAGATATGTTTTATTTAAAACAGCTAAAAATTGTTATACACAAAAATTATTGTCAGATGACCCTAAAAATCCTCAACCAAGAATGACAATGCTTACACTAAAAAGAGTGAAAGAAATGTTTCCATATATGGAACAAATAGAATATAAAGTAATAGAAGGAGAATAACATGGGAGAAATGATGAATGGCAAAAAGATAGCCAAAGAAACCAGAGAAAAATTAAAAATAAAATGTGATGAGTTAAAAGAAAAAGGAATTAATCCAAAATTTGCAGCAATAATGGTGGGAAATGATAATGCATCTCAAATTTATATTAGAAACAAAAGTAAAGCATGTGAAGAAATTGGAATTGAATTTGAAGAATATCTATTAAGTGAAAATATAGAACAAAAAGAATTGATAGAAAAGATAAAAGAATTGAACAATAGAAAAGATATTCATGGGATATTATTACAAAGTCCAATTCCTGCAAATTTAGATATAAATGAAGCATTTAGAACAATAGCACCAGAAAAAGATGTAGATGGGTTTAATCCATTAAATATTGGAAAATTATGTTTGAATCAAGATACTTTTGTATCTTGTACACCATATGGAATTATGAAATTATTTGAAGCATATGGAATTGAACTAGAAGGAAAAGATGTTACAATTGTTGGAAGAAGTAATATTGTAGGAAAACCATTAATTCAATGTTGCTTAAGAAAAAATGCAACTGTAACAGTTTGTCATTCAAAAACAAAAGACTTAAAAAAACATACAAAAGATGCAGATGTAGTTATTATGGCTATTGGAAAATCAAAATTTTTAAAAGCAGATATGATAAAAGAAGGAGCTGTTGTTATTGATGTGGGGATTAATAGAGACAGTGAAGGAAAAATAACAGGTGATGCTGATTTTGATAATATTCTTAGCAAAGCTAGTTTTATAACTCCAGTACCTGGAGGAGTAGGACCAATGACAATTGCTATGTTAATGAATAATATTATCAAAGCTGCAGAAATGCAAAACAAATAGAAATGGGGGCAATTTTATGATTGTCCTTTTTTTATTTTTAATTGAAGGGAGTAATAATATGAAAATTGAAGAAATTAATATAGAAGATGAAAGATACCCAAATAAGTTGAGAAATATTTATGATCCACCAAAAAAACTTTATGTATTAGGAAATGGAGAGATTTTAAAAAATAAAGGAATTGCAATTGTTGGAAGTAGAAAGGCAACAGATTATGGAAAGAAAGTGACACTTAAAATTTCAACAGAATTAGTTAATAAAGAAATAAATATTATTAGTGGATTGGCGATTGGAATAGATTCATATGCCCATATGGGAGCTTTAATAGCCAGTGGAAAAGGGAAAACAATAGCTGTTTTAGGAAGTGGAATTGATGAAATATATCCTAAAGAAAATACAGAATTAGCTAGAAAAATCATACAAACAGGAGGATGTATTGTATCAGAATATCCATTAGGTACTAAGCCAAAAAAAATTAATTTCCCGCAAAGAAATAGAATTATAAGTGGGTTATCAGATGGAGTAGTTGTTGTAGAAGCGACTAAAAGCAGTGGTTCGCTAATAACTGCAGAATTTGGAATGGAACAGGGAAGGGAGATTTTTGCTGTACCAGGAAATATTTTTAATCCAGCTAGTGAAGGAACTAATGAGTTAATAAGAGATGGAGCAACAATTGTATTATCAAGTAAGGAAATAATAGAAGAAATTAAATAAAAAACTTGAAATAAAATGTGAATATGTGTATACTAAAACTAAAGTATAAAAGCAAATGAGGAAGGAGCTATTTAAATGGAAAGTCAAGGAATAGAGAGTTTAATTGAATTAATTAATAGAATAAAAGTTACTGATGATAATGAAGCTGATGTTGATTTAATGAAAGAATTAATTGATGAAAAAAGGTATACAGAAGTAATACCGATTTTAAATAAGTTAAAAAATGAGAAAAGAATAATATTAAGAAATTCAGCTACAATAGAAGAAACAAAAAAAGAAGAAAAAGAATATAAAAAAGTCAAAGATGAAGAAAAAAATAAAGAAAGTGAAATTTATCCTAAAAGATTGTCTAATATAGAATTAGAGGAAAGATATATAGGGTTATTACTAGATAATCCTAAAGCAATATCAATGTATTATGTTGTACATGATGATTGCTATTTTGAAAGTGATGATATGTTAAATCTATATAAAAGTATATTATTTACAGAAGGACAAGCATATGCACCACAAATAGCCAAAAATGATTTTAATTTTGCAAAAGAAAGTTCTGAAACATACAAACTAAAAAGTCAGCTAAGAGAAAAAGCACGAAAAGAAAAATATGATTTTGAGAAAACCTATGTAGAATTAAGAAAGTTATTTGAAATAAGAAAAAATTATTTATCTAATCCAATTAAAGAAACTCAAAAGGAAGTTGTGGATATTTTAAAATATGAGTTATATGATAGCATGACAATACAAGAGGTAAAAGATGCAATTGCTCAAATTATGGCAACGGAAAAATTTAAAAGATCAATATTAAATACTAATATGACTGATTTTTTTATTACTGGAGAAAACAGTTTGACGACAGGTTTGGAATTGCCATTTCCAATATTGAATAGTGTGTTTAAAGGAATTAGAAAAGGTGAAACTATGGCATATGCAATGCCTTCAAACTCAGGAAAAAGTAGATTTACAATTGATTTAGCTGCATATATTGCATTTATTCACAAGAAAAAAGTGTTAGTAATTTCTAATGAAATGTCAGAAGAAAAAATGAAATTATGCTTAATAACAACTGTTTTAAATAATAAAGAGATTCAAAAGTTACATGGACAAGAGCTATCAAAAACAGAAGGTGAATTGCTAGAATTTAAATTTAGACCTGATGATGGTGAAAATGTGGAAATTGATGAAGATGGCTATGTTAAGAAAAGAGAAGGGGAAAGTCAGAAAATGTTTTCACAAAGATTGAAAGAAGTCTCTACAGAATTTAGAAAAACAATTGCGGTTACAGAATGGCTTGATGAGCAAATTAGAAATTCTATATATTTTGTAAACATTACAAATCACACAAATGATGAGTTAGAAAAAATTATTTTAAATTATTATTATAAAGAAAAAATAGAGTATATGTTTTATGATACACTTAAGACAGATACTGAGAATATAGGAAATGGAGAAGAAATTAAGAAGACAGCAACAATTCTTTCAAATTTAGCACAAAACTTAAAAATATTTATTGCATCTTCATTGCAATTAACTGAAAGTAATACATTGCCAATAAATCTAAATATTAATGACTTAGCTGTAAGTAGGACAGTAAAAGAGGTTCTTGATACATTATACTTAATAAAGCAAATACATAATGAAGATTTAAATAAATATGAATATTCGTTAGAAGAGGTAGATACTGAATTTTTCGAATTAAAAAAATATAAAGATCCAGATGTGAGATATTATGCTTGTGTTGTTGACAAAAACAGAGCAGGAGCTAAGCCTAAAGTATTGTTTAGATTGAATTTAGCATATAATGTTTGGGAAGAATTAGGTTATTTAAGATTAAAATCAGCCCAAGATGATGAAAACTAATGCATAAGCCTAAGTTCTAATACAACCCTCATTTGAATACAATTAAACAAAAGTATTCAATGGGGGTTTCATAATGAGAGGAAAGGTTTTGTATAACTTGCCACAGACAAACAAAGTGGCAATTGAAGAACGAGCTATTACTTTAGCAAGATATATTATAGATTCTAAAGACACAGTTAGAGGAGCTGCCAAAAAATTTTGCATAAGTAAAAGCACAGTACACAAAGATGTAACAGAAAGACTATTAAAGATAAATCCTATATTAGCAAAAGAAGTTAGAAAAATATTGGATGAAAATAAAGCAGAAAGACATATAAGGGGAGGAATGGCAACAAAGTTAAAATACATGAAAAAAGAATAAAAGTATTGCAATTTATCGAAAAAAATATTAAAATATACATACGGAGGAAAAAATATGAATGTAGTTATAGAAGATGATAGTAAAAAAAATAAAAAATTGAAATTTATATATATATGTATATTATTAATTTGTATTATATCTATTGTGATAGCAGTTATTATTCAACTTTCAGGTGGAAATAATACAAAACAAACAGGAGAAAATAAAACATCATTACCATCATTATCAGATGACCAAGTAAGCCAACATAAAAATGAATTTGATAACATATTTACCAATAAAGTAAATTATTTAGAAAATAATAGTTATAAAGTTTCTAAAATAAAGCAGGATCAAGAGATTATTTACTTGGGTTACAATTCTAAAGAAACAAAGCTTAATGATTATGAATTAAATGTAAATATACCATATATTAATATAAATAATGAAATTATAGATGAATTTAATACTGATATAAAGGATACATTTGAGAAGAAGGCTAAAAGCATTGTAGATAGTCAAAATAACAATGTAATATATACAGTTAATTATAGTGCATATGTTTCAAATAATATTTTGTCATTAGTTGTAAGATCAACTTTAAAAGAAGGAAGTAATAATCCACAAAGAGATATTGTTCAAACATATAATTATGATTTATCAAATCAAAAGAAAGTTACAATAGATGATATGTTAGAATTAAAAGGAATTACTAAAAAGGAAGCAAACCAAAAGATAAAAGAAGAAATAAAATTGGTTCAACAAAAAGTAGAAAACTTCAAAAAATTAGGATACAATATATATGAGAGAGATTATACAAATGACATGTATAGTGTTAATAATGTTACAGAGTATTTTATGGGAGAAAATAATGCATTATATATAATATATGCATATGGAAATCAAAATTATACTAGTGAAATGGATATTGTAGTAATGTAATAAAAAAAGAGGAAAAGACTTAATTTAAGACTTTCTCTCTTTCTTTCTTGAAAATAAAAGGGGATGTTTGTTTAATCAGTTTTAACTGACTATGTATATAATATAACAATGAATTTTGTTCATTGTGTGAACTTAAAGTGAAGATTTAAAAAAATATAAAAAAGGGACTTTTTTACAGCCCCTTTAACTATGGTGTTTCTGCAAGTGTTACAGTAATATCTTTTTCTTGTCCATTTCTATTAATCTTCAAAGTCATAGTATCACCAATTTGATGTTTATTTTTTTGTTCATTCAATTCATCCATTGTTTTGATTTCTTTGTCATCAGCTTTAATTATAATATCTCCAGCTTGTAAACCTGCTTTTTCTGCAGGAGAGAAGTTTTCAACGCTTCTTACATAAACACCTAATGTTGATAAGTTATATCTTTTTACAGTATCATTGTCTAGGTTTAAACCTGTAATACCAATATATGGTCTTAAAACTTTGCTATGATCTTTTAATTGAGAAATTACGTCAAGTGTTGAGTTTATAGGAATAGCAAATCCAATTCCTTCAACACCAGAACCTGATAATTTTAAAGTGTTAATACCAATAACTTTTCCTTCACTGTTTACAAGTGCTCCACCGCTATTACCAGCGTTAATTGCAGCATCTGTTTGAATACATACATATTTAGTTCCATCTGATTCAACTTCTCTGTTTACAGCACTTATAATTCCTGTTGTAACTGTTGTATCTAATCCAAGAGGGCTACCAACAGCCATTGCAAATTCTCCAACAACAGCTTGGTCTGAATCTGCAAATTCAGCAGAGGTTAAACCAGTTTTTTCAATTTTTAAAACAGCTAAATCTGTTTGAGAATCTTTACCTACAATTTTTGCATCATATGTTTCATCAGAACCGTATAATTTTACTTTTACAGATGTTGCATCAGAAATACTGTAATAAGAGTAAGATGAGTTTGATGAACTAGAATCAACAACATGGTTGTTTGTAACAATATAGCCATCATTACTAATAATTATACCAGAACCAGTTGCTGTTGCTTCTGATGTAGTTGGAGTGCCAAAACTAAAAAGTGAATTAGAAGTAGTTTTATATGTTACTTGAATTCCAACAATTGATGGCAAAATTTTATTAGCTGCAAAAACTGCTGTATTAGAATAATTAGAAAGTGATATTAAATTTGCAGTTGTTCCTGTTGCTGTAGATGTTTGCACAGTTGTATTTGTAGTTGTTGTTTCTCCTATTAATTTTTCTTTTATTGATGGTACTCCGAAACATGTTCCAATTACTAAGGAACATCCTACGATTCCACTAAAAAATGGTACTAATACGGATTTACCAAATCCGTTTGTTTGTTTAAAGTTTGCTTTTGAAGTTTTACTTGAGATAACTTCGAATCTGTTTTCATTTTCGTCCATTGTCAGGACCTCCTTTTCTGTATTTACATTGTATAGAATACACTACGTTTGTGAAAGAATTGTGAATAAGTTGTAAAAACTAAAAATATTTTTGAAAATTTGCTTGAAAATAAGAAAGGTGACATATATAATATAATCACGGAGGATTAGAGATGAAAAATGAAAATGGAAAATCAAATATACTATTAATAATAATTATAATTTTAATAATAATTGCAGTTGGAGTTGCAATAGAATATTTAAAAAAGATGTTAACAATATCAAATTTACAAGATTTAAAAACTAATATGCTTATAATGCAAGCTGAAACAAAAAAAGGCTTAGATAATGTTTGTTTTCAAACAGCAAATTTAGATAAAGAAAATGAAGAAAACCTTAATAAGATAAATCAGATAAAAGAAGCAAATTTAAAAGGAATAAAATTAGCAGATGCTAGTGAAGAGGTAAAAAAGAGTGTTGAGCAGTTACCATCTGAAGTTGAAATTGACGAAAATTGCTACTATTTAGATGATGAAACACTAAGTAAAATGGGAATTGACGAAAAACGTATAAAACAATATGAATATTTTATTGCCAAATATGACTTTTCAAAAATAACTGTAGAAATAATTTCTACAAAAGGATATAATGAAAATTATACATTAACACAAATAAATCAATTATCAAAGGATGATTAAAAATGAAGGAAAAAGAAGAAGCAAGATTAATATTATTAAAAGAAGAAGAAAAAGAATTAAGAAAAAAAGGATTTTCAACAATTTGTGGAATTGATGAAGCTGGAAGGGGTCCACTTGCAGGACCAGTTGTAGTAGCAAGCGTTATTATGCCAGCAGATTCTATGATTGAAGGAGTAAATGATTCGAAGAAGGTATCTGAAAAAAAGAGAGAAAAATTATATGACCAAATTCTTGAGGAAGCTATTAGTTATGGAGTTGGAATTATAGGTCAAGATGAAATTGATGAAATTAATATTTTGAATGCTACAAAAAAAGGTTTAACAATGTCATTACAAGAATTAACAGTTAAACCAGATTTGATTATAGTTGATGCATTAACACATATTGATACAATGGGAATACCATATGAATCAATAATAAAAGGTGATGCAAAATGTTATTCAATAGCTGCTGCATCAATTATTGCAAAAGTTACAAGGGATAGAATTATGAGAGAATGGGATAAGGTTTATCCTCAATATGGATTTGAAAAACATAAAGGTTATGGAACAGCTGCACATATTGCAGCTATTAGAGAATATGGATTATGTCCAATACACAGAAGGAGTTTTACTACACATTTTATTTAGGAGGAATACAAATGAATATATTAGATATTATATCTAAAAAAAGAGATTCAAAAGAATTGAGTAAAGAAGAAATAGAATATTTTGTTAAAGAATATACTGATGGTAATATCACAGATTATCAAGCTTCTGCATTAATTATGGCTATTTATATTAATGGTATGAATGATAGAGAAATTACAGATTTAACATTAGCAATGGCATATTCAGGAGATGTGTTGGATTTATCAAAATTTGGAGAAAATGTTGTAGATAAACATAGTACAGGAGGAGTTGGAGACAAGGTATCTATAATATTACTTCCAATTATTTCTGCTTTAGGAGTTCCAGTTGCAAAGATGTCAGGAAGAGGACTTGGATTTACAGGTGGTACAGTTGATAAAATGGAATCAATTCCAGGGTATAGAACGAATATAGAAATAGAAGAATTTATAGCTAATGTAGAAAAAGTTGGAATAAGTATGATTGGTCAAACAATGAATTTAGCACCAGCAGATAAGAAAATTTATGCATTAAGAGATACTATTGCATGTGTAGAAAATATACCTTTAATTGCATCAAGCATTATGAGTAAAAAGATAGCTAGTGGGGCAAATAAAATAGTTATAGATGTAACTGTTGGAAAAGGTGCATTTATGAAAACAAGAGAAGATGCTCAAAAATTGGCAGAGCAAATGGTTAGAATAGGAGAACTTGCTGGAAAAGAAGTAAGATGTGTGTTAACACCTATGGATCAACCATTGGGATATGCAGTTGGCAATACATTAGAAGTAATTGAAGCAATTAATTTCTTAAAAGGAGATATGCCAGAAGACTTAAAAGAAGTTGTTTTAGAATTAGGTGCTAATATGTTGCAACTAGCTGGAAAAGGCGAAAACTTAGAAGAAAATAGATTAAGAATGTTAGAAACAATTCAAAATGGAAAAGCATTTGAAAAATTCAAAGAAATGGTTGCAAATCAAGGTGGAGATATATCATATTTAGATGATACTACAAAATTTGAAAAATCTAAATATATATCTGCTGTTGCAACAGAAAAAACAGGAATTGTAAAAGAAATAAATGCAGAAGAAATTGGAAAACTAGCTTGTTATTTAGGGGCTGGAAGAATAAGAAAAGAAGATGAAATAGAAAAAAGTGTTGGAATTATATTAAACAAAAAAATAGGCGATGAAGTTGAAAAAGGCGATTTCTTAGCATATGTTTGTGCAAATGATAAAGAAAAATTAAGAGAAGCAGAAAGCAAAATATTGAAAATTATAAAAATGTAGTTTACATATTGCAAAAAAAATAATTTATGTTATAATAAATATTGTATTATAAAAAAGAGAGGAAGATTATATATGAAAAATAAAAAAGATGAAAAAATAAATAAAAAAGAAGAAAATATTAAGATAAAAACTAAAATTGATGGAAAGGCAATTTTTACAAAAATAATGGCAGTATTTCTATTAGTATTAATGGTATTAGCTTCATCTGCAACATGTATTTATTATGTAGTTCAAAGCTTATAATATATACTAAAGATGAGGAGAGATATTAGATATGAAAGAAATAGGAAATATATTAAATAGTTTTTATGAACAAAACATACTAACATATATACAAATGTATCAAGAATATCCTATCAAATTAGTTTCATTAATATTAGATATTGCAATTGTTGTATTTTTAGCTTATGAATTATTAAGAATAGTAAAAGATTCAAGAGCTTGGCAATTGGTAAAAGGAATTGCTTTTTTAGTTGTTGCCACTGCATTAAGTGGATTGCTTAATTTACATATATTAAATTATATATTATCAACAGTAATGGATTGGGGAGTAATACTTATAATAATTATATTCCAACCAGAAATAAGAAGAGCATTAGAACAACTAGGGGGAACTAATAGATTTTCCAGATTTTTTGGATTTGACAAAGATATTATAACAAAGACAAAAGAAGATATTTATAAGATTGTCATAGCAGTTTATGAGCTAGCTAAAAATAAAACAGGTGCATTAATTGTTATGGAAAGGGACATTCAAATAAAAGATATTATATCAACTGGAATACCTATGAATGCAGAAGTATCACCACAATTATTAGTAAATATATTTGTGCCTAATACACCATTACATGATGGGGCGGTTGTAATTAGTAATAACAAAATTGCAGCAGCAGCTTGTATGTTACCATTAGCAAGTGATCAAGATATAGCAAAAGAACTTGGAACTAGACATAGAGCTGGAATTGGAATATCAAAAGAATCAGATAGTATTGCAATTATTGTATCAGAAGAAACAGGAAAAGTTTCAGTAGCAAAAGATGGAACTTTAATTGCAGATGTCAGAGAAGATGTTTTGAAAAAAATATTAATAAGTAATATAGTAACCAAAAGACTAAATGAATCTAAAAACAAAAATGAAAAGAAATTAGTTAAAGAAAAAATAAAAAATATTTTTAAGAAAAAAGAAGAGGCTAAAAAAGAATGAGAAACATCAAACTAACAATTGAATATGATGGAAAAGATTTTAATGGATGGCAGAAACAGCCTAATAAATTGAATATTCAAGGCACAATAGAACAAGCAATAAAAATGATAACAGGTGAAGATGTTGAATTAAATGCATCAGGTAGAACAGATGCAGGAGTTCATGCCTTTGGACAAGTTGCTAATTTTAAAACCAATTCACAAATTCCAATTGATAAATTTGCTATTGCAATAAATTCAAGATTAAAAAAGTCGATAGTAATAAAAAAAGCAGAAGAAGTTGATGAGAGATTTCATAGTAGATTAAATTGTAAAAGAAAAACATATAGATATGTTATAAATAATTCACCAGAAGGTACAGCAATATACAGAAATTTAGAGACACATATTCCTCAAAAATTAGATGTTGAAGCTATGAAAAAGGCTGTAAAATATTTTGAAGGAGAACATGACTTTAAGGCATTTAAGGCAAGTGGAACAAGTAGCAAAAGTAGTGTTAGGACAATATATGAAGCAAAAGTATATCAAAGTGGAGACAGAATTTTCATAGAATTAACAGGAAATGGATTCTTATATAATATGGTAAGAATAATTGCTGGAACATTAGTGGAAGTTGGTTTAGGAAAAATAGAAGCAGAAAAAATCCCAGATATAATCCAAAGTGAAAAAAGAGAAAATGCAGGTAAAACATTACCTCCAAATGGATTATATTTGTTACAAGTTGAATATAATTAGAAAGTAACAAAAATATAAGTATGGTCATAAAATATACCAGAACATAAATAGATGGAAAGGAATGGTATAAATATGACAATACTCATATTTTTTGTTGTAATATTAGTTGCCATAATATTGGCTATATTTTTAAATAGATTAGTTAAATGTCCTTGGTTAATTGGATTAATATTTTTCTCAATTGCACTTTTAGTTGCTATAATTTTATCTAACTTAAACTTAGTTATATTAGCTATAATAGTTGGAGCGGTTGGTTTTATTGCAGCATTTTTTGATTGTGTTATAAAAAGTTCATGCTTTTTTAGAGATAACAAATGTTTAACATGTTACAATCCATATGAAGTTTTAAGTTCAAATGATAACAACAATAATTCAAATGATACACTTGCTATTGTTAACAGTAATGGAGATGTTATTGCTAGAATAAGAGGAAATTCAATAAGTTGTTATGACGAACAAGATACAGGATGTGGTTGTAATAGAGAAGATAGTACATTATTAAATGAAAATAACAATTCATCAACAATTAATTCTACTTATTATGGATGTTCAAGAAGGTATAGGAGATGAAAAATTAAAAAAATTTTGAATAGTACTTGACAAAAATGGTAATACCTATTATAATAAGTACTGTTCAAGATTTTTATGGCGAAGTAGCTCAGTTGGCTAGAGCATCCGGTTCATACCCGGCAGGTCGGCGGTTCGAATCCACCCTTCGCTACCAATAAGAAAGAACTCGAAAGAGTTCTTTTTTTTATGAAAATTTATTTAAAATTCCCAATAAAAATCTTGATATTTTTAGATAAGCATAGTAAAATATATTTTGAAGAAAGGATTGAGAGGAGAGACTGTTTTGGAAAAGAAAAATAAGACACAAGAGATAAACAAAAAATTAGAATACATAGGACTAGATTTAAAAGCAATTCCAGAGACATTAAAATTAGTTGAAGATATGCATTTTAAACCAAATGTAGGTTTTGATGAAAAAAAATATAGACAGTATAGATTTATTTCACCAAAAGAGTTAGAAATATTATTATCACCAACCAATAGATTAGACGATATTAAAGATAAATATTTACAAGCAAGTCCATTGGCAGATTATTTAGATTCAAAAAATGAAGAAAATCAAGAAAAACATGAAACATTTTTACGAATGCTAGATGAAGTAAAAATATCAGATATAGAAAAAATAGAACAAGAGCAACAACAAATTAATAAAAAAATTCCATTTAAAGTAAGATATTCAGGAAATTATTTGTGGCAAATATATTATTCAGAAGAAAATGACAAATATTTTATGATAGTTCCAACAGAAGATAAAGATTATTCAACATTTTTTTATGTTTTAAAAAAGCAAATTGAGAAAAAGAAAGCGGGAAAAGTTTTTGTACCAATTAGTAATGTTGATTATAGCAGAGAATTATTAAACAAAACAGAAATCCAAAGCTTAGAAAATTATTTGTGGCTATTTACAAAAGACTGGCCTTCAATATATGAAGTATATGATAAAACAGAAAAAGTTAGTTTACAAATTATTGGAGAGACAGAAGTATATGGAAAAATAAAATCACAATATAAAGTAAAATTATCAAATAAAATAGAAGCAACTAAGTTTTTTAAGTTGGTTAAAGCATTGTTTATTTTGCAATCAGAATTACCAACATATTATAAATTTAAAACTCAAATAGATAAACAAGGAAGTTTGCAATTTTACTATGAAGATGAAGTTCTAGAGTATGATGATCTAGCAGATTGGATTAATGATGAATATAAAAGATTATTAAAAATAGAGATAGATTGTGTAAAAGAAAATAATAATTTACAAGCGAGATTAAAGAAATTAAAAGAACAAACAGAAAACTTAGAAGTGGAGTATTTAAGCAAAGAAAAACAGATTTCTACATTTTTAGAATGTAAAAAAACATTTTTTGGAAAAGTAAAATATTTTTTCAAATATAGTGGAAAAAAATCTAAAAAAACAGAGGAAAAATTGCCTAAAGCAAAAGAAAGTAAAGAAGAAAAAACTAAGATAGAGGAAATAGACGAAGATTTAAAAACACAATATACATTAGATGAAGTAGTAGAAAAAGGAAAAAGGGCAAATGAAAAAGAAAATGATTTAAAAAATAGCAAAATGGATATTAATGCATTAAAATTAAAAAATGTAAATTTAATAAAAAAGATAGAAAATGCAACAGCATTCATCGAAGAAATAGATAGCCATAAAAAAAGTATCTTTGAATTTTGGAAATATAGTAATAAAGATGAAGTACAAGCTTTAGAAGAAGGGGAAGAAGAAATAATAAATGTAAAGCCACATTCACAGATATTTGACTTTGAAGAAGACTTTGAAGAATTTGGTGAAAGTATGGATAAAATTCAAAGAAAAGTATTTAATAAAGAAGAATTAGATGCTATATATTTAACAACAACAGATCAATTAGAAACGATGAATAAATTAAAGACCAATTCAATCCAAGGAAAAGAAATGGAGCAATATCTAAAAAAGATTAAGAAGGAATTACAAGAAGAAAAAGATGTAACAGAGGAAGATGCAATAGATATTTTTGGAGGGTTAAGTGAAGATACGAGAAAAGTTACTAAATTGGCCAATAAATCACATAGAGAACAACCAAAAAATAAATATTCTATTTTAAGAATTTCTAAGACAATGAAAACTGCTGAGTATAGGGCTACATTAGAAAATAAAATAAATTTAATTAAAACAGCTATTAATAAAAATCAAATAACTCAAAATATTCCAGCTTATAAATGGGTTGAAGAAAGTGAAAATATAGATACAAATGAATTTAATATATTTAATTTAAATGCAGAGAAAGAAGTAGAAAATGCATTAATGAGTTCTGAAAGTGGAAAAGTAAATTTTTATAAAATGAATCTAGAAAAAGGAATAAAATGCGTAGCTTTTTCAAATTGTGTATATTTTGATAATCAGAATAAGACTTTGCCTATTGGAATGGACAAGGACTCAAGAGTACTTGTAAAAATATTAGATACGGATATTTCACTTCAAAGTAAGAAGGTTATTAGAGTTGGAATGCTTGAAGATGAAAAAGATGATTCATCAAAATTGATTATAAAGACTATTAATGTGTTAGAATATGATGTTAAAGAATTTGAGGATGAGGAAGAAAAAAAGAAAGTTAGTGAGGAATAGAAATGGCAGAATTTAAATCAGGTTTTGTAGCAATGTTAGGAAGAACTAATGTTGGAAAATCTACATTGGTAAATTTATTAGTTGGGGAAAAAGTTGCTGCAACAGCAAATAAAGTACAAACGACAAGAACAGCAATAAAAGGAATAGTGAATAGAGAAAATTCTCAAATTATATTTATAGATACTCCAGGAATTCATAAACCAAAAACCAAACTAAATGAGACTATGATAGAGACTTCTTTTGGAGTAATTAATGAAATTGATTTAATATTATTTGTAATAGAAGCAACAAGTAAAGAAATTGGTAGAGGGGATATGAGAATTCTAGAAAAAATAAAAGAATCTCATAAAAAAACAATACTAATTATTAATAAAATTGATTTAGTAAAGAAAGAGGAACTTTTAAACTTAATTAATCTATATAAAAATGAGTATGATTTTGAGGCTGTTATCCCAATATCTTCTTTACAGAGTAAATATAGAGATATTATTTTGGATGAAATAGAAAAGAACTTAAAACCTGGTCCTGCATATTATGATAAAGAGGAGTATACAGATCAGACTTTAAGACAGCTTGCAGAAGAAACAATTAGAGAAAAAGCTTTAAAATTTTTACAAGATGAAGTACCACATGGAATATATGTAGAAGTAGAAAAAATGAAATTTAGAAAAAATCAAAAAGGTGAGGATTTATATGATATAGAAGCTACTATTTATTGTTTAAGAAATTCTCATAAAGGAATTATTATCGGAAAAGATGGTAATATGTTAAAACGTATAGGTCAGGCAGCAAGAATTGATATGGAAGAGAATTTTGGAACAAAAGTCAATTTAAAGACTTGGGTAAAAGTAAAAGAAGATTGGCAAGATGATACTTCAATTGTAAAGAAATTCAAATTGCAATAATTTATTGCATAATTTGTATATGAATTGCGAAAGATAGAGTTAGAGGAAGTGAGCTTATGATTAAAAAGATGGCATGGAATACCTTTAAAAATACAGGAGATGTAAATACATTTTTAGAATTAAAACAAATACAAAATGTAGAAGAACAAATAGAATTACAAATAAAGCAACCTATGGAGGAACAAAATGGGAACGATAAAAATGAGTGGAATAATAATTTCTGAAAATAATTTAGGAGATTATGATAAAATGTTAACAATGTTAACACCTGGATTAGGTAAAATATCATGTGTTGCAAAAGGCGCTAGAAGACAAAAAAGCGCCTTACTTGCAGGAACACAGTTTTTATGTTTTGGAGAATATTTAATGTATAAAGGGGCAAATACATATAATATAAACTCATGTGAAACTATTGAAGTTTTTTATAATTTGAGAACAGATTTGGACAAGCTAAATTATGCAGTAGAAATTACGAAGATTATAAGAGATGTAACAGATGAAAATGAGAATTGTTATAAAATATTACAATTGTTTTTGAATACATTATATACATTGTCGGAAACTGATAAAAATCCAGAATTAATAATGAGTATTTTTAAGTTAAAATTATTATGCTTTTTAGGTTTTACACCTAGAATAAATGAGTGTACAAATTGTAAACAAAAAGAAGAATTAAAATATTTTAGTTTAAAAGATAATGGTTTTAAATGTGAGACTTGCAGTAGACAAGATAAGAGTTGCTTGCAAATGAGTGAAAGTACTGCAAATGCAATAAAATATATAGTTATGGCGCCAGCAAAGAAATTGTACTCATTTAATTTAAAAGATGAATCTTTAAATGAACTAAAAATAATAACAAAGTTGTATTTTAATGAAAAATTAGAAAAAGAATATAAAATATAAGAGACCAGTAATGTTAGTGTACATTCACTGGTCTCTTATGCTAGAGGTTAAGCTTTAGAGCTTCTCTACCGTTATAGTCAAACGAAGAGGATGCCCTTCGGGCAATCGTGATTTTTCCAAAGCTTCTTGCAAATCCTGGTTCCATCTTTTTTGAACCTCCTGGTAAAGGTTCTTGTAGTACTCACTTTCCACAGGTTTTGCAACCTTTAGGTCAGTGGTTCCGTTAAAAACACTTGCAGGAGGAGGAGTTGGAGTAGAAGACTGATGTCTTTCACGAAATTTTGCAAAGTCTTCATGACTTGCAACATATTTGCTACGACGAGCCTTCAAAAGGTCTTCACGTTTTTCCCAAGCTTGTTCAGCTTTTAAATTATGAATCATGGACATACCGTCCGAGCTGAACATGTAGACATCACTATGTTGGTCATGTTGCTTGTTCTTGAGAGAAAACATACGAATTACCTCTTTAATATATATTTACAGGTATTTTGCCTGCATACATATATTATACTACAAATTGACAAAAAAGTCAAAAATGAGTATAATGTGACTAGATTTTAGGAAAAAAGGAAAGAAAAATATGGAAAAATTAGTTGATATATTAGTCACAACGTATAATACAAATGAAAAATATTTGAGAAAGCAGATAGAAAGTATATTGAGGCAAACATATAAAAATATAAATATATATATTAGTGACGACCATTCTACGGATAATAATATTGGTACAATATTAAAAAAATATGCTGAAAGTGATGAAAGAATAAAATTATATATTCAACCTAAAAATTTAGGTTATAATAAGAATTTTGAATTTTTACTAAAAGAATCAAAAGCTAATTATATTATGTTTTCAGATCATGATGATGTTTGGAATAAAGACAAAGTAGAAAAAAGTTTAAAAGAATTAAAGCAAGCAAATGTAGATATGGTATATTGCAACTGCAGACAGATAGATGAAAACGGAATTGTATTACATGATGATTATTTTAAATATAAAAATGTACCACTAATAAAAGGAAAAGATAAATTGGCTATTTCAAGATGTGTAGGAATAGGATGTTCACAAATTATAACAAAATATGTTAGAGATAAAATGATACCATTTAAAGAAAGTGTTATTGCACATGATTGGCTAGCAGCATTTATAGCAAATGAAGGAAAAGGAATAAGTTATATAAAAGAACCTCTTTTTGACTATAGATTACATGGCACTAATGTGTTTGGAGGAAGGAGTTTATCACAGAATATTTCTAGATGGAAAAATAATAATGGGAATAGTTATGACTCTTTTTTGAAATACAGAAAAGATGCAATAGATAGAGCATATTTAGGTGGAGTAAAGATGTGCTATGATTATGCAGAAACAGAGGAAGATAAAAGATTTATAGAAGAATGTGAAAAATATTATGAGAAAATATTAAAGGAAACAGTAGTTGATTTTGATATAAAAAAATATTTTCAAATATTAGCTGGAAAAAATCAATTAAAAAAGATGGTAAAAGAAATATTTTTATTTCATTTTCCTGGCATTGCATATTTGAAATTTAAACGATAAATAAAGAGATTTAGAGTTGATTTTTTTTTTATAATATAGTAGAATAACAAAAGCAAATATTAACAATACGGAGGAATTATGGAATTTATAAAACAAGTAATAAATAATAGAAAATTAATATTAAGATTAGGAAAAAATGATTTTAAAAATAGATTTGCAAGTACAAGCCTTGGAAGCGTTTGGGGATTTTTACAACCATTTGTATTTATGATGATGTATGTAATAGTATTTCAATTTATTTTTAATACAAAAGGAGAAGGAAATTCTCCATATGTTGTATGGTTTCTACCAGGAATGGCAATGTGGATGTGTTTAAATGATAACATAATGGGGGCAAGCGGTTCTATACGTTCATATGCATATTTGGTAAAAAAAGTAGTATTTCCAGTAGATGTAATTCCTATGATTTCAATTGTTGGAAATAGTGTAGTATCATTATTTTTATTTTTAATAGCAACAATAGTGTGTGTTATATGTGGATATATTCCAAATGTACTATTTCTTTTATATGTAATAATTGCGGCATATATTTTTGTAATTGCATTGACAAGATTTACTTCAGCAGTTACAACATTAGTACCAGATTTTTCTAATTTACTATCAATAATAATGCAAATTTGCATGTGGGTTACACCTGTTGTTTGGGGATTAGGAATGATAGCAGGACATCACACAATATCAATGTTTATGAAATGTTTACCATTTACATATTTAGTTACAGCAATTAGAGATGTATTTATGGGCGGAAATATTATTACAGAAGGATATGGAATTTATACAATAATATTTTGGATAATAACAGTTATTATGTTTTTATGGGGAAATCATGTATTTAACAAAAATAAAAAGGACTTTGCAGATGTACTATAATTGGAGGAAAATATGAAAGAAAAAATAGATGTTCTCTTAGCAACATATAATGGTGAAAAGTATTTAAAAGAGCAAATAGATAGTATACTAAATCAGACATATCAAAACATACATTTAATAATATCTGATGACTGCTCAAAAGATGAGACTCAAAAAATTTTAAAAGAATATAAAGAAAAAGATGATAGGATAACTGTTTACATTCAAGAACAGAATTTAGGATATATAAAAAATTTTGAATTCTTATTAGAAAAGGTAGAAAGCGACTATTATATGTTATCAGATCAAGATGATGTATGGCTTCCTGAAAAAATAGAAAAATCAATGCAGACACTAAAAGAAAAAAATGCTGATTTAGTATTTGGAGACTTAGAGGTTGTGGATGAAAATCTAAAAACAATATATCCATCATTTGGAGACTTTATGTTATTAAATAGAAAAATCAATAAATATATAGATAGTTATCAAGTAAATTATTTATATAATTGTGTTACGGGTTGTACAATTCTTTCTAAAAAGAAATTTATAAAAGATATATTACCAGTACCAAGTAATTCAAAATTTGTACCACATGATTATTGGATGGCACTAATGGTAGCGTTGAGAGGAAAACTAGCATACATGCCAGAAAAATATATAAAATATAGACAACATGGTAATAACCAGATAGGTACAGATAAGATATCACATAAATTTAAAAAGTTAGACCAAGTAAGAGAATTATTTATAAATGTAAAATTAGGAGTCTTTGGAACATATGTTGAAAATAATGATAAATTTCCAAAGGAATTGCAAGAGCAAAATAAAAAAGCATTAGAATATTTTGAAATGTTGCAAAACAAAAAAAATTGGAATTTTAGAGGATGGGATATATATCATAAATTATATAAAAATGAGACTTTTAGTTATTATATATTAAATTTTATTATATTGAATTTACCATTTTTAGGAAGGGGATTATTTAATATAAGATATTTTGTTTTAAAAATAATGAAGAAAAGATAGGAAAGATAAGATGAAGTTAAAAAATAATTTAATAGAATGTATTATTTCTATTTGCACATTATTTATGATAATAGGAATCGGAAATGCAGTAATTCTTCAAAAAGAGACTAAGGAAATTACATTAGCACAATTGCAAGCTAATAGTCATAGACAGATGATGGGATATATTATTAAAACATCAACAGGTAAAGTTATTGCTGTAGATGGTGGGACAAGTGAAGACGAAGAAAATTTAATAAAACATATAAATTCATTAGGTGGAAAAGTTGATGTATGGTTTATTACACATCCTCATAATGATCATACAGGAGCTTTTATAAAAATAGTTGAAGAAACCAATATTCCAATAGATAAAATATATTATACTATGAATGATTTAGATTGGTATAAAAAGTATGCTTCTGAGAGAGCTTATGAAGCAGAAGATTTTCAAAGAGCTTTACAAAATGAAAGAATAAAGGAAAATACTGAGGAAGTAACATTAAATCAAAAAATAAATATAGATTTTGTAAATTGTGAAGTTTTGGGTGTTAAGAATCCAGAAATATTTGAGGATGCGTTTAATAATTCTAGTATGGTTTTAAAAATGACATTACCAGAAAAGACAATATTATTTTTAGGAGATACTGGTGCGAAAAGTGGAGATAAATTGTTAAATACTCAAAAAGATAAATTAAAAGCAGATATTTTGCAAATAGCTCATCATGGACAAAATGGTGCAAAAGAGACTTTATATCAGGCAATAAAACCAGAAATCTGTTTATGGCCAACACCAGAATGGATTTGGAATAATGATAATGGAGAGGGAGAAAACACAGGTCCATGGACAACATTTGAAACCAGAAAATGGATTGAAGATTTAGGAGTAAAACAAAATATTATTGAAAAAGATGGAGATCAAACAATAGAAGTAAAATAGAGATACTATAAGGAAGGGTGAGGAGATTGGAACAAAAAGAAATTGCTATTGAAATCAAAAATTTAACAAAAGAATATAAAATGTATCCAACGAAAAAAGACAGATTAATAGAAGCAATTTTTCCTGGTGTAGAAAGACATACTACATTTAGAGCAATGGATAATTTAAATTTAGAGGTAAAAAAAGGAGAAATATTAGGTATACTTGGAAAGAATGGTGCAGGAAAATCTACATTGCTAAAAATGGTTACAGGAGTAGTAACTCCAACTAGTGGAGAAATAAAAACAAATGGAAAAATTAGTTCACTGTTAGAGCTTGGAACAGCTTTTAATATGGAATTAACAGGAATTGAAAATATTTATCAACATGGCCAAGTTATGGGACTTACAAATGAACAAATTGAAGAAAGAAAGCAAGAAATAATAGATTTTGCTGATATTGGAGAACATTTGTATCAACCAGTAAAAACATACTCTTCAGGTATGTTTGCAAGGCTTGCATTTTCATGTGCTATAAATGTAGATCCAGAAATATTAATTGTTGATGAGGTTTTGTCTGTTGGAGATATGGCATTCCAATTAAAGTGTTTTAAAAAATTTGAACAATTCAAAAAAACTGGAAAAACAATCCTTTTTGTTACTCACAGCATAACTGATGTATTAAAAAATTGTACTAGAACAATTATAATTAGTTCAGGAAAGAAAATATTTGATGGTGGAGTAAAAGAAGGAGTTGAAAAATATAAAAAGATTATAGTTGGATTAGACGATACAAATGAGTCTAAAGAAAATAAAAAAGAAGTAAGCTTAGAAAGTAATTTTAAAAAAGAAAAAGCTAAAGATACTTGGAAATCACATTTTACTCAAAATAACAAAATAATTGAATATGGAAATGGACAAGCAGAAGTAATTGATTATGGTATTTTTGATGAAAATGGAAATTACCTTCAATCAATAGACAATGCTAAAAATGTTATATTAAAGTCTAAAATACGTTTTAATGATACAATAAATGAACCTATTTTTACTATGACTTTAAAAGACTTTAATGGATTAGAAGTTTGTGGAACTAATACATTAATAGAAAAAATAGCAACAGGAAAATATCAGAAGGGTGATATTGTAGAAGTGTCATTTAAAACAAGATTACAAGTTGCTCCTAATAAATATACATTGTCATTTAGTTGTACACATTTCAAACCTAATGGAGAATTAGAGGTATTAAATAGAAAATATGATGCACTATTAGTAGAAATAATTTCATCAAAAGAACATGTAGGAATATTAAGTTTAGATACAGAAATAAATATTGAAAAAAAGGATAAATAAGGGGATAGGGCTTATGAAATTAAATTTAGATTATTACAAGCCAGAAAATGATTTCGGATTAAAAAAAGGTGAAGAAAAGGTAATAGAATATATATATGCAAATAAAGAAAAAGATTATGAAAATATAGTAAAAAAAGACTTGTGTGATGATGTTATTTTAGGATTGTCACAAATTAGAGAAAACCTTGTAAAGTCATATGATTTTGTTCATGACTCAATAGTACTTGAAATTGGTGCACATTTAGGTGAAAATACAGGAGCTTTATGTGAAAAGTGTGCAAAAGTAGTTTCAACAGATATAAGCAAAAAAAGAGCTGAAGCAATTGCTAAAAGATATGAAAATAAGGATAATCTAGAAATAATAGTAGGTAGGCCCCAAGAAATTAAATTTGAAGAAAAGTTTGATTATATAACATTATTTGGTGTTTTAGAATTTGCACAAAATATTTTTGAAACAGAAGATCCAGCATTAGATTTAATAATGTATTGTAAAAGTTTGCTAAAAGAAAATGGAAAATTATTAATAGCTACAGATAATAAGTTTGCATTAAAATCATATGTAGGAGATTTTGACAAATGTACAGGAATAACATTTGATTCTATAACAGGATATAAAAGCAGTAAAAAAACATATAAATTAGGGAAAAAGAGTATTAAAGATATATTGAGCAAAGCAGGATTGAGTAATTATAAATTCTTTTATCCATTGCCAGATTATAAATTGCCAAGTTCAATATTTACAGATGAATATTTACCAAGTAGTTCTAAAATAAATGGTTATTTTCCATATTATAAAGAAAATAGTTCAGTATTTTATAGTGAAGTTGATGCTTATGATGCAATAATAAAAGAAGATAAAAAAATGTTTCCGTTTTTTGCAAATTCTTATTTTATAGTAGCATCACAAGAGGAATTTAAGGATGACACAAGATATGTATCTTTTAATAATTATAGAAAAGAAGAATATCAATTAATGACTAAGATAAGGGAAAAAGTAGTAGAAAAAACAAGTATAAATGACAAAGCAAGAGAACATCTAAAATCTATGATTAACAATATAGAAAATCTAAAAAAAGAAAACATAGAAATATTGGATGAAGCTGAAAACGATAAAGTTGTAAGCAAATTTGTAAATATAAAGTTAGCTTCGCAACTAGTATCTGATAATGTAAAAAATCCTGAGGAAATATTAAGAATTTTAAATAAATATAAAGAAGAATTGTTGAAAATAAGTGTTGACTATAACGAAAAAGAACGAACAGTGCTAGAAAAATATATTCCTAACGTAGATAAAAGTATTTTATCAAAATTTAAATATTTATCAAACGGATATTGGGATATGATTTTAAAAAATTGTTTTATAATTGACGGAAAATGTGTGTTTTTTGACCAAGAATGGGTAGAAGAAAATGTTCCAATGGAATTTTTAATATATAGAAGCATTATGAATGTTGAAAAACTAAGAAGCAAAATAGATGAATATAAAATTTTTGAAAAAATGGGAATAGAAAAATATATTACTCTTTTTGAAGAGTTAGATGGAAAAATAACAGAGGAAATTATAGACAAAGATATTTTTGGATTTTTCCAGAGGAAACATACTAATCCAATATATGAAAACTATTATTTAAGAGAAGAGAAAAGAAAATTAGAACAAGAAAATGAAGAACTAAAGGAAGAAAAAGAAAAGATAATTCAAGAACAAAAGATGATTCAAAAAGATTTAGAAAAACAAAATGATGAGATGAAAAGAAAATTAGAAGGAATATATGATTCAAGAAGTTGGAAAATTGCAAAAAAAATAACTGGGATTAAAAATTCTTTAAAAAATAGGAAGGAAACTAAATGAGTATTATAAAAAAAGTGGTAAATTCTTTAAAAAATGATGGAATTAAAGGTTGTGTTTTGAAGATAAAAAAATATTTGAAAAATGAAGAAAAAGAAGAGTATTATAAATGGATAAAAAGAAATACTCCTACTAAAAAGGAGTTACAAATTCAAAGAAAACATGAATTTAAATATCAACCCAAAATTAGTATAGTAGTTCCATTATATAATACGCCAAAAAAATATTTACTAGAATTAATTAAATTTGTGAAAAAACAAACATATTCAAATTGGGAGCTATGTTTAGCAGATGGAAGTACAACACCTTTAAGTTATCTTGAAAAGATAGCACAAAAAGATAAGAGAATAAAATATAAGATATTAGACGAGAACAAAGGGATTTCTGGCAATACAAATGAAGCATTAAAAATGGTGACTGGTGATTATGTTGCATTATTAGACCATGATGATTTAATACCACTAAATTCACTATATGAAATTGTAAAAGCAATAAATGAAAATCCAGATGCAGAATATCTTTTTACAGATGAAGATAAATTTGTAGATATCAATAAAAAAACTAGATATGAGCCAAATTTTAAACCAGATTATTCATTTGACACATTTACAAGTTACAATTATATTTGTCATTTTAGTATTTTTAAGAAAGAATTAATGGACAAGTTAAAAGGATTTAATGAGCAGTTTGATGGAAGCCAAGACTATGACTTGATTTTAAGGGCTGTAGAAAATTCAAAAAAAGTTGTGCATATTCCTCAAATATTATATCATTGGAGAGCATGTCCAAGTTCAACAGCTGGAAGTGCAGAAGCAAAACCATATTGTTTTGAGGCTGGAAAAAATGCAGTACAAGAGCATTTAAAAAGAAAAGGCTTAACTCAAGGAAAAATGGAATATGGAGTAGCAATTGTAAGAAATAGAGCTGTATATGAAAGAAAAGAAGATTCAAAAGTACTTATATTACTATATTTGCAAGATGTTAGAATTGATTTAAATAAATTAAAACAAGATATAGCTCAAATAACATATAAAAATTTTGAAATAAATCTTATAACAACACAAGAATTTTCTGAAAAGCCTGAATATAAGGAATTTTCAGAAATGAATAAAATCACTTTTAAAACAATAGAAAATTCAAATGATATTGTGAAAATTTTAAATAGGTTAGCAAAAAATACTAATAGTAAACAAATAATTTTTGCTAAAGATATACAAGATATAAAGACTAAAGATTTTATAGAGCAATTATTAGGATTTGTTCAAAGAGGAGATGTTGGAGTTATTTCTCCAAGAATAATATACAAATATACAAGTTCGCAATATAATGGAACTGTATATGGAGTGGACAAAGAGAAAATTGGATATTTAGATTATATAGATGTTGCAGGAAGTTTCGGATACATAACAAGAGGTGCTGTAGTAGAAAATTATTCAATAATAAAATCTGAATGTATAATGGTTAATAAAGAAGATTTGGCAAATGTGGGATATTTAGCAGAGAATATGGATTATTCCGATTCTATAGCAGATTTAGCTTTTACATTATTTAAGAAATATAATAAATTGAATGTAATAAATCCACATATAGAATTAGAATCATTAGAAATTACTGAAAAAACAGGGAAAAATGAATTTTATGAAAAATGGAAAAATAAATTAAATAAACCAGATCCAAATTATAATGTTAATTTGAAATTTGAAAAGGGGCAATTGTTTAAAGTAAATGTTTAATAATAAGAAAGGATGTAGCAAATAATGAAAGTAGATATATTAATGGCAACATATAATGGCGAAAAGTATTTAAGACCACAAATAGAAAGTATTTTAGACCAAACATTTAAAGATTTTAATTTAATTATTTGTGATGATTGTTCAAAAGACAATACATGGAAAATACTTGAAGAATATGCACAAAAAGATAGCAGAATCAAAATAATTAAAAATGAAAAAAATCTAGGTTATAATAAAAATTTTGAAAAATTGTTAGGATTTGTAACTTCAGATTACTTTATGTTATCTGATCAAGATGATTTTTGGTTACCAAATAAAGTTGAAGAATCTTATAAAAAAATAACTACAGAAAATCTAAATCTTGTTTGTTCAGATTTGGAAGTAGTAGATAAAAATTTGAATACAATCCATCCATCTATGTGGGAATATTGGCCTGATTACAATATAAAAAATAAGATAAAAAAAAGCAGAGACTATAGAAGTTGTTTGATGACTAATTGTATAACTGGTTGTACTACAATTGTTAATAGCAAATTAATAGACAAATTATTGCCATTGCCAGGATATCCAATTGTGCATGATTGGTGGATAGGGATAGTTGCAGGTTCTTATGGAGAAATTGGATATATAGAAAAGCCATTAATAAAATATAGACAACATGGAAATAATCAAATAGGATATGTAACAACAAAGACAATTTATAAATTTACAAGAGGATTAAGACGACATTTAATAACAAATCATATTCAAATATTGGAAATATTGCAAAAAAGAATGGATGTATTGAATAAAGATTTAAAACCAGTTGTAGATGATGGAATAAACTATTTGAAATCAATTCAAAATATAAAATTTATAGTTTTAAAAAGTAAAAAGCCGTTTAAGAATTTGTATAAATATGAAGATGATAAATATATAAAACAATTTTCATTAATGTACAACTATCCATTATTTGCATACATATACAGAGCTTTTTATGTAATAAATGTAAAATTATTTAAGGAGAAGATTGGAATGAAACAGTTGGCAAAAAAGATATTACAGACATATTTTCCATCAATATATGCTCAAATACACAATTATAGAAACAAGAAACAAATGAAAGCTAATGGGGGATTACAATATAATTATGATGTAAATATAGATGATTATAAAAAATTATTAGATCAAATGTATAGCAACTTTGATAAACCAGAAAAAAAGCCTACATTTGTACCATATAACGAAAAGCCATATGAAAGGACTGAAAATGATTTAAAGATTATAGCTCACTATTTACCACAATATCATTCATTTAAAGAAAATGATGAATGGTGGGGAAAGGGATTTACTGAATGGAACAATGTAACAAAAGCATTTCCTCATTTTGTTGGGCAAATGCAACCAAAACTACCATATGATGTTGGTTTTTATGATTTATCACAAAAAGAAAATATTAAAAAGCAAATAGAAATTGCAAAACAATATGGAATATATGGTTGGTCTATTTACTATTATTGGTTTGACAGAAAAAGACTAATGGAAAAGCCATTAGATATAATATTAGAAAATAAAGATTTAGATATAAAATTCTGCATAAATTGGGCTAATGAGAATTGGTCAAAGAGATGGGACGGCGGAGATAAAGAAATTTTAATGGCTCAAAATTATGATGAAGAAAAACTAATATATTGCATAAAAGATATGGAAAAATATATAAGAGATGAAAGATATATAAAAATAGATGGAAAACCATTAATTATAATATATAAGCCAACATTGATTCCAAATATTCAAGTAATGGTTGAAAATTGGAGAAACTATTTAAGAAAAGTTGGAATTGGTGAAGCATATATAATGGGAGTAAAAACTTTTGATATAACAGACGAATATAAAAATATATTTGATGGATTTATAGAATTTCCACCATTTGGAATGGAAATTAAAGTAATGAATGATAAGTTAAAGTTCTTTAATAAAGAATTTAAAGGTGTTGTTTATGATTATAAGAGAATGGTAGATGAAAAAACTTATTTAAGACCATTTGACCATAAGTTATATAGAGGAATTTTTCCAGCTTGGGACAATTCACCAAGAAGACAGTTTACACCAGATATATTTTGGGGTTCAACCCCTAAATTATATGAGACTTGGTTAGAAGATTTAGCCAAAGAAACATTAGAAAATGATGAACTAGATGATAAAATGATATTTGTAAATGCTTGGAATGAGTGGGCTGAAGGTGCTTGCTTAGAGCCTGATAGAAATTATGGATATGCTTATATTCAAGCTACTAGAAATGTTTTAGAAAAATATAAGATAAAAAAATAGGAGATAATAATGAACGATAAAAAAGAATTGCTAGTAATTAAAGAGTGGTTACTAAAAATAAAAGAAATTTTTGTGAAATTTGTTTTTATAATAGAATTTCTTATTATAGGAATTTTTATGACAAGCTTTTACAAATTTATTACTACTAAAGCATATGAAGGATATTATTCAAAAGTTTATCTAATTATATGTGGGATAACAGGGATAATAGCACTAGGGATAGTTATAGTTACAATTTTAAAAAATAAAGATAAATTAGAAAAAATATTTCTAGCAATTGCAATACCAATAGGAATGGCATATTTAGTGTTTTTAACACCTACATATGCTCCAGATGAAAATGCACATATTTACAGAAGCTATGAAATTTCGGAAGGAATTTTATTTACAAAGACAAATGAAAAAAACTTAATAAAATCTAATATTCCTAGCTTTTTTGTAGAAAATAATCATAAAACATTAAATAAATATAACAAACTAAATGAAGAATTGCAGAAAAATACAAATTATGATGATAAAGTAGAAGTAGACAACCCTGCATATTCATATTTTCCAACATTATATTTTCCTAATACTATTATGTTTTTAATTGGAAGAATATTTAATATAAATGGAATTATTGTACTATATTTAGCTAGAATAGTGAATTTTATTATATTTTTAATATGTGGATATTATGCTATAAAAATAATGCCATTTGGAAAAATATTATTAATGACATATTTGCTAATACCAATGTCTGTACATCAAGCAATATCATTGTCTGCAGATAGTATTACAAATTCAACTATATTGTTGTTTATAGCATACACACTAAATTTATACTATAAAGAAAAAATAAATAAAAAAAATAAGATTTTATATATTGCTTTGGCTGCACTTGTATCAGTTCAAAAGATAGTATATTTCCCTATTGTGTTGATATCTATAATTTTAATTAGAGTGAAAGAAATGACAAAGAACGAAAAAATAAAATTTATAATAGCTACAATTGTAGTTGGATTAGTAGTTGGAGTTTTATGGATATTATTAGAGCCAAAAGGAGAGGCAACAGAAGATATATATGCAATACAAAATAATATAAATTCAGTAGAACAAATAAAATTTATACTAACACATCCAATTTCTTATATTAAAGTATTATGTAATACTATTGATGTAAATATTGAAAATTATTATCTATGGTTTATGGGATTTAGTTTAGGATGGATGGATATTGGAGTAAAAAGAATTTGGTTAGATATATATTTTATAATGTTATTGTTTTCACCATTTTTGGAAAAGAATGATAAAGAATTAAAAATAGGAGATAAATTAGTTTTTATAGGTACATTTTTAATAATATTTGTATTAACATTAACAGCATTATATGTAGGACATTCTGGAGTTGGAACAGATATAATAAAAGGAATACAGGGAAGATATTTTATGCCAGGTGTTATATTATTATTATTATGTATGTGTGGAAAGGAAAGATATATAAAATTAAAAAATGTAAATTTAATATATCCAATACTTATAGTTTTTTTTAATGCTAATATAGTAGAATCGATAATAAATTTTTTTAAATAAATATAATAAGAATATTGTGAAAGGAATTTAATTAATGAAAGTTTTAATAATAATACCAGCTTATAATGAAGCACAAAATATAGAAAAAACAGTAAAAGATGTTACCGAAAATACTGATTATGACTACATAGTAATAAATGATTGTTCAAAAGACAATACAAAAGAGTTATGTGAAAAAAACAAATTTAATATGTTATCATTACCTATTAATTATGGATTAACTAGTGGAATTCAATTAGGAATGAAATATGCATATAAAAATAATTATGATATAGCAATTCAATTTGATGGAGATGGACAACACCAAGCTAAATATTTAAAAGATTTAGTAAAAGAAATAGAAGAAAATAATGCAGATATAGTAATAGGTTCTAGATTTGCAACTAAGAAAAAGCCATTAACAGCCAGAATGCTAGGAAGTAGAATAATAACATTTTTTACAAAATTAACAACTGGAAAAACAATAAAAGATACAACATCTGGAATGAGGGCATATAACAAAAAAGCAATTTGGGAATTTATAAGAAATACAAGCTTAACACCTGAACCTGATACAATGGTATATATGTTAAAAAAAGGTTTGAAAGTAAAAGAAGTACAAGTTGAAATGAAAGAAAGAGAATTTGGAACAAGTTATTTAACTCCAATCAAATCAATGAAATACATGGTAAATATGATATTTTCAATTGTATTTATAAGAGCGATAACTAGAAAGAATAAATGAGGTGTAAGATATGTCAACAACATTAAGAATAATTTTAATAATAAGTTCTTTTGGAGCTTTTTGCTTATGCATACTGAAAATTAAACAATCAAAATTAAAAGTAGAGAATTCAGTTACATGGATGTTTGGAAGTATATTACTAATATTAATGAGTATATTTTCAAATGCGGTTGGGTGGATATCAAATTTATTAGGTTTTGTATCACCAGTTAATTTTGTATTTTTAATAATGATAGCATTTTTACTATTACAAGTATTTATTGATAATTTAAATATAACTGTATTAAATGAAAAAATAAAAGATTTAGATCATTATATAGCACTAAAAGAACATGAGGATAAAAATAAAGAAAAAGAAGGATAAACAATGGAAAAAATAAAAGAAATATTTTTTAAATATAAAGAAATTATAAGTTATTTAATATTTGGAGTATTAACAACTATAGTTTCACTGATGACATATTATTTATTAGTATATACAGTATTAAATCCTGAAAATGTGTTTCAATTGCAAATAGCTAATATATTGTCATGGATAGTAGGGGTACTATTTGCATATTTTACAAATAGAAAATTTGTGTTTGAGAGCAAAGAAACCAATAAGTTAAAAGAAGCTAATAAATTTGTTATATCAAGAATAGTCACACTACTAATAGATATGATGATAATGTTTATTGGCGTAACTGTATGTAAATTTAATGATAAGATTATAAAAATAGTCTCTCAAGTAATAGTAATTGTAATGAATTATATATTTAGTAAAATAGTTGTATTTAAAAAGAATAAAAATTAGGAGGAATTATGAATCAAAACTTAAATCCGAAAGTTATTATATGTGTGTCAACATATAATGGCGAAAAATATATAAAAAATCAAATTGAGAGCCTACTAAAACAAGATTATAAAAATACAGAAATATATGTTAGAGATGATGGTTCTAAAGATAATACTTTAGAAATATTAAAGCAATATGAAAAAGACCAAAAGATAAAACTTATAGTTGGAAAAAATGTTGGAGTAGTAAGAAGTTTTTACGAGTGCTTAGAAAAAGCCTACTCAAATGGTGATTATTTTGCATATTGTGACCAAGATGACTTTTGGCATGCAAATAAAATCACAAGAGCAGTAAATATGCTAAAAAATGAAAAAAATGATAAGCCATTGCTATATTTTTCGGAATTTAATTATTGTGATGAACAATTGAACTTTTTGAATAAATCAAAGTTAAATAGAAAAGGAGCAGACTTCAAAAATTCACTGGTAGAATGTATTGCTTTTGGAATTTCAGAAGTGTTTAATAAACAATTAGCAAAGAAGATATTAGATAGTGGAACCGAAAATGTATGTTTTCATGATTGGTGGGCATATATGATTGCAAGTGGAATGGGAAAAGTTATCTATGATAATGAAGCAACAGTAGAATATAGGAGGACTGGAGCAAATGTAAGTCCAAGTGGAAAATCAGCTATTGGTTTGCAAATATATAGGATTAAAAAATTTGTATTTGGAAAATATTTTTGTAATATAAGAAGACAAATAGAAAAATATAAAGAGCTATTTAAAAATGATATAAATAAGGAATCACAGCAAATTTTAAATATGTTTTCTGTTAATTATAATTTGATAAAATCAATTAAAAAAACTTTTTATCCGAAAATGTTTAGACAAAAAAATTCTGATGAAATAATGTGTAGGATGTTATTTTTACTTGGAAGATTATAAAGGAGGAAAAATATGAAAACTATAGCAATATTTTCAGGATATTATTTGCCACATTTAGGAGGAGTAGAGAGGTATACATATAATTTATCTAAGAAATTACATGATATGGGATATAAGATAATAATAGTAACTTCTAGATATGATGAAAAATTAGAAGAAATAGAAGAAACAGAGTATGCTAAAATTTTTAGATTGCCTACGTATAAAATTGTTGCAGAAAGATATCCTATTAACAAAAGAAATAGAAGATGCAAAGAATTATTAGAAATGGTGAAAAAAGAAAATATTGATTCTGCAATAATTCAAACTAGATTTTGGACAACGTCATATATTGCATCAAAATTTGTTGATAAAAATAATATTCCTGCATGTTTAATAGAACATGGAAGTACACATTTTACTGTAAATAATAAGGTTTTAGATTTTTTCGGAGAAATATATGAGCATATGTTAACAAATTCCATAAAGAAAAGGGTAAAGGATTTTTATGGAGTTTCTAAAAAATGTACAGAATGGTTAAAACATTTTGGAATAAAAGCAAAAGGAGTATTTTATAATTCAGTTAATACAGATGAAATAGAAGAATATAGTAAATTTATTAACAAAGACACTGGAAAATTAATTATAACTTATACAGGAAGAATGATAGAAGAAAAAGGTGTGCCAAGGTTAATTGAAGCTTTTAAGAATTTGGATAGTAAATATGAAAATCTAGAGTTGGATTTAGCTGGAGATGGTCCAATATTAGAAAAGATAATTCAAGAAAATAAAGATGTAAAAAATATAAAAGTGTTAGGAAAAATATCACACCAAGAAGTAATGGAACTATTAGGAAAAACAAATATATTTGTTAATCCTTCACATTTTTCAGAAGGCTTGCCAACGACAATACTAGAAGCTGGAATGATGAAATGTGCAGTTGTAGCAACTCCTATGGGGGGAACTACAGAGATAATAACTGATGATAATATTGGATATATTTGTGGTTTTGAAACTTCTGAAATACAAGAAAAAATAGAAAAAATTATAAATGATAAAGAAAAAATGAAGAAATTAGGAACTAACATAAAAGAAAAAGTTGAAAAAGATTTTTCTTGGAATACAACAGCAAAAAAAATAGCCACTACAATAAAATATAGTAAATAAAGTAGGAACGAGGAATACATAAATGATAAAAAAGAATGAATTCATATGGAATATGATTGGAAGCTTTATATATGCGATGTTTAGTGCAATAATATTAGCAATATGTACAAGAGCAAATAGCTTAGAAATAGCAGGAATATTTTCAATAGCCTATGCAACATCATGTATATTAAATTCTATTGGAGATTTTGGGATTAGAATATATCAAGTAACAGATACAGATAAAAAATATACATTTTCAGAATATTTTTCAGCAAGAATTATAGCAATTATAGTAATGATAGTAATTAGTATAATATTTGTTATTGTAGATGGTTATACATCTACCAAATTGGCAATATGCTTAATTTTGATATTGTATCGTGTAATTGATAATTTTAGTGAGACATTTCAAGCTGAATTTCAAATAAATAAAAGATTAGACATTGCTGGAAAATCGATGGTGCTAAGAAATATTTTGGCAATTATTACATTTGCAATTTTTGATATTATAACACATAATATAATTGTGGCATGTACATTTATGACAATAGCTAATTTAGTAGTATTTATTGCTTATGATGTAAAACAGATAAAACAATTTAATAAAGAAAAAATTATAATCAAATTTAAAGAGGCTAAAGAAATAATAAAAGACTGTATGCCAATGGCAATTGCAGGGGTATTAAATGTTTATGTAATAAATGCAGTAAAATATGCGATTGACTCTAAAGGCGATAATGCAATGCAAACATATTTTAATATTATATATATGCCAACATTTGTAATAAATTTAGTAAGTATATTTATAGTAAAACCATTTTTAAAGACATTTGGAGATTATTGGAACAAAGATGAGCATAAAAAATTGTTCATAACAGTTTTAAAAATAATTTTAGTGTTATTTGGAGTTACATTAATAATTGAAATAGGATGTTATATTTTAGGTGTTCCAGTGTTAAGTATGTTTTATGGAGTAGACATAAGTCAATACAAAGTAGAATTAATGGTTTTAATAATATCTGGATTACTATATGCGATATGTAATTTACTATTTAATATGTTGGGAACAATCAGAAAACAGACATATATATCAATAGTTTATATAATCACATCCATAATAGCAGTTATAGTGTCACCAATTTTAGTAAATAAATATGAAATGATGGGAGCAGTTTTTGCTAATTTACTTATAATGTTTATACTATGTACATTATTAGCTATATCTCTAATTATTGGAATAAAAAAACAAAAAAGTAAAGGAGAAAAAAAGTGAATAAAAAAATAAAGCTTATATTATTTATTGTAGTATTTATAATTGGAATTTTTATGATTCCTACATTAGGACAGGCTAGTTCAAATGTAAAATCAATTTTACAAATAGATACAAACTTGAACAATGCCGTATTTGATAAAACAGGAATACATATAGAGGGATGGAAATTAGCTGATATATCAAATACAAAATTGAAAGTTTATATTGATGGAAAAGAAGTAAGTAGTGAATATATTAAATATTCATATAAATATGACTTAATCTCAATAGTAAAAGGATATGGAACATATAAAGAAAATCCAACTCCAATGTATAGTATAAATATTCCTACAAATAACATTACAAACGGAACACATATTTTGAAGATACAGATTGTGTCAAATAGCGGAAAAGTTCTAAAAAATGTTGAAAATAAAATAACGGTTCAAAAAATAAAGTATGTATACAATATAGATACAGATTTAAAAAATACAATTTTTAGCAAGTCTGGAATAAAAATATCAGGATGGAGATTAACAACAGAAGCAAATAATAAGCTTGCAGTGTACATAGATGGAAAAGAAGTAGGTAGTGAGAATATCAAATATTCATATAAATATGATTTAATATCAATAGTGAAAGGATATGGAACATATAAAGAAAATCCAACTCCAATGTTTGATATAAATATTCCTACAACAGATTTAAAAGATGGAAAACATAATGTTAAAATTCAAATAAAATCAGAAAATGATGAAGTGTTAAATAGTATAGAAAACAACATAACCTTAAAAAAAGTGAAATATGTTTATAATATTGATACAGATTTAAAAAATACTGTTTTTAACAAATCAGGAATAAAAATATCAGGGTGGAGATTAACAACAGATACAAGTAATAAAATAACTGCTTTTATAGATGGAAAAGAAGTAAATAGTCAGTATATTAAATATTCATACAAATATGATTTAATTTCAATAGTAAAAGGATATGGAACATATAAAGAAAATCCAACTCCAATGTTTGATATAAATATCCCTACAAAAGATATGACTGATGGAAAACATAATGTTAAAATTCAGTTTAAATCAGAAGATGGAACAGTATTAGAAAATGTAGAAAGTACAATAACAGTTGAAAAAGTAAAACATGTCTTGACAATAGATACTAAAATTAATAATGAAAAATTTGATAAGTACGGAATAAAAGTATCTGGATGGAAATTAGTTACAGAGGTTAATAGCAAAATAAAAGTATATGTAGATGACAAAGAACTTAGCAAAGACAATATAAAATACTCATATAAATATGATTTAATCTCAATAGTAAAAGGGTATGGAACATATAAAGAAAATCCAACTCCGATGTTTGATATAAACATTCCAACTAAAAATATGACAAATGGAAAACATACTATAAAAATCCAATTAGTATTAGAGGATGGAACACTATTAGAGAGTGTTACTAGTACTGTAACTATAGATAAAACAATAAAATCAGTATTAAATGTAGATACTAATTTAAAGGCTGTAGTTTTTAATGAAACAAAAAATATATATATATCAGGCTGGAAATTAGCAACAGAAGCAAATACTAAATTAGAAGTTTATATTGATGATAAAAAAATAGAAGAAAATTGCATTAAGTATTCATATAAATATGATTTAATCTCAATAGTAAAAGGATATGGAACATATGAAGAAAATCCAACACCAATGTTTGAGATTGATATTCCTACAGAGAATTTGGCAAAAAAGAATCATAAAATGAAAATAAGATTTATGTATGGAGATACAGTTTTGAAAAATGTAGAATTTACTGCTATATATGGTGATAGATATAAAGGAATAGATGTTAGTGAAAAGAATGGATTAGTTGATTGGGGAAGTGTCGCTACAGCAAGAATAGATTTTGCTATGATAAGGATTGGATATAGAGGATATAGAGGTGCAACTTTAGTCTTAGACAAGCAGGCATTGTATAATTTAAAAGAAGCTAAGGCAAATGGAATAAAAGTTGGTGTTTATTTCGTAACTCAAGCAATTAATCTAGATGAAGCTAGAGAAGAGGCGTTGTGGGTAGTAAGTCAATTACATCAAAATGGAATAAAATTAGATTATCCAATTGCAATTGATGTAGAAGATTCTGGAGCAAGAAAACAAGGAAATTTACCAGGAAGAGCTGATTTACTTGATTCAGATACAAGAACAATGATCTGTAAAGGATTTTGTGATGTAATCAAGTATCAAGGATTTGTTCCAACAATATATTCAAGTAAAAGTTGGTTTGAAAGTAAGTTGAATTATTCAGAATTATCAAAATATTATGATATTTGGTTGGCTCATTACACAGATGATGAAAATAAATTAACAGACTTTTCAGGAAAATATCATATGTGGCAATATACATCACAGGGAAAAATAAATGGAATTGCATCAGAGTTTGTAGACATTGATATATGTTATAAGAAATACTAAAAATAAAACTTTAGAAGGAGTTTGCTATGAAAGTACTAAAAAAGATAAGCTTATATTTTATAATAATAATTATATTTATGGCAAATGTAGTTTGTGCAAATACAAAAATAGAGAGTAAAAAGACAGAAGCTAAATCAACATGGTATATTGATACCAACTTGGGACAGACTTTTTTTACAGAAAAGGAATACTTACATATAGAAGGGTGGAAATTAGCAACAATTGAGAACACTAAATTAAAAGTTTTTGTAGATGAAAAAGAAGTTTCTGAAAGTTGTATTAAATATTCATATAAATATGATTTAATATCAATAGTGAAAGGATATGGAACATATAAAGAAAATCCAACTCCAAATTTTGATATAGATATACCCATGAAATCAGTTTCTGTTGGAACACATAAACTAATTATTAAATTTGTAAATTCAGATAGTTCTGAAGTTTTGCAAAGTATAGAAAAAAATATAGTGGTTTCCAGAAATATTAAACATATATTAAATATTGATACAAATTTGGAAGGAAAAACATTTGATAAATCAGGAATTGAAATAAAAGGTTGGAAATTAGCATCAGAAGTTGATACTAAACTAAGTGTATTAATAGATGGAAAAGAAGTAGAAAATACAAAAGTAGAGATGTATTATTTATATGACTTGATTTCAATAGTAAAAGGATATGGTACATATAAGGAGAATCCTAATCCAATATTTACAATTAGTGTTCCAACTAATAAACTAAAACAGGGAAAGCACAAAATTGAAATACTTTTTAAAACCAAAGATGATATAGTGTTAGAAAAAGTTGAAAATAATATAATAATAAACAAAAAAATAAAATCAGTATTGAATATAGATACAAATCTTGCAGAACAGTGTGGTGCTATAAATGGTATAACAATTGATGGGTGGAAATTATCAACAGAACCTAATACAAGAATAGAAATGTATATTTCAAATAGAAAAATAGAGAATCTACAGGTTTCTTATAGTTATAGATATGATTTAATTTCAATAGTAAAAGGATATGGTACATATAAAGAAAACCCAAAACCTAATTTTACAATTATAGTTCCAGAAACTGAATTTAAAGAAGGAGATAATAAAGTAACTTTAAAATTGGTGGATGAACAAAATGATGTTCTAGAAGAATTTTCATCAAGCATATTGGAATATAAAACTAGAATTCACATAGAAACTCCTTATGATAGAACAAGTATAACAAATGAAGAACATCATGTTTCAGGCTGGGTAATGACTACAGTTGCAAATGTCAATGTAAGAGTTTTACTTGATGGAAAATATCAAGATATTGATGTAGAAAGAAACGAAAGACCTGATGTAATAAAAGCAATTAGTGGATACGGTGGAGAAAAAATAAACCCAAAACCAGGTTTTGATTTAAAACTTGATTTTTCAAAATTAAATATAGGATTACATCAAATTGCACTTAGAATAGAAAAAGAAAATGGTACAATTGTTGGTGAACAAGTTATATATATTTTTACAAGGCCTAAAATAACAATGGAGAAAGGAACATATGGAGTTAGTGGATTAACTAAAGCAGGTGATTCTAGAGGATCAAAATTGCAATATTATAGATATGGTGATGGACCAAATGTATTTTTTGCAACATTTGCTATACATGGATTTGAAGATAATTGGGCAAAAGATGGAACTGCATTAGTAAATATAGCAGATCAATTTTATGAAGAACTAAAAAATAACCATGATGCAAATTATGAATTGTCTAATAAGTGGACAATATATATTCTTCCAGAAATAAATCCAGATGGAAGAAAATATGGAACAACTGCAAATGGACCAGGAAGGACAACTTTATATAGTCAAGCACCAAATAATAAAGGAATAGATATGAATAGATGTTGGAAATATACTGGATATAGTGAAAACACAACTGATAGAAATTATATAGGAACAGCACCATTTCAAGCATATGAAGCACAATATCTAAAAGACTTTTTACAAAAACATAAATCTAAAAACGGCCAAACTGTTTTAGTAGATTTACATGGGTGGTATCAACAATTGGTTGGAGATAGAGAAGTTGGAATGTATTATGCAGTTCAATTTCCTGAAAATCATGGGAGATCTTTAGACAGATATGGAGATGGATATTTAATAGATTGGGCTAGAGCTCGGACTTGCAAGTAATGGAAGATTGGCAAAAACATCATTAATAGAACTACCAAAGAATGTACATAGTTTAAAAGATGTTAAAGACCAAAGATTAGCAGAGAGATATATACAAGCAACTCTTTCAATGCTTCATGGATTATTTTAAAGATGAGAGGATAAGATATGAAATCAAAAATAGTATTTTCGGTATTAATAATTAGTTTAATTTGTGTAGCTATATTTTTCAGTTTAAAAAATCAAGATAATAATACAAATAATGCTTCTGAAAACATTGATAAAAATATAGAAGAAATAAAAAATGAAGTTGGAATTACTGGAAACAATGAACTTTATGAAGTAATTACAGAATACAATGGAAATAAGGTTTTAAATGTAAAAGATGATATACAATATAAAATTGCTTTTGCTGGAATAATAAAAAAATCAATACCTAATCTTGATGAAATAGATGAAGTCTTTGAAAAAAATTACCCTAAGAAGGTAGGGGTTTGGATAGAACAGACTAGTAGAGCAAAATTTGAGAAAATGTTAAAAGAATGTGTAAATAATGAATATAAAATTTCAGATGAAGGATATTTACAAATAGAAAAAGAAAATAATCCTAATGATATGGATAAAAAATTAAAGAAAATTATAAATGGAAATACTAATTATGTTATAGCTATATCAGAATTATATTACAAAGCTGATGAAGTAACAGGAAAGATAGTTGATAATTTTTATGAGGAATTGGATCCTTATCAAACAGGGAAAGTAATAGATATTCCTAATAATAAAATAGTAATTTTAACTACAAATAGTGAAAATAAACTTTCAAATAAAGAAATATTAAATACTTTAATAATGAATTAGTATAATAAAAATAAACTGTGTGAGTTATCAGCAGTTTATTTTTATTATATTGTAAAGTATTGAAATTATAATGATTTAGTGATAAAATACAAATGCCAAATAATAAAGTAAAGAAAGGTAGTGTGGTAGATATGTCAATATTAGTAACAGGTGGAGCAGGATTTATAGGAAGTCATACAACAGTAGAATTATTAAAAGCAGGAAGAGAAATTGTAATGATAGATAATTTCTCAAATAGTAAACCAGAGGTATTAGAACAAATCAAAAAAATAACAGGAAAAGATTTTAAGTTTTATAAAATAGATTATTTAGATAGAAAGGCATTAGAAAAGGTATTTGAAGAAAATAACATAGAAGCGGTACTAAATTTTGCAGGATACAAAGCAGTAGGGGAATCTGTAAGAAAGCCACTAGAATATTATGAAAATAATATATCTGGAGCAATAGTACTATTGGAAACAATGAGAAAATATAATGTAAAGAAATTTATATTTAGTTCATCTGCAACAGTATATGGAGAACCTGAAAGAATTCCTTTAACAGAAGATTGCAAAATAGGTGGAACAACAAATCCATATGGAACAACAAAATTATTTATAGAGCAAATTTTACAAGATTTATATAAATCAGATAATACTTGGGATATTGCAATATTAAGATACTTTAATCCAGTTGGAGCACATGAAAGTGGATTAATAGGAGAAGAACCACAAGGTATTCCTAATAATTTAATGCCATATATAGTAAGAGTTGCAGCTGGACAATTAGAGCAATTATCTGTATTTGGAAATGATTATGATACACCAGATGGAACAGGAGTTAGAGATTATATACATGTTGTAGACTTAGCAAAAGGACATCTAAAAGCATTAGAAAAATTAGAAAAAGAAAAAACAGGAATGTATATATACAATTTAGGAACAGGAACAGGATATAGTGTTTTAGATATGGTAAAGGCATTTGAAACAGCAACTGGAAAAAAAGTTAAATATAAAATTGTTGAACGTAGAGCTGGAGATATTGCGACATGTTATTCAGATCCAGAAAAAGCTAAAAAAGAATTAGGATGGAAAGCTGAAAAAACACTTGAAGATATGTGTAAAGACTCATGGAAATATATACAAAATCAAAACAATTAGCTTAGAAAGGTAGAATTATGGAAAAAATATCAGTAGTAGTTTCTTGCTATAATGAAGAAAAAGCATTACCATTATTTTATGAAGAAATGGAAAGAGTAAGAAAACAAGATTTTGATGGAATTGCAGAATTTGAATACATATTTGTAAATGATGGCTCTAAAGACAAAACATTAGAAATAATGAAAAGTTTAAGAGCAAAAGACTCTAAAGTTAGATATGTATCTTTTTCAAGAAACTTTGGGAAAGAGGCAGCAATGCTAGCTGGACTTGAAGCAGCAACAGGGGATTATGTAACTTTAATGGATGCAGATTTACAAGATCCACCAACATTGTTGAAACAGATGTATGATGCAATAATTAACGAAGGATATGATGCTGTCGGAACTAGAAGAGTGACTAGAAAAGGCGAACCACCAATTAGAAGTTTTTTTGCTAGAATGTTTTATAAAATAATAAATAAAATGTCAGATATTGAGATGGTAGATGGTGCAAGAGATTATAGACTAATGAAAAGACAAGTGGTTGATGCAATTATTTCATTAAAGGAATATAATAGATATTCAAAAGGATTATTTAGTTTTGTGGGTTTTGATACTAAATGGTTAGAATATGAAAATGTAGAAAGAGTTGCAGGAGAAACAAAATGGTCATTTTGGAAATTGTTTAAATATGCATTAGAAGGAATAACAGCATTTTCGACAATGCCATTAATACTATCTTCTGTTCTTGGATTGGTATTCTGTGTGGTAGCATTTATAGCAATTATCTTTATCATAGTAAGAACACTAATATTTGGAGATCCAACATCAGGATGGCCATCACTTGCATGTATTATTGTTTTTGTAAGCGGAATACAACTATTTTCAATTGGAGTAATTGGACAATATTTATCAAAAACTTATTTGGAAGTTAAAAAGAGACCAATATATATTATAAAAGAGAAAACATAAAGTTTGCTAAGAAAGGAATGTTAAAAATGTTTAAATTTGGGTTAGGTCAAGACATAGGAATAGATTTAGGTACAGCAACAGTAATTGCTTATGTAAAAGGAAAAGGTGTAGTTTTAAGAGAACCATCTGTTGTTGCTGTAGACAGTAATACAAAAGAAGTTTTAGCTGTAGGACAAGAAGCTAGGAGAATGCTTGGCAGAACGCCAGGAAACATAGTAGCAACAAGACCTTTAAGAGAAGGAGTAATTTCAGATTACACAGTAACTGAAAAAATGTTAAAATATTTTATAAACAAAATAAATGGAAAATCATTGTTTGCACCAAGAACAATGATATGTATTCCGTCAAGAGTAACAGAAGTAGAGAAAAAAGCTGTTATAGATGCTGCAACACAAGCAGGGGCTCGCAAAGTATTTTTAATTGAAGAACCAATTGCAGCAGCAATTGGAGCAGGAATAGATATAGCAAAACCATGTGGAAATATGGTTGTGGATATTGGTGGAGGAACAACAGATATTGCTGTTATATCTTTAGGCGGTTCTGTTGAAAGTACATCTTTAAAAGTAGCTGGAGACAAATTTGATGAATATATTGTGAAATATATTAAGAAAAAGCATAACATAATAATTGGTGAAAGAACAGCAGAAGATTTAAAAATAACAATAGGATGTGTATATCCAAAGATTCAAGATGCAGATATGGAAATAAGAGGTAGAGACTTAAGTTCAGGACTGCCTAAAACAGTAGTTGTATATTCTAGTGAAATGCTAGAGGCATTAATAGAACCTGCAATGATGATTGTTGATGCAGTACATTCCGTGCTAGAAAAAACTCCTCCAGAGTTAGCTGCTGATATAAGTGATAGAGGAATTTATATGACAGGTGGAGGATGCTTAGTTGATGGATTAGATAAGTTGTTGCAAGAAAAGACAGGAATAAATGTAATGATTGCGGATGATGCAGTATCTTGTGTGGCTTTAGGAACTGGAAAAGCATTAGATAATTTGGATAAATTAGATAGATAAAAAGTGTTGAAAAACTAAAGAAAGTATATTAAAATAAATATGAGGTGTTTAATATGAAAAAGAAAATAGCAATAACATTATTTTTAATAATGATTATGATGGCAACAAATGTATTTGCTGTAGCAAAAGCAACAGATGTAACGATGTCAATTGTTGAAGACAATGTGTGTACAATAAAATTAAATGAAAAATCAGAATTTGAAAAGAAAATGATAGAATATGATTTATCTAAACACCAAGTTACATTACAATTAAAAGTTTCAAATAATGCTAAGGCAAATATACCATCAGGGGAAATGATGTTAGTAATAGATAGTTCAAGCAGTATGAATCAAAATATTGATAAAGAAAATGTTTCTAGAAAAGAAACAGTATTGAATTCAGCAAATAAATTAGTTGAGAATTTATTAGAATCAAACCCAACATCATTAAAAATTGGAGTTGTAACATTTTCATCAGGAACAGAAAAGGATGAAAATGGATATCTAATAACAGGAACTGAGGCAGATGCTCAGAAAGTTTGTGATTTTACAAATGATGTAAAAGTATTAAAAAGTAAGATTTCAGGAATTAAAGGAACAGGAGCGTATACTGATCTTGATTCAGGATTAAAACTTGCTCAAAAACAATTTTCAAATGATGAAAGTAATAAATATATGATTGTTTTAACTGATGGATTACCAAATTTAGCTATAGGACATAATGAATTAGGAACATATAAAGGGCAAACAGAAGTAATTAATGCTACAAAGGCAACAATACAATCATTAGATAATGTTGAATTAATTACAATGCTAACAGGTATAGATAATGAAGAAGCATATGTAATTCAAGGAGAACAAAGTTATACATATGGTCAAATAATAAAAGAAGTATTTGGAACAGAAGAACAACCTACTAAAGGAAAATTTTATAAAATTAGTGATAATGAAATAGAAGAAACTATAACAAATAAAATATACAAAGATTTAATGCCTTCTGAAAATGCTTTGGAAAATATTATTGTAGTTGATTATTTTCCACAATATATGGTGGATAATTTCGAAATGACATATGTTGATGGAATAGATGTTAGCAATGTATCTTCAAAGATAGATTTAGAAACAAATAGTATAACATGGAATCTTAGCAAATTACCAGCAGGTCAAACAGCTATTATACAATATAATTTAAAATTAAAAGATGAATTTGATGAAAAAATCATAGATCAAGTTCTAGATACAAATCAAAAAGTCGATGTTAATTATAAAGATTTTGATGGAAAGACAAACACTGAAACATCTGATGTTACTCCAAAAATAAAGTTGACAAAAGTTCCAGTAGCACCAGTAGTTCCAGCAGATAATACAATAGCACCAGAACCAATTCCTAAAGCTGGTACACATATGACAGTAATTGGAATGTTCATAGCAATGATTGGAATATCTGTATTTTTAGGATTAAAGTCAAGAAAAATAAAATAAATGAAAAGAAGTCTCCAAAAGGGGACTTCTTTTATATGTCTAAAGGATGACTAGCAGCATCCTCCTCTGTTACCACCACAACAGCAGCAAATTAAAAGTATTAAGATGATTATCCAGCAGCAGTCATCACCAAAACCGAATCCACTACAACCTCTATTTTCTGGCATATAAAACCCCCCTTTCAAAATATGATATTAAATAAAAGTAATTTTTAAATTTTTTCTTTTGATAATATATAATATGTGTTTTAGAAAAATGTGTTACAGGTTCATTTTCTCTTTTGAATGATGTTTTTGTAAAAAATACTTGATAAAGAAAATAATAAATGATAAAATACAGGTGTAACAAAAGAGCATATATGGAGGAAAAATAATGGGAAACATAGTTTTATTAGATGATTTAACAATTAATAAAATTGCAGCAGGTGAAGTAATAGAAAGACCGGCATCAGTAATAAAAGAAATGGTTGAAAATTCAATAGATGCAGGTGCTAATAATATAACAGTAGAAATAAAAAATGGTGGAATATCATATATAAAAATAACAGACAATGGAAAAGGAATAGCAGAAGATGATTTAGAAATTGCATTTGAAAGACATGCTACAAGCAAAATAAGAAGTGCAGATGATTTAAATAAAGTAACATCAATGGGATTTAGGGGGGAAGCGTTAGCAAGTATTGCAGCAATATCTAGAGTAGAGATGATTTCAAGAACAGCTCAACAAGAAAATGGATATAAAGTAGTTGTAGAAGGTGGAAAAATATTAGAAAAGACTGAGGTAGGAGCACCAGTTGGAACATCAATAACAGTAACAAATTTATTTTATAATACACCAGTAAGATATAAATTTTTGAAGAAAGATTTTACTGAAGCTGGTTATATAGAAGATACTGTTTCAAGAATAGCATTAGTTCACCCAGAAATATCAATAAAATTAATAAATACAGGAAGAACAGTTATTCAAACAAATGGAAATGGAGATTTAAAAACTGTAATCTATAGCATTTATGGAAAAGATGTGGCAAACGCATTGATTCCAACAGATTATGTTTATGATGATATACATGTATATGGAGTTGTTGGAAAACCTGAAATAGCTCGTTCTAATAGAGCTAATCAAATATTTTTTGTGAATAAAAGATATATAAAAGATAAGTCTTTATCATCAGCTGCAGAAAAAGCCTATAAAGGAATGATTCCTATGGGAAAATTTAGCTTTTTAGTTTTAAATATTGACATGAATCCAAGTAAAGTAGATGTAAATGTTCATCCAGCCAAACTAGAAGTTAGATTTGAAGAAGAGAATCTTGTATTTAAAGCAGTATATCATGCGATACAGAATAGTTTGCTAAAATCTGAAACAGTAGAAGAACAAATAGAAGAACCAGATAAAAATACGAGTGAAAAGAGTGAAAATAGAGTGTTTAACAATAATAATAATATTTCAACAAATTCTGAAACAATTGTAGAACAAATCTATAAATCAAGACAAACTCCAATCGAAGTGAGAAAAGAAGCAAGTTTTGTTCCAACAGAAAAAATAGAAACACCAGATTTAGAAAAAAGTCAAGAAGTTTTAAGAAAATTGCAAGAAATGAAAGAGAAACTTCAAAGAGAGATGAATTATTCAAAAGAAGAACAAGTCAACAAAGAAGTGATAAAGGAAGAACCAAAAATCGAAAAAAATGAAGTGAATTTTGAAAAAGTAGAAGAACCAGAAGAAAAATATAATCTAGAAGAAAATAAAGAAATTCAAGAATCAAAAATTGATTTTCAGGAGAAAAAGGAAGAGGTTCAAGAACCTAAAATTGATTTATTAGAAGAAATTGCAAAAGCTAGTCAAAAACCAATAGATTTAAAAGAAGAAGTTTCTAAAGCACTAGAAAAGCCAAATAAAAGTGACAATATAATAGAAAAAATTGCATCAAACAAAGCAAAAGAACAAGAAACAGGGGATACAGGTTATTCAAAAAGCTTTGAAGAGATGTACCAAAAATTATTTGGAACAAAACCAATAAAAGAAGAAGAAGAAAAAGTAAATAATGATCCACAAGATGCAGAAGATATAGTATCTATTGGAAATACATCTATGTTTGATAATTTACCAGAGTATCAAAGACCAACTTTTAAATTTATTGGACTTGTATTTAAAACATATATAATAATTGAAATTGAAAATGAAATGTATATTATAGACCAGCAAGCAGCACATGAAAGGATACTATATGAAAAAATTAAAGCAAATTATTATAATGATACTAATAAAGATTCGCAATTAATGTTATTACCTGATATCATAACATTAAGCCATAAAGAAATGGAAATAGCTAAAGACAACATGCAAATGTTTAGAAAAGCTGGATTTATGGTAGAAGAATTTGGAGAAGATACAATTAAGTTAACAGGTGTGCCAGAAATGTGTCTAGATTTAGAAACAAAGGAAATGTTTATCGAAACACTTGATGAAATAAATTCTGTTTCGAGAACAGCAAAACAAGAAGTTGAGGAGAAATTTTTATTAACGATTGCTTCTAAAGTGGCAGATAAAGCTAGTATTGCAGTAAATAAAGAAGATATTGATGGTTTAATGGAACAATTATTGTCATTGCAAAATCCATTTGCTTGTCTTCATGGAAAACCAATAGCGATAAAAATGTCAAAATATGATATTGAAAGAAAATTTGCAAGAAAATAGATGGAAAGGATTAATATGAGTAAGCCAAAAGTAATAGTAATTTGTGGACCTACAGCATCAGGGAAAACAGCACTATCAATAGAATTAGCCAAAAAGATAAATGGAGAAATAGTATCAGCAGATTCTATGCAAATATATAAAAAAATGGATATAGGCACTGCAAAAACAACTAAAGAAGAAATGCAAGGGATAAAGCATTATATGCAAGATTTTGTGGAACCAAATTTAAGATATAGTGTTGCTGATTATAAAAAAGATGCTGAAATGGCAATTGAAGAAATATTGAAAAAAGGTAAAACTCCAATTGTTGTTGGAGGAACAGGATTATATGTAGATAGTTTGGTTTATGGCATTGAATATCAGGATATTAAATTAGATGAGAAATATAGAGAAGAATTAGAAGAAAGAGTACAAAAAGAAGGATTAGAAAAGTTGTATGAAGAAGCAACACAAATTGATTCTGAAGCAATGAAAAAAATCAGTCATAATGATAAAAAGAGAATAATGAGAGTTCTAGAAATTTATAAAGCTACAGGCAAAAATAAGACAGAACAAGAAATTGAATCAAGAAAAAGTGGCGTAAAATACGATTATAAAGTATATGCTATTAATATGGATAGAGAGGTGCTTTATGATAGAATAAATAAACGAGTAGACTTTATGATAGATGAAGGATTAATAGAAGAAGTAAAAAAAATATTAAATGAGTATAAAGAATTTCCAACAGCAATGCAGGGATTAGGGTATAAGGAAGTAGTAGAATATTTAGACGGGAAAATATCTAAAGAAGATATGATAGAAAAGATTAAACAAGAGACTAGAAGATATGCAAAAAGACAAATAACTTGGTTTAAGAAAAATAAACAAACTATTTGGATAGGACCACATGATTTACAGAAGATTCTAGATACATTATAATGTATTTAAGAGAGGAGAATAAACTTGAAGATAAGCAGAAAAATTATAGCGATTATTTCGGCAATTATTATAATTTTATATATTGTATGGGCAATATATTTACTTATTGTCCGTTCTTCAGATACATATATTGTCAGACAAGGAACTTTAGCAAAAGAAGATACAACTGTCGGATATATTATTAGAGATGAGATTGTAGAAAAAGGCGAAGATTACAAAAATGGAATATATGCAATAGCAATTGAAGGACAAAGAGTTGCTAAAAATGAAGCTATATTTAGGTATTATAGTGATACTGAAAAAGAAAAAACAGAGCAGATTGAAGAATTAAATCAGCAAATACAAAAAATATTAGAAGAACAGACTTATGAACCATCTGCAGATATTAAAGCAATTGAAAATCAAATTGAAGAAAAAATAGAAAAATTAAATACATTAAATAATTATCAAGAAATAACAGAAGTCAAAAATAATATAGATACTTTAATAGGTAAAAAAATTAATTTCATTGGAGAAGTAATTGAAAATAATGAAATAAAAAAACTTATAAAAGATAGAAAAAAACTAGAAAATGAATTGAAAAATGGTTCTGAGTACCAAAAAGCTCAAATGAGTGGGTTAGTATCTTATAGAATTGATGGGTTAGAAGAAGTACTTACACCAGAAAAGTTTGATGAAATAAATGAGGAACTTTTAAATGGATTAGGATTGAAAACTGGAGAAATAATATCAACAAACAATGAATGTGGAAAAGTGATAGATAATTTTAAATGTTATATTGCTGTAACAATGGATTCAGAACAAGCTATGGAAGCTAAAGTTAATGATACTTTAAAATTAAGAATTTCAAATGAAGAAAGCAAAGCCAAGATTGTTCAGATTAATGAAAATAACGGAAAAAGAACAATAATTTTTCAAATAAGTAAAATGACAGAAGATTTGATAAAACATAGGAAAATTCTTGTTGATGTAATATGGTGGAATGAATCAGGATTGAAAGTTCCAAATGAAGCTTTAATTAAAGAAAATGATTTATATTATGTTATTAGAAATAAAGCTGGAGTTCAGAGTAAATTACTAGTTAAAATAGTTAAACAAACAGATAAATTTTCTATTATAGATTATTATACAGATAAAGAACTTATAGAGCTTGGAATTAGTGATAATGATATAAAAAATTACAAAAAAATTAGTAATTATGATGAAGTTGAATTACAAAAAAACAAAGAATAAAGAATGTTACAAAAATGTTACAAAAATGTTAAATTTTGATTACAATCTTAAAAACTATTGACAAAATCGCAAAAAAGTTAGATACTATAACCAAATTTAGTATACGAAAGTGTAAAATATTAGGAGGGTAAAAAAATGGCAGGAGCTATAATGGACAAGGTATGGGGACTATTCGGAGGAGTAGACCAAGGAGAAACAGAAGAATATGATGATGATGCATATGAATATGAAGATAAATCAAATAACTATGAAAATGAAGAAGATGATGACAAAAAATTCTTTGGAAAGAGAGGAAAAGTTGTACCATTAAATGCACAAGGACAATCTGTAAAAATGGTAATATCTCAACCAACAACATTTGAACAATCAGAAGAAATTTGCAGTTTATTAAAAGAAAAAAAATCAGTTATTGTAAATTTAGAATATGTAAATAAAGATGTTGCTAGAAGAATTGTTGATTTTATTAGTGGTGGAGTATATGCATTAGATGGACATATTCAAAAAATATCAAATTCAATATTCTTAATAGCACCAATGAATTATGAGATAACAAATGAAATGGCAAGAGAAGAAATAAAAAGCAAATTATCTGTTTCTTGGCTAAAAAATAATAATATAAATTAATCCTTTCAAAGAATGGAGGCTATCTAATATGATTACACCATTAGATATAGAAAATAAAAAATTTAGTAAACAAATGATGAGTGGATACAATGTAGAAGAAGTAGATGAATTTTTAGATCAAGTTATGCAAGATTATGAAAGCAATTATAAGGAAGTTGTATCTTTAAAGAATAAAGTTGATGAGTTAAATAATGCATTAAACCATTATAAAACAATAGAAGCAACTTTACAAAATACTTTAGTTATGGCTCAATCAACAGCTGAGGAAGTAAAAAATGTTGCAAAACAACAAGCAGAACAAGTTATAGCAGATGCTCAAAAAGAAGCTGATACTATAATAAGAAATGCTAAAGAAAGTGCTTCTAAAGGACTTGATGAAATAGAACAACAAACAAGAGCAAAAGAACAGCAATTTAGTGAAGTAAAGCAACAATTTGATATATATAGAGCAAAAATGGAATCATTACTAGTATCACAATCAGAAATTATAAAGCAAATAAATCAAGATGAAGAATAAACGAAAGAAGAGACTTTATTTTAAAAGCCTCTTTTTCTGTGTTATAAGAGTATTACAATGTTACAAAAATATTAAAACTATATTACAATTTAATTAAAATACTTGACAATATAGAAAAAAAGAATAAAATAGTAGTATAAATATGAAAGGCTGAAAATGGCAATGAGAATAATAAGTGGAAGTGCAAGAGGAACAAAATTATTTACATTAAATGGAACTAATACAAGACCAACACTAGATAGAGTAAAAGAATCTGTTTTTAATATTATACAAAATAAAATAGAAGATGCAATTGTTTTAGATTTGTTTGCAGGAAGTGGTGCAATAGGGTTGGAATTTTTAAGTAGAGGTGCACAAAAAGTAGTTTTATGTGATAATTCTAAAGATGCCATGGCAGTTATAAAAAGAAATATAGAAAAAACACATATGGATAAAAAAGTTCAAACAGTAAATGCAGATTTCAATACATGTTTAGAAAAAGTAAAAAATCAGAAATTTGATATAATTTATATAGATCCACCATATGAAACAAGTTATATTTCGGAAGCATTGAAAAAAATTGTTGAATATGGTATGACACAAAAAGAAAATACAATCATCATTGAAACTGATGACGAAATAAGAATACTAAAAGAAATAGAAAATATAAAAATTAAGATTGTTGACAAAAGAAAATACGGAAGAGCAACAATAATATTTCTTGAAGTTTAGAATTTAAAACCTAGAAAGGGGTAAACAATGGAAATTTTTACATTATTAGAAACATTAGAAGACATATTAGAAAATAGCAAAAATCTACCTTTTACAAATAAGGGTGTAGTAGATAAGGAAGAAATGCTTGAATTAATTAAAGAAATTAGAATTAAATTACCTGATGAGTTAAAACAAGCTAAATGGGTAAAAGAAGAAAGACAAAGAATATTAGTGGAAGCTCAAAAAGAAGCTGATGGAATAGTAAAAGAAGCTGAGAATAGAATTATTTCAATGATTGATGAACATGAAATAACAAGAAAAGCTTATGAACAAAAGGCTGAAATAATTGAAACTGCAAATGAAATGTCAAGAGAAATTTCACAAGGAACTAAGGAATATGCAAATAACTTGTTAGATTCAACTGAAAAAGTTTTAACAGACACATTAGCTAAGCTAGAGAAAAATCTAGGAGAAGCTGTTAATTTAATGGAAATTTCACTTGAAGATACTATAAAAACAATACAAAATAGTAAAAAGGAACTTCAATAAAAATTGGGGGCACCCCTTTCAAAAAAAGGAGTGTCCCTTTTAAACGAAAGGAAGTAATGGAATGACAAAGAGAAAGTCTAAAGGAAGAAAATCTAAAAAGGTTTCAACAGATTTTGGAGTAGTTATTACAATAATATTTAGTATTTTATTGACAGTTTTGATATATACTGAATCTGGTTATATAGGGATTATGCTAAGTGATTTTTTCGGAGGAATGTTTGGAATTATAAAATATGTATTACCAATAGGATCTTTTGCAGTTGCAATAAAAATGGCCTGCAAAAATGATGATGGATATATATCATCAAGAATTTTTCAGTATAGTTTATTACTTATATTTATAGCAGTTATTCTTAGCGTATATCAAATTTGTAATGGGCAAATAAATATTGAACAAAACATATCAGATATAGTTAAAGATGCATATGCTCTTGGAGCAAATAATATTGGAGGAGGAGCATTAGGAACGATTGCAGCTGTACCACTTTTTAAACTTTTGGGAAAAGTAGGAACTATAATATTAAGCATAGGTTTAGCATTAATAATGTTTTCAATAACATTTGGAATAGATATTTCAAAAATAATAAGTAATTGGATTGAAGCTGGAGTAGAAAAGAGCAAAGAAAAAAGAGAATCTAGAATTGTTGCTAGAGAAGAGCTAGATGACAAAGAAGAATTGGCAAGAGCTGAGATAAGAAAAGAGGGAAAAAGAGCAAAAACAATAAAAGAAAATCGTAAAGCATATTTAGAAGTTGAGGATGATAAAAATAATGAAGTTGTTCCAGAACAAATTAAAATTAATTTGAATGGAAGAACTATTGAAGAAGATGCATCTGGAAGAAAAAAATTCAAACATGCTAAAAATGATATTGTTCCATTAGGAATTGAAAATAAACAAAAAATGGAACCAGATTATATAGAAGGAAATTTATTTAAAAAAGAAGAAGAAAAGAAAGAAGAAAAAGTAAAAGAAGTTTTACAACTAGAACATGCTGTTGCAGTAGAAGATGAACATTATGAATATCCACCAGTAGAATTATTGAGTAAAGGAACTAAAAAAGCAATAAAAGGTGGGGCAAAAGCTTTAACAGATGTTGCAACAAGACTTCAAAAAACATTATATAGTTTTGGAGTACAAGCAAAAGTTGAAAATGTTTCAGTAGGACCAGCAATTACTAGATATGAGTTAAAACCAGCAGAAGGAGTGCGTGTAAGTAAAATAGCAAATTTAGCTGATGATATTGCATTAAATTTGGCTGCAGAAACAATAAGAATTGAAGCACCAATACCAGGAAAACAAGCTGTTGGTATAGAAGTACCAAATACAGAGAAAGAAACAGTACATTTTAGAGATGTAGTAGAAAGTGATGCGTTTCAAGATAGTAAATCAAAATTAAGTGTAGCATTAGGAAAAGATGTTGCTGGAAACATGGAAATTGCTGATATTGCAAAAATGCCACATGCGTTAATTGCAGGAGCAACAGGTTCAGGAAAGAGTGTATGTATAAACACAATAATTACGAGTATAATTTATAAAGCAAAACCAAGTGAAGTAAAATTTGTAATGGTAGACCCTAAAGTCGTAGAACTTTCTGTATATAATGGAATTCCACATTTATTAATACCAGTTGTAACAGATCCTAAAAAAGCTGCAGGTGCTTTAGCATGGGCTGTACAAGAGATGGATAACAGATATAATGTATTTGCGCAAAAAGGAGTTAGAGACTTAAAAGGATATAATGCATTAGCAGAAAAAGAAGAAGAAACAGGAACATTACCACAAATTGTTATAATAATAGATGAGTTAGCAGATTTAATGATGGTAGCTGCAAAAGAAGTAGAAGATTCTATTTGTAGATTAGCTCAAAAAGCTAGAGCTGCTGGAATGCATTTAATAATTGCAACTCAACGTCCATCAGTAGATGTAATTACAGGCATAATTAAAGCAAATATACCATCAAGAATAGCATTTGCTGTATCATCACAAGTAGATTCAAGAACAATATTAGACCAAGTAGGAGCAGAAAAATTATTAGGAAAAGGTGATATGCTATTTTATCCTTCAGGTGCTCCAAAACCTGTTAGAGTACAAGGTGCATTTGTATCTGATGAAGAAGTAGAAAAAATAGTTTCATTTGTTAAATCAAATGGAGTGGCAACATATAATGATGATATATTAGATTCAATAGAAAATAGTAATAAAACAGACAAAGAACTTGCTGATGAGGCTGCAGCAGGAGAGGATGATACTGATCCATTATTAAGAGATGCAATAGATGTGGTTGTTGAAACAGGACAAGCATCAACATCATTTATTCAAAGAAGGTTTAAAGTTGGATATGCAAGAGCTGGTAGAATTATAGACCAAATGGAAGAAAGAGGAATAATTTCTGGATATCAGGGCAGTAAGCCACGTCAAGTTCTAATGACATTGGAGCGTTTACAGGAATTAAATATGAGTACACATGAAGAAGAAAATTAAATAACTAAAGAGAAAGGAGAGGATTTGATGCTAGAGAAGATTATCAAAAAAGACAAGAATGAAGAATTAGAAAAAGTTCTTGAAGAAAAAATGATAGATGAACAAGCAAAAAATCTTCTTCAAGGAATTTTATATAAAATAGAAGTTTCATATAAAGATTATAAAAAAGTTAAAGTAATAAATGAAAGTGAAAAGAAATATGTTGAACAATTAATATTAAATATTAAAAAAAATTGTAAAAGCATAAAAGTTATAAAGCTTAGTCAAAAAATAGAAGATGATGAAATTCAAAAGATTTTAAAAAAATATAAATTTTATATAAAAGATAATGAAATTTTAAGTTATCCTATAGAAGAAAAACTTTTATATGCAATCGAGAAATTATCAAATAATTATAAAATATTAAACAATAAATATGGTGATGCAACTATTGCTGTATCAGATTTTATTAATTTAGGAAAAGATATGGATAGAATAGAAGTTTTAAGAGATTTTAATGGATGGTCTTGGACTACAATAAAACAAGAAATAGAAAATATTGATGCAAATTTTGTTTTTCAAGCTTTTCAAATTTTATTTGGAAAAGAATTTATGGATCAATGGTGTCAAGACAAAGATGGAATAATTGATTATTTCGAAGTAATGTCTGAAGAGTTTGGTAACAAGTTTGGAAAAGAAAGAATTAATAAATTAAAAGAACTTTTAATACAACTAGCTATTATAAATGATATAAAAGAAAGTAATGAATTTGCGGAGTATATTCAAAAGAAAAAGATGAATTTAGAAAAAGACATTAAATATTATGATAATACAAAAGAAAATGTAGAAAGAATTACAAGGCATAAAAAACAATTGACGAAACAATTGAAAGAGATTGAAAAAATTTTAAACCAAAAAGAAAAGTTGCAACTAGAATATCAAAAACAAGAAAAAATATTTAACATAAATATGTTAAAGCAACAATTAAATTCAGAAAAACAAAAAATTTTAGCACAAATAGAAGAAGATAATTACATTTTAAATCCACAAAATTATTTAGCAGAAAAAGAAAAATTAATAAAGCAAAAAGAATTTTTAGAGATAAGTTTATTTGATGAGGATAAAAGAAAATCATTATTAATGGAATTTATAAAGATTTGGTTACAATGTTTTAATTTGAGTATAAACTCATGTGAAAATCCAGATGAGGTACTGAAATTAATCTATCAGTTTCGATATTTTATGTTTTTGCCATATGATTTAAATAGAAATTTAAAAGATGTAGAACAATTAAATGAAGAAACTAAAAAGACAGAGATTTTACTATTCAAGAAAGCTATTCAAAAAAAAATTGTTTCAAATATGCCATTTGAAATAATAACACATTTATTTGAGACTAGAATCATAGGATTAAATGAATTGTATTATAAAATAATAGTAGAAAATGAAAAATATTTTGTACAAATATTTGATGATAATATAAGCGAAGAAAAATTTGAAATAATACCAGTAGAAAAAATGAAAATAAATAAAAAAATTAAAATATTTATTTGAAGGAGATAACTTATGAAAATAACTTTTTTAGGTGCAACAAAAATTGTAACAGGTTCTAACTTTTTAGTTGAAGCTGCAGGAAAGAAGTTTTTGGTTGATTGTGGAATGTACCAGGGAAATGCTGAATTAGAAATGAAAAATTATAAAGAATTTGATTATAATCCAGCAGAAATAGATTTTATGTTATTAACTCATGCCCACATAGATCATTCAGGTAGAATACCTAAATTATATAATGAAGGCTTTAAAGGACCAATTTATGCACATAAGGCAACTTGTGATTTGTGTGCGATTATGTTGCCAGATAGTGGCCATATACAAGAAATGGAATCTGAATGGAAAAATAAAAAAAGATTGAGAAAAGGCCAACAAACTTTTCCACCACTATATACTGCTGAAGATGCAATAAAAAGTCAAGAACTATTTGTCCCTGTAAAATATGATGATATTATTCAGGTAGCAGAAAATATTTATGTTAGATATAATGATGCAGGACATATGTTAGGTTCAAGCTCTATAGAAGTTTGGACTAAAGAGGATGGGAAAAAAACAAAAACTGTATTTTCAGGAGATATAGGAAATAATGATATTCCATTATTAAGTTCTCCAACAATGATTGAAAGTGCAGACTTTCTTGTAATGGAGTCAACCTATGGAAGTAGATTACATGTAAGAAATAATCAAAAAGCAGAATTGTTTTTAAATATTGTATCAGAAACTATTGATAATGGTGGAACTGTAGTAATTCCATCTTTTGCAGTAGGAAGAACACAAGAAATATTATATGAATTAAATAAAATAAAAGAAAATACTGATGATGCAGAATTTATGAGAAAATATAAAACATTAATGAAAGTTCCTGTATATGTCGATAGTCCATTAGCAATTTCAGCAACAGAGGTATTTAAACAAAATACAGATTTATTTGATGATGAGATAAAAGAAAAAATGGAAAATGGAGATAATCCTTTAGAATTTCCAGGTTTAAAATTTACACAAACAGCAGATGAATCAAAAGCTTTAAATGAAAGTCCAGAGCCAGCAATTATTATATCTGCAAGTGGAATGTGTGATGTTGGAAGAATAAAACATCACTTAAAACATAATATATGGAACCCTAAGAGCACAATATTATTTGTAGGATATCAAGCTCCAGGAACATTAGGATATTCAATTGTAAATGGAGCTAAAAAAGTAACAATATTTGGGGAAGAATTTGCAGTAAATGCAAGAATTGAATATATTGAAGGATATTCTGGGCATGCAGATCAAGAATGGTTGATGAATTTTGTATATTCATTCATATCAAGACCAAAACATATCTTTTTAGTTCATGGAGAAGAAGAATCACAAGAAGTTTTAAGAGATAAAATATTAGAAGAGACAGGTATTGGAGTTTCTATTCCAGAATATGGAGAAACTTACGAATTATGTGATGAATTGAAGATTGTTAATAAAATTAAAATTAAACGAGCTAAGAATTTAAAACAAGAAATTATAGACAGATTGAGTAAATTACAAAATGAAATGAAGGATATGGAAGATAGTGTGAAATCAGATGTAGAAGATGATAACTTGAGAGATGAAGATATGTTTAGAATAAATGAAAAGATTAAAGATTTAGAAAAACAAATTCTAAATGTAATAGAGGGATAATAGGAAGGATAAAATGATGGAAAAATACTTAAATGAAGCGATAATAGGAAACCAAAGAATGTTAGCAACATTCTCCTATAAAGGAGAAATGTTGCGTCTATCATATCCTAATAAGGATAATAGACAGTATTTAAAGTATTATAAAACAGGTGTAAAAATAAATGATTCAGATTTAATTTATTTACACGAAGATATAAATAATACATATTTGCAATATTATGATACAGATACCAATATACTAAATACAGAAATAACTAATACATATTTTAACTTGAAAATATTACAGACTGATTTTGTAACAATAAAAGAGGACATACTTGTAAAAAAATATACATTTATAAATGAGAGTAATATTCCACTAGATGTAAGATTTTTAATTCACTCTGAATTATTATCTGATCAAAATAATTTTGTAAGTGGAATGAAAATAAATAGTGGAATGATTCAATTTGCTCATGATTTTTCTGTTGCAACATTTGCAAAAGGAATGGATACTTTAAGTAGTCAAATAAATGATTCTTCAAATAATATTCAATCAGGAGTAATAGGAGGAAAAGATTATATTGGAATGTCTAAAGATTCTAGTGTTAGCTATAATGTAGGAGTTATTAATCCTGGAGAGAAAAAAGAATTAGAAATTTGTGTCTTTATAGATGAAAGCAAGAAAACTATGCAGGCTGTTGAAGATGAAGTAGAAAGAATTAGAAGAATTGATTTTAATAAGGAATATTCTACAACTAAATCTTACTGGAGAAAATATGTAAAAGAACATAATGGTCTAGATTTAAAAGAACCTGCTAATAGTTATGAAGAAAAGATACAAGACATTTATAGAAGGACAATTTTGCTATTTCCATTATTAACAAATCCATCAACTGGAGGAGTAATAGCTGCACCTGAAGTAGATGAGGATTTGACACAATGTGGAAGATATGCGTATTGTTGGACAAGAGATGCAGTTTTTATAACAAAGGCATTAGATATTTTAAAAATGACTAAAGAAACAGAAAAATTTTACAGTACTTTTTGCAGAATGACTCAAAGCAAAAATGGAATGTGGGAACAACGTTTCTATACAGATGGAAAGCTAGCACCATCTTGGGGATATCAAGTTGATGAAACTGCAAGTGTAGTTTATGGAGTATATTCACACTATGAATATACAAAAAATGAAGAATTTTTGAAAATCAATTTACATATGTGTGAAAAAGCAATTGATTTCTTAAAAAGATATGTAAGAGATTTAATTGATGAAACTGGAAAATATTCTGTAAGCTATGATGTATGGGAAGAAAATGATAGAGGAATACATATGTATTCTTTAGCTAGTATTTTTGCTGCATTTGAAAGTATGTTAAATATATATAAAGTGTTAGGAAAAAATGTTTCTGATTTTGAAAATAATAGATTAAAAGATGAAAAAATTCATAAAAATATTGAAGAAATAAGAAAATTACAAGTAGAAGTAAAAAATCTTATTGATGAAAAATTATATGATGAAAATAGGAAATCATATGTAAGAAATTCAGAAGATAGAAGAATGGACATTAGCTTATTAGGTGCTGTTTATCCATTTAGAGTTTTCTCACCCAAAGAGAAAAAAGTATTAAATACAGTTGAAAACATTAATTTGACTCTTAGAACATATACTGGTGGATATCAAAGATATGAATATGACCACTATAGAAATGGATGTCCTTGGCCAATTTCAAATTTATGGATGACATTATATTATTTAGAAAATGGCGAGAAAAAGAAAGCAAAAGAAACTTTTGATTTTGTTTTAAAAACAGCTGGAAAACACAGCTTACTAGGAGAACAAATAGATAATAATACATTAAAACCAAATTGGGTAATAGGTCTTGGTTGGACACATGCAATGTTTATAATAGTATTAGAAAAAATGGCAAAAATGTAAAATGAGAAAAGACTATCCAAAATAGTCTTTTTTTGTTTATTGTATTGACCCTTCAGTCACAAAAATTACTTGACAATAGTAGAAAATAAGAATATACTTTATAAATGATAAGTTAAAGAGTTTTATACAAAAAATAAAAATTAAAGGAGGAAAAACATGAACAATTTAATAGAAATTAGATGGCATGGTAGAGGTGGACAAGGTGCAAAAACAGCATCATTATTACTTGCTGATGCAGCATTTAATACAGGAAAATACA
>USMB01000002.1 GCA_900555615.1 uncultured Clostridium sp. | reverse complement strand
AAAATTTAGTGCTAATAAATAAAATTTTTTAAGACATTTTCAAAAATGATTGACACGATTTTAATATTACATTTATGTTACAATTATATTACATTTTGTTTTGCTTTTTAAAATAGCCCTAATATCTTGATTTTACTGGTTTTGACGTAATATACTACTTGTTATTTTCACATATATTTCCACTGCTTTTTGAGAATTGTTTGTTCCCTCTTTATAGAAATTATACGCATCTTTTCCAAACTTGGTATCTAATATATCTTTTGCCAATTTTTCTTCTTCATTTGCCCCTTCTTCATAAGGCCAATCTACATTAAATTTAAATGTAGTAACTGCATTAGGAGTACTTGAATCACTAACATATTTTCCATCTAATCTGTCTCTATCATATGTGTAACTAACATTGAATGGATATTGCGTGTTATCAGAAAATATATATGTTGTATTGCCTTCTGTTACAATTCCATTATCAGCTTTTATTTTGTCTAAAACTTCTTGTCCAAATATTTTTACAGATAGTAATTCATATTTGATTGTTGTACTAGTTGTTCCAAGATTATAAACGTGAACTACATCTTGCCTTTCTGGCATTCCAGGGTATAGTTCATCTATGGTAAATACCGCTGTTTGATCGAGAATCTCATTTTCGTCCTCATTAACATAGTAAGCCACATCCCAAGAGGTAACATCTCCCTCCAGTCCTTTTAAATCAACATCTTTGTCTGCACTAAACCACGCATAGGTATTTACTATTAATATTACTGAAAACAATAAAAGTAATTTTATTCTAGTTGCTATGCTTCTTTTTTTAACTCTTCTGAATTCACGTAATATATTCATAACCCCTCCTATCTTTTGAAACTTAAATAAATAGAACATTATTCTTCATCTGTTTTATCTTCTTGTTCATCTTTTGCATTTTCTTCAACGTCTATATCGTTGTTTTCTTCTATTTTTTCTTCGTCTTCCAGCTCTGCATCTTCATCTGAATCACTTGTAATTCCAGATTCTGCAAGTTGTTTTAATTTTATCTTTTCTGGAAATTTAAATGCAATAAATACATTTAGTACCAAGATAAATATAATTATAAATGCAGTATATATATTTGTTGCTAAATCATATAATATAGCTAAAATTGCAGATTTATATTTTACTACACCATATATTTGACGTGGTTTAATTTGTGGATCTTCCACACTACCACTTGCAAGTCCTTTTGCATGAAATGTAAAATTATTATTCTGGTCTTTATCTATTCCTATAACTTCGTGCATGATTATCTTCCCGTTGTATTCGCCATAGGTTCCTCTATAAACAATATCATCTCCAACTTTAATAGCACTTGGATCAGTTGTTTTACTTATTACTACTTCTCCTATATCATATTGCGGAATCATACTTCCTGTAATAACTCTAAATATTCTATATCCACCAATTGAACCATTACTATCAGTAATTTTTTGTAAAACAATGATTGCCGTTAATATAAAGCAAAATATTATTAAGATTTGATAAAAAATCTTAAATATTATTTTTATTACTCTTTTTATTATATCATTTTTCGAATAAATATCATTTTCCATTTTCATTACCTCTTCTATAGATGATAATTGTCTCTAAGTTTCTTTATCTCATACTTTTTTCTTTTAATTTTTCTAGTATTCCTTTTTTGCTCTTTTAAACTAATTAAAATATAAACTATAAAAATAAATATAACTATATTAATAAGTCCTCTTACATTTTGTATATAACCAACAATTTTTCCTATTTTTCTTACTCTAAATAGCATTCTTCCAAAGACTTGGTCACCTTTTATTGGCACTGGATCTTGTACTTCGTTATTATCGCCTTTAGTAGTAATTAAAACATTTGCATCTTTTGTAATTTGTATTATTCTATGTGAAACTGTTCTTCCATCTATTTCATATGTTATGATATCCCCAACTTGTAATTCTGTTGGTTTGCACTTTTTAACAACTACTACATCATTTACATCTAATGTAGGTACCATACTTTCAGATATAATGTTAAAAACGTAAATTCCACATATATGAGTATTTTCTTCAAATGATAATATCAAATTAATAATAAACAAAATAAACAAAATACTCAATAAAACTATTTTAAATATTTTATGTTTTATTTTCTTATTTTTAATTTTACTAGAAATTTTATCTACATTATATTCCACTTTCTCACACCCAATTACTTCTTTAGCATTCCTTTTACAGTCATAATGTATTGTAAATTTTCAATTGAAAATTCACTCTTCAAAATATTGTTGTAATCTGTAATGATAGCAACTTTCTTCATAAAATCTTCGATGCTATCTTCCTGAAAATTATCTTTTGAAACTTGTATTCCGAATAATTTATACTTGTCTTTAATTATAATAGCTAATTCTTTTTTCTCGCTTATTTGTACATAATTTATTACTCCGAAATTTGTAAATGTAATATAATCTCTTATTTCTTTTATCATTTCTCCTAATTCTTTATCTGTTATTTCATCATTTTTCTTTATGATTGCTCTTGCCATGAATCCATAGTCATTGCTTGCTAATTTTAATACATCAAGAACAGATGAAATTTCATTAATTTTTTCCATTATATTTTTCTTCATTATTTCTCCATCTAAATCCATGTAAGTTTTCTTCAGATCAAGAATTAGATTATTTCTTTGTAAAATCATTTCACTTTCTTTTTTTTCATTTGCAGATACTTTTTTAAAGAATCCTTTTTCTGGTTTATCAATTTTTTCATTTAGTTTAAATATCTCCACAGTTAATTTCTTGATACTTTCTTTCAAAAGATCATACTGTGTTTTCTTTGCCTTTTTTTCCTTTTTCTCTTTATCTGCCTCTTGTTTCTTTAATTCTTCCTCTCTAATTTTTAATACTTCATCATTTAAAAACTTGTATGCACAAAATCTTGAATATTCATTTAAATTATCATTTAATTTTTCAACATTCTCGTCCATTTCTTTCTTTTCTTGTTCTGATATTTTAGTAATGTCTTTAGAAATTAACTCTAGATACATTTTCTGATAATTATCTGTTTTGTAATCATTGATATTCCATAATCCACTAAAAAAGTTTTGTATTATAACCTTACTATCAACTTCTTCTAATAAATGTTTCTTTTTAATAAGATTATTTTTGCTTTCTTCAATTTCTTCTTGTGTAGCTTTTAAATCTTTAGTAATTTCTTCTGTCTTCATATCATAGAATTTCTTTATATGTTCTTCATGCTTGTCATATATATATCTTATATTTGCATATAAATGTGATACCATTTCTGAACATTTCAAATATACTTTTTCAAATGTTGCTTTAACTCTTTCTGAATTAATATCTCCATTATATGCCTCTTCTAATAAGACTTCCATATACTCTTTAGCATATTCGCTTATATTAAAATCTTCTGCAGTAAGTTTAATTCCTACTGTTTCAAATTTTTTTACAGTTTCCACTAATTCACTGTTTAATCTTTGTAAATCACTCTTATAATATCCATTGACATTATACATTATTTTGTCTAATCCCATCTTCGCAAATGGAGAACGATTATTTATTGTATTTATTGAATTTACGTATTTTTCAATTTCAGCTTCTATTTCTGAAATCTGTGGATTTTTTTCTACATCTATAAGTTTATTGTATCTTTCTTCTATGTCTTTCATTAATTTATCATTTAAGTATTCATATTTTTCAGTCATCTCTTTTATTGTTTCTAATAGAGTTTTTATTGCTTTGATTCCATTTCTTGGTAGAACAGCTATAACATCTTTATCTGTACTTATTTGTTTTTCAATATTTTCAACTAATTCTTTCATGAATTTTCCTCCTCTAATTTCTTAATATTATCCTGTTCGCTATTTAGAAACTTTAAGAAGCTCTCTACTTGTTTTTGCACATTTAATATTTCATCATCTTCTAATTTTTCTGTCTTAACATTTTTTATTTCCAAAAAACTCACCCCTCTATTTTATCATTTGATACTTAAGCAATATATTGTGAAAATGTCACAATTGCCTTATATTTTAAAATTGTATGTACTTTATCAGCATCACTAGCTGTATTTTTTTCTCCTCTAAATTGAGTATCTGAAGCATTGTTCATAGCACTGCCTTCACCATCATTCCATCTAAATAGAATTCTTATGTCTTTTTTCTTTTCTCCATTACTATCTAATTCTGTTGTAGGATCAATAACACCTTTTATTTCTTTAGTTTCTACTACTTCTGGATTTTCTCCATCAATAACTGAATATCCATAAATTTCAAAATCCGCTAACTTTGTGTTATTTAATTGCTCTATAGAAAATGTATATTCAAAAGCTAAATCTACATAGTTATAATCTAAAACCATATCAAAATAACCTTCTCTTCCTGGAATTAGAGTTTCATTACTATTCATATTTTCATTTTCTACAAGCACTGGTTGCATTATTTTGCTTAATGAGTCCATATCATGAATATTATTGTTATTTATGTTTATTACCCATTTTTTTATATTGGTATTATATGTTGTTCCAACTTTTTCGAAATATTTTGCATAGGTTCTTTGTATAGAAAAAAATGTAATTAATATTGATATAATAAATAATATTTCTATTATTCTTATCGTATTTTTTCTCTTCATATACTAATCCCTTTCAACTTTTTTATCATAATTTGCCTTTAAAACTCTAAAGAATATATATAAAGTTAATGGCAATACTGCTCCAAAGTAAAAGATATATTTGTTATTTAAAAGTTTGCATAGTAATGTTAATATTGGCATTTTAAATTGTACCACACCATTTATTTGATTTCCATACACTACAGGATCCTCTAGATTATTAGCAATACCTTGTGTGTGAAATTCCTTTTTTCCATCTACTTCTTGAATATCAATTACTCTATGGGTTATTAATATTCCTTTTACAGATGAACTTTCTCCTAAATATGTTACATCATCTCCAACTTTAATTTTGTCAACATCTTGTTTTTTTACTAATATAACATCTCCTATTTGATATTTAGGAATCATACTTCCTGTCTGTACTCTAAAGATTCTATATCCGAAGAAAGATTCTTTATTATTAGTAACTTTTTGTACTATTATAATTAAAGATATAAGTACAATTAATAATGTTACTAGTTTTACTATGATATCCCATAAAATTTTAAATGTTTTCCTCACAGTTTTATTTTTTTTAGTCGGAACTTTTTCTTTTGCTTCTTCGCTTTCCATTTATTTTAACCTCACTTCTTTAGCATTTGCCATATATTTATCAATTTTTTCTTTAAATTTATCTTCTATTGGTTTTAATGATATTAATTTTCTTGTTTTCATTACTAACAACTTATCTGTTATCAATTTATTTATGTCTTTTTCTGACATATCTGGATTTAATTCTATAATCTTTTCAATTAAGGCATCTGTTAATTCTTTTGTAACTTTTTTATCTTCTATTGCTGCTTTCGCTTTTCCTTTAAATTGATTTTCTAGATCTGTGCTTTTAAATATAGAATGCATCAAGAATATATCTTCATCTAGTAGTTTTTTCACCATTCCTTTTTCTTCAAATTCGCTACTCTCATTTGTAATCTTATCATTTAATTCAATTTGCTCACTTAAGTAATTCCATAGTTTTACAGCATATTGAAAATTTACGTTTTTAAGCAAAACATTTGTCATCTTTAATGGTGCTTTTACATATGTAGCTTTTTTGGAAACTAATGTTACATATACATCAGTTTGTTTTAAAACCTTTAATTTCTTTTTTATATCAGCAATTCTTTCTGCACTACCATCTGTTTTTCTAATTCCTGTTAGTACTTCTGAATTATACTCTACATTTACTTTTACTTTTTCTTTTTTTAGTTTTATAGAAGCTTCATAATTAGCCTTTTGATAGTTCTTTCCTTTATATTCGTTAGGAGATTGCTTTTCTCTTAAATATATAAAATCTTCTATTAATTTTATTAATGTATATAAAAACCTATTTTCATATGTAAGAAATGTTTCTTCTTTATAGGCATTTAATATTTTCTTTGGTACAACTTCGCCACTTTGTTGATTATATCTATCTACAAGATTTACATTTTTAGATAAATGTTTTACACTTTCTACTGTTACTTTTTTTATCAACTCTATTTTAATGATTTCTTCCTCTGTAACAATATTTTTTATTTGCTTGGTTAATGCCTTTTCAAGATATGGCATTGTAAATTCTACCATATCTATCCATTCATTATTTTCTGTAACCCTACTTTTGCTTACATCCATAAGTAATTTCGAATTTATCTGACCAAGAAACTGTACTGATTTTTCTCTTTCTATACTGGCTAATTTCAAAATATTTAAGTCCTTCATTTTCTTTCCCCCGTTATGAACTAAGACATCTTCTTAAGTCTCAATAAAAATTCTATACATTCTGCCATTTTACCTTTTCCAAAATTTTTGTCCAAGAATTCTATATATCCATCAATTTCATCTCTAATTAAAGTTAAGTTCAATCCTTCGAATTTTCTTAATACTTTTTTGGCCATGAAATAATCTACAGCATCAGTTTCATCTCCTCCGCATGCAACATACACTGGAACGAATTTTCTCATGTGTTTTACGATACGGTTACCAAACGCAACCCTGAAATGCTTAATTGTGTAGTTATCCATGTCATCTATTTTCTTTAGTGTTGCTGGTGATATTGCATAATCAACCATAGCTTTTTCAAATAGACCATTTAAATAAGAATAATTTACATCAAGTGCATCTACTTCATCTGGTTCAAATGCAATACCCTTTTCGTTAATATCTATAGGCATAGCTCTATCGTATACCTTATCTGTTACCATGAATGTAGAGTCATCGTTGTTGATTGTTCCTATATACCAAGCATTTGGTGGAATTTGTAATTTTCCTCTTATTAATTTCTTTGGATCTGATGGCCACGAACTTTGTACAACCTCAATTTTCCAATCTTTTGTACTGTGCATTTCTAGAATTGATAACATTTCTGCAAAATAATACTCAACACGTGCCAAGTTCATCTCATCTAGGATTACTGTAAATATTTCGTCTGTATATCCAGCTTCATATAAATATGCTAAGAAGTCTGTTTCATTGAATTTTTTTGTAAATTCGTTTAAGTAACCAAATATATCTGTTCTATCTCTCCAAGATGGTTGTACAGATGCTACACATGATGGGTGTTTTACGAAATTACCCCATGCTAATGATATAGATGTTTTACCTGTACCAGATATACCTTGTAAAATTACTAATTTTGTAGAAGCTATTGCAGATACGAATAATCTTATCATTTTTTCACTATAATATAACTTTAATTTACTAGCTGCAAAATTTCTAAATCTATAACAAAATTCAGGTAAAGTAAATGAATTATGATAGTCTTTTTGTTTATATTTTGCATATTCTTGGTCTATTAAAGTAAGTTTTGAAAATCTACTTTGTTTACTTGGGTCAATTGCTTCGTCATTACTTCCTCCACCTTGACTTCCACCTGCTACGCCAGCTCTTGCTCCAACACCTGCTAATGCTGGTCTATTTACACCTATACTTGGAGGATTATTAACTCCTAATTCTGGTGTTTTCATAGCTAACAATTGCAATTTTTCATCAACTAATTCATCAACTTGATTATTTAATGTATCTATTTGTTTTAATAATTCTTCTTGATCAATTATTTTTTTTCTCCACTTCATATGTTTTTTTAGAAAGAAAACTATTAATCCAATAATGCTTCCAATTACTATTACTAAACATATTATTGCAATTCCAGTTAATAACCATTCTGAGGTATTAAAGTCATTAGCATAATTTTTTATTATATAGTAATATTGTGGAAAATTAAATAAATTAACTATTCCTTTCCATATTCCATCAAGCATTTCTCCAAACCCTGAGAAAAACTGATGCAAAAATTCAAATAAAAATCTACCATATGTTTCCATATTTCTATCTCCTGTTTCTTTGCTATTTAAATACTACATTAGTAAATAATGTTTTGTTCTTCTTTAAGTCTCTGTATAATACTAAATTTTTTTGAGCTATAACAATTTTAAACATTTTTAATTCTTCAACATCCTCTATGCTTTGTATTGAATTGTCCAGAGTAATTGTAAAATTAAAGCCCTTTTTAGTGTACTCAAACACACTTTTTTTATTTTTTATATAATCCGAATACATAATGTTTAGACTTATTTCAGATTGCAATGCTTGATTGTCTATAATAGATAATAAACTATCTAGTTTTTGCTTCTTTTTAAATAAAGTTGGAGCAAATTCTACAATATATGTATCTTTAAAGCTCCCATTAACAATATCTCTTATAACTATTATACTTAATAATAAATATTCTACTTGAAGTTTATCTTCTGCAATAATTCCCTCTGAAAATACTTGAGCTACTGCTTGGCTACTATATTGCATTGGCATTTTTACATTATATAATAATTCTACAAAAAACAAGTCATCTCTTAATTCACTATTTTCGAAGTTTAACATAAATTCATCAGTATCAAACTTGTCCAAAAACAAATCTTTTGATAATAAATCGCTTTTTATTTCCTTATAAATTTTATCTTCTGCATCTTTTGGTACTTTAAATCCATATGCTTCACTAGCAACTGCTAATGCTTTAGCTACAATTTCTTTGATGCTTCCAATAGTTTTAAAGTTTTCTATATTTCTTACATTATCAAAAAACAATATATATCCAAAAACTTCTTTTACTGTACTAATTACTTTAAGTCTTTGTTGTTTTTCACTTAAGCTTTCTGCTTCTTTTTCGCATTTTTCCATCAATGTATCTTCTTTATAATCTAGTTCATCTAATATTCGCAAGTAAAAAGCCCTGGCTGGCTTTTCTATATTTATAATATTATAATATCTTGCATTTATATATGTTCTTAAATATTCATTTACTATGTTTTCATCATAGTATTGATTAAATATAAGTTTCATATATTTTTTTATTTTTCTTTCTGTAAAGCTTAGATACACATCCATTAAATTCTTCATGTTACCTCTACTCCTCGATTACTTGTTTTGCAGTTAAATCTAATTTTATATATTCCATTAAATCTGCATACTCAAGATTTGTGTTATTTGATTTTGGAAATTTTACTTTTATAACAAAAGTATCTGTTTGATCTGTTCCTTGTTTCATCTTTAGTCCATTGGCATCTGTATCAAGTTTTATCTGCCTATAATAAGTTCCATCTTCATCTTGAATTAATTCTTCTGTTTTTTTACATGCTTTACCATTTTTTTGTACATCATATTCTAATGGCAAATTTGTTGTCATTTTTAAAACTAAATCATAAGTTAAATCTGTTTCAGCTTTTTTATTGCCTTCAAAGTTTGATACAGTAAATGAATAATCATATGTTGTATCTGCCGGATAAATATTTTTAATTACAACTTGATTTGATTCAAATGTATTGTTTACTATCCAAAATGCTACATCAACGTCTTTGCTTGATGTTGCATCAGATTCGTATCTTGCTAAAGTATTTCTAATCAAAATAATTGTAACTACTATTATAGCAATTAGTACTAATATTACAAGAAGTTTTTTCAATTTTTTTTTATCCAACATTTTCATCACCTGTTTTCTCTTTATATAAGACAATTATTACAAATAAAATTAATGTAATACAAACTGGTATTATTACTTGTATATCTGAAAATACTTTTTTCCAAACAGCTACATGATTTATGCAAAATACAACCTTTCCAATGACCAAATCTTTAGTAATTGGTGCATCTTCTGAATTGTTGTTATCACCTTTTGCAACAATAGTATCATTTTCCATTTTCACTATTCTATGTGTTATAATTGCTTTTCCATTTTTATATGTTATAATATCATTTTCATTCAAATCATGATTTCCTAATTTTACAAATACAATATCATCTATTTCAATTGTTGGTGACATACTACCTGTTTCAGTTTTAAAAACAGTATATCCAAATATATCTGCATACTCTTTTCCTAATACACTAATTTGAAAGAAGCTACAAATTGCAATAATAGCAATGATACTTAATAAAATAATTATAATATTCATAATTTTATATTGTTTCATTTGTTATCCCTTCTCCTGTGTATTGTTTTAAATTAATCTCCAATGGAATTGTAATTTTGCCTCCATCTTCTGTACTTCCTATAATAGAATCATTTTCATTGTTTTCTTCAAGATTTATCCATTCAAAATACATTTTTATATGGTTCTTATAGCTTTTATTTATTTTTCCTATCGGTATAATCGCTGTATGAGATTCTACTCCTGTATTTACATCTTCATTTGTAATTTTATCTGTTTCTCCATCTTTTTGAAAATAATTTTCTACTTTTACTAATGTTAATTTTGCTTCTTTAATTGAACTTAATTTAATGTCAAGAGTATAAAGAATAGATACATCTGTATTGGTTGGATCTATAACCACCTCAAAACACGCTTGTGTTCCTGGTGCAAACTTTCCTGTTTTGACTGTTGCAGAATCTAAATATGTTAAATTATCTTCTGACATGTCAAATGTTTGTTTTTCTCCACCTGATGATATATCTACTCCATTTACTTTTATTGACCATACTCCTAATAAATTAGAATAATTACCTTCTATTTTTTCTTTATACAATGCATACATATTTGTAATTTGGAATAAAGATATTATTAACATTATTAATAATAAAATTGTTAATATTTTTTTCATTTATCCTTCCTTTACATCTGATTGATTTGCATCATTTGTTTTTACTACTTTTTTTACTTTTTTTGCAGTTGTAGTAGCTGTTTTCGTTTTGGTTTGAGTTGCTGTTTTCTTTGTAGCTGTTTCTGTTTGAACCGCTTGAGCTGCTTGTTTTTTCTTGCTACCTTCTCCATATTTTAATTCCATCGCTAATTCAAATGCTTCTTGTAAGAATAGCAATAGTGATACAATTACTATACAGAATAAGTATCCCCATTTTGATTCTAATAGTGATAAAGCATATCCCCAACCATTTATAACGATTGTGTCACTTTCTTTTCCTATTAAGTAGTCACTAGCGTAATTTTCATCATCTGTAGTAACATATGTTATATGTCTACCTTGTTGTGTTTTTGATTGTAAAGTTTTATTAACAACCTCATATTCTTGGCTGTTAAGTACTTTATATAAAAACATACCATCATTTTCTTTTAAATTTTTATCACTTGTGTGCTTTATTAATAGTATAGAGCCTTGTTTATATTCTGGTTCTAATGAATCATCATTAACAATATAAACAGTATATCCCCCAATTTCGCTACAATTGTATTCATTATATGTTAATAGTAATAATGTTACTGCAATTGCAATTATAGCATATATTACAAACACAATTGACCCTAGTACTTTTTTCATGCTTTTTCTCCTTTTCTATTTTTTTTCTAATTTTATTAGTTGTGTTGCAGTTAAATCTCCATTTAATATTACACTAATGTTGTATTGTTCACCAACATCTAAACTTTGGATCCATGTTTCCATTGAACCTAAAACATTTTCGTCTGCTCCTATTAATATTGCCTCAAGTCTTTCATCTTCAACTTTTTGATCTGTTGTGTTATTTATTGATAAAGATACCATTGTTTTGTCTTCATCTTTTAAATATTCCATATAAACATTGCTTACTTCCATATCGCTATAAGTTGTGTCTGGTAGCATGATTACTTGTTGCTCATCACCATTATTTGTTGTATTATTGTTTTTCTTTTTATTTACATTAACTACAATAAGAACAATTATTAATACAATTGCAATTATTGCTATTAATGTTGTTATAAGCATTTTTTTACCTTTTCTTACCTTTTTCATCTTTTTCCTCCTTTTTATCTATTATAATTTATACCATATCTACTTTTAAAAGTCTATACCTTTTTTAAATAATTTTCTAAATAGTTACCTTGATTACGCTCGAAGCCGCTCCGGCTGGGTATTTATAGCTTTGTGACATATCCACCTTGTAAAATTTTACATATTTTACAGCCTCTGCATCCATATTAAAAACTAGCTTTTTTATGTAATCATTTCCATCAATTTGTGTTGTTTCTGAGCTGATTTTATTTATATAAATTTCATCATTTAAATCTAATCTAACTTTTTTTGGATCAAATTCCAATGTGACCTGTATTCCTGATTCGTGAAGATTTTTTAATTTTAATACTGCATAATTTTTATTTACTTCATCTTCAATCTCCCAAGAATTTACTGTTTGTTGAACAATTTTTAAAGAAACATCACAAGAAATTTCTTTTATATATGGTACTTCTGTTCTGGCTTTTATCTTTACTGTTACTGTTTCACCTTTATTAATTTGAACTAAAGGAGTTACATAAAAAGTAACCGTAGTTGAATTTGTTGTTTTATATATTGTACCTGTTGTTGATGTTGGTCCATCTTCTGAACCAATATTACATTTAATTTTATCTTTTTGCACTACTTCACATGAAATTGAGTAATCTAAATCATAATCTAATTTTAATAATGTATTTTGATAACTATATAACTCAACATTAATTTTGTAAACATCTATACCTCCCCAATTTTCATAAGTGTAAGTTTGTCCACCTAATGCTAACAAATCACTTGTAAAAAAGAATTGTTTTGATAGAAAATAAGATTCTTTTATGCTATTGTAAAAATATCTACCAAATACTGATAATGTTATTATTAAAACAATAAGAAATATGGTTATTCCAACTTTTAGTTTATTTATTTTTTTATGTTTTCTCATCTTTCGCATTCAATCCTCTCTTTATTCATAGCATAGGCACAACCATTGTCGTGCCTATGTATTTTTATTAATCAGTAACAATAAATGTCTTTCTTACTGTTTGAATTATGGCATCATCGAAACATGCTTTAAATACTAATTTGTATTCACCTGTACTTACATTTTCTTTTAATGTATTTTCAAATTGTACTATTTCTTCATCTACTGGTGTTGCATAATTTCGTTTTTCCATAATTACATATTCTGTTGTTGCACCTTCAGTGTTTGACATTCCAGCTTCCTCTGGAGTTTTCCAATCACCGTCTAATACTGTTTTCAAGTCGACTGGTGTGTACTCAGTTCCAGTATAAGTTTTTGTACCATCTTCGTTTTCTGTATAAGTTGCATTACGCTTATATAACTCTACTCTTACGTTAGTACCACTTGATGGAGCTCCTACTCTTACTTTGATATCTACATTTTGATTTCCTTCTAAGTTATTTCTTGTTGTTTTATTCAAAATTCTGCTTCCATCAATAGCTTCAATTCCAACTAGTCCTACTATCTTATTAATAAATGCTATATAGAATTCTTTTACTATCTTTGTCTCACCACCGTAATACTTTCCATCATCAGATGTAAAGAAGTATACTTTTGCTACATAATTTCCTGCTGGTACATTATATTGAGTTAATGATAATGTATATTTCTTTTGTAATACTGATAATCCTTCAGATAATGGAACTCTTATTACTCCATCATCTCCAGCTTTATAAACTTCTGTTGCATCACTAGAGTTTGCAAGTTTAAAGTTTTGCATTTCTGGAGCATTAACTCTTTCTCCATTCTCTGTTGTTATTTCGATTGCTATACCTGCTATTTTGCCTTCATATTTTGTATCTCTAATATTTACTCCTGATGAAACTTCTTGTTCTTGTAATACTGTGTTTAATGTAAATGGTATATCTAAGTTTTCAACTGCTGAATATGACCTTGATTCATTACTAATTGTTTCTGACATTGTTGCATTTCTATTATATAAGTTATATTTTATGTCTTTGTCTCCATTATCATATTTTAATTGTCCAGCTGAATTTCTTAATTCTAAGTATGTTTCTTGTGCTAGTTGATTTGCATTAATATTTGAATTTCTAAAGTCTATTGATATGTCGTATTTTTCAAATACATATCCATCATGGTAATATATACTATTGTTGTCTGCATATTTAGTTCCAACACTTGTACTTCCCATATCTATAAATTTAGATAATTTGTAAATATATCTTGTCTTTCCATCTACTGTTTCTGTACTCTCATAATCTGAATCACTTGGAACTTGATAATAGTAAACTTTATTTACTGTATCACCTTGTCCATAGTCTCTCATTGTTAATTTTGTTCCTGCTGTTAGTTTTACAGTTGATGATAATACTCTATAATCTTCTGATGTATAAATTGTTTCTTTTGCATTCTTATATAATAAGTAAGTTAAATCAACCTTGCTATCTGTTGTGTAATTTAATTCTGTTTCTGTGCTATTTGTAAAGCTTGGTGTATATTGTTCTTTATCTTCCTCATATATAGATTGTAATGTTACAGATATTACTACTTTGAATACTCCACCTTGTGTTGTATCTTTACCTGTAGTAGTTTTTCCTGTTAATACAATATTTACATTTCCAAGATCTTGATCTTCTGAAACATTCATTGAATTATATATCTTAAAGATTAATTTACCTGGTGTACTTGTTGAATCTGTTTTATAATATGTTGTTCCACCAATCTTACCATAATCTTCTGACAATATTGTTGTTGTTCCGCTCTTTACCCATCCAGTTCTATCTGTTGATATTGTTAATCCAAAGGTATTATTTGCATTGCTTGAAATTGTTGGAATATCTAATGGATTTATTAAATTAATGTCTGGGTTTAAAGCATTTATACTGACTCTGTTTACATTGTATGTTGCATTTGGTTTATATTTATAATCTAGCAATAATTCTGACATAGAGTATGTTGAATATGTTGATGCTATTAATGTTGTTGAATAATTTACAACATCTCCACCAGCAATCCAATCATAATATGTTCCATAATCTGTTACTTCTATAATTTCTGGAGTTACTGTAACATTATTTGGATTTGAATAATCTCCAACATTTGTATAGAAGCCATCTACTGTTGTATCATGATTTGACTTATGTCTTCCTTCTATATATGTACCATTTGCGAAGAAGCCTTCTACTCCTCCACCAGAATAGTTCGGATCATATATATCAAAATCTTTACCTCCGGTTTGACGGTTTATTCTGTACATTCCGAAGAATGCCATACCATTTACATCTCCCCAAATATCTTGACTTGAATTACTATAAATATCTCCCTCTTGTTTAGCAAATACTAAGTTAATACCTTCTAGTGTATATATTCTATTGTCAACATTTCTTGTTACTGCACCATCTGCAATACTTACTGTCTGTTTCGTTGATGTTCCATCTCCATCTGTCTTAACACTTTCAAATCCGTTTACTAAGTTAAATCCTCTTTGAGTATAAAGTGTAGTTCCATTTTGTAGTGTTAATCCATTTGAAATTCTATTTAAAGTGTATCTTGTTGTTTTATAATAGTTATTTACATCTTGTTCTCCAACTAACTCTAAATATGAGTGGTCAATATATACTTTTCCAGTTCTTTCTATTGATGTCATTCTGTAAGATTCTGTTAATGAACCGAAATCTTTTACTGTAATTGTTGAACCATCTACTTCATTTGAGTAAGATGCTGCATTTCCAGCTCCAAATATGCTTCCACTAAATGAGATTGTTGATTGTGTACTGTTGTCAAGAGTTACATGTGTATCTCCATAAACACTTATTGTATCAAAATCATAATCTTTTTGTGATTGTCTATTTGATGCTTTATAAGAATCTCCTCCTGCATAAATATTTCCTCTAATGTTAATACTTGCTGCGGTTAAGTCCTTATCAGCAACTGCATCTCTACCAATATTTACATTTGTTGTTCCATAAACCTTAGATTCTTTTGAACCTCCATTAATATCTTTATTTATAGAACCACCTGTAATATTGATTGTTGTTGAACCTGTTTCTTCTGCTGTACCGATAGCAGATCTAAATCCACCACCATATAATTCTCCAGTTATTACCGAAATACCTGAAATATTAATTGTTGCATTTTGTGTTGTTCCTCTTCCATAGTTTCCACCATATACATTCTTAACTGATGAATCTACAATGTTTACTATTGCATTTGTTGTTTGTCCTCCATCACCAGTTCCACCATGATTTCCACCATAGATATTTGTTACTTTTGCACCTTTTTGGTTTACTGTTGCATTTGTTGAACCTATATCAAGTCCTCCACCATATACATTTGTTACTGTTCCAGCTTCCAAGTTTACATTTGTTGCATTACATAATCCTGTTTTCTTAGAACCACCATGTATTGAGTCGATTACCAATTTTGCACCATTTAAAGTTACATTTGCATTTCTAACTGGTGCTGAATTTCCTCCACCAAATACATTTGTTATTGTTCCTGATTTTAGAATTACTTTTGTAGTTTCAACATCACCTTTAGTGTTTGAACCTCCATAAATGCTTGTTACTGTTGCAGTTCCTTCTAATGTAATACCAGCTTCTGTACCTTTTCCGCCATAGCCTCCGCCATAAACGTCTGTTACAGTTCCTGATTGTAAGTAAATATTTGCACTTGTTACATTTCCTCCAACATTTGAACCTCCATAAATTGTGCTTACTGTCATACCCATCAAATAAATACTTGATTTATTAGTTACACCTGAGCTATATGAACCTCCATAAACTGTTGGCTTTGTAGAACATTTTATCAATTGGATTACTGAATTTTCTATCTTATCAAATTTTCCTCCACCATAGATATCTCCTTTTACTGTTGGAGTTGTTGTTGCATTTTCATCACCAATTGTAATCTTGATTTCTTGGTTTGTTGTATCTCCCATTTGTTGTGAAACTCCTGTTAAGATATTTCCACCATAGATATCATTTACTGTTCCTCCGTAAACCTTAATAGCTGATCTACCTTGAACTTGATTTTGATATGCACCACCATAGATTGTTCCTAATACAGTTCCATTATTGATTGTAATATCTGCTGTATTAACTATACCGCAATTATTACCTCCACCATAAATATCTCCTGTAACTTTTCCAGCATTTAATTTTATACTTGAACTTCCTGTTATTAATCCATTATTCAAATTAATTGAACCATTGTTAATTATTCCATTGCTTCCGCCATAGACATTTCCTGTTACAACAGATGATGTGCTATTTAATAAAATTGTTGAACTTCCATTTACTTTTCCACTTCCAACTGTTGTTGAATTTGAACCACCAAAAATATCTCCAGTCATTGTGAATATACCTTCTAGTGTTATCTCTGTACCACCATAAGAAGAATCCTTTCCACCTTGTCCAAATATATTTCCTGTAATAGTTCCACCATAGAACTTCATAGCATTTAATGTTGTTTCTGGGCTATCTGTAGCCATTCTTGCACCAGCATAAACATTTCCTGTAACATTTCCACCATACATTTCAAAATCTGTCTTACCATCATTGAAACCATTAGCAGATCTTAGATATATACTTGCATCTTCTGATGCTTTTGCAAATTTATTTTCTCCTGTAAAGGTTGCACTATATAATCTTGTTATTGAATATGTTCTACTATATGAAGAACTTGTTTCTTGATTTCCAGAAGTCTTATATGGATAACATCTATCTTCTAGTTCTCCCATGCTCAAGTAACCTGTTATTGTTACACGACTATTTCTTGATATTGCCGCTTCTTTCATAGTTCCTATAGTTATTTGATGAGAAACATATTTAGGTTTTATTGATTGTCCGCCTGAGCCCAAAGCACTTCCAATTACTATATCATTGTATTTACCAGCTTCTACTATTACTGTATGAATTCCAATTGAACCTGTCTTTGTCTCTTGCCTATATTCTCCTCCAATTACTGCTCCAAATGTATATTTTCCATTTGGTGTTATTATTCCTCTTCCTAAAACTACATTTCCATAGTTTGTAATTAACATGTTGTTATATGAACCATTTGCTAAATAATCACTACCATCACTTACTGTTGTAGAATTTGAATATAACTTAATATCATCATACATTACATTACCATTTATTTGCATATTAGAACTAATCTTTAACTCTGCACCTTTGTTTGTATAATCAACTCCTGCATATAAACTTGTTATTGTTGCATTTCCTGTTAAAACATCACTGCTATTCCATTCAATTGCATCCATAATAACAATTACATTTGTTTTCATTGTTCCAGAAGCACTTAATTTGCTATATGCTGTCTTTATATCTTTAACTGGTGTCTCTGGTGAAAATCCGTTGTTTGCGTTATTTCCATTCTTTGACACAAAGATTACTGTCGCTTTTTGCCATATTGCTTTCAAATTTGTAACTGTCTCTGGAATTTCATCATATAATCCATATATTGTTGCTTTTGATTCATCTGTTAAAATTGTTCCTTGGTCATCTACTAAATGTCCATTTTCATTTGCTACACCCCATCCTTTAAAGCTATAAGCTGATTGTGTTCCATTTGTATATGTAAATGGTTCTGCAAATGTTGTGTTTCCAACATTTTTATAAATTTCTCCAACTGAACTTGCTCTATATGTCTTGCTTTCTGAGTTCTTTCCAGTTTTATTTACACTCATCAATTCATGTACATATGCTTGATGCATTAATTCAAAGTCATGGCTTGCATGGTATGTTACTGCTGTGTAATTATTTGTATTTGATGAAATTGCTGATTTAGAGAAGCTTATTGTTGTTGCATTACTTTCATTATCAAACTCATCAATTAATGTTTTTTCTTCAAATACTAATGAATAAGAGCCAATTTCTTTTAATCCTGTTATATCAATTTTATAAGATTTTGATTTTTCAGTCGTATCTTGTCCTAAGTAATTTACTGTAATTCCAACACTGTCTGTTAATTCTACTCCATCTTTATAAATTTTCATATTAGAATCTTGTAATCCGCTCTTTGTTAAATTCAAGAATTTATCTTGACCTTTAACTGTAAAGCTTATTTTACCATCTGTCTCAAATTTTGAAGTATCTGTACTGATATATTTCCATATTGGTTTCTTATTATCTAATCCAACTATAATTTCTGTTTCTTCGTTTACATTTCCAGATGAATCTGAAATTTTGCCAGCTGCTATTACAATCTTCATCTTGTATTCTTCTTCAAATTCTCCTAATCTGATAACAAAGTCATATCCATATTTATTTTTTACAGATTTTATAGTTACAGGTAAATTAGTAACCTCTATGTAATCTCCATTATCATTTTGTTGATATAATTTAATATCTTCTGGTTCCAATTTTGTATTAAAGTCATAGAATCTATCTGTTCCCTTTATTGTTACCTCTGCATACCTATTATCCCAACTAATGAATTTACTGTCATAGAATATCTTTGGTTTTACAAAGTCTACATTTATAAAGTTATTTTCATCATCACCATTTTCATTATCAACTATTATGCTTGTTTCGATATTTCCGTTTCCAGATGTATCTCTTACTTTATCTTTAGCAATTATTAATTCGATTTTTCCACTATGTCTTCTGAAGATTTCATCTTCTAAGTTTTGGTCTAATTCGAAGTTTGATAATGTTAATGTATATTTAACTCCATTCTTCTTATTTGTATCTGTAGTATCTTTTATATCTGATTTTTCTAGTTTTTTTGTTATAGAATCTGTAACTTCCATATCATCTACAAGAACTCTAATATCTGATGCTGTGATATTACTTTCTAAGAAATTTGTATCTGTTACATTAAATGATATTGATACTTTCTTGTTATCACGGTCTATTACTGGGTTTACTCCATCTTCATATTGATATATGATTATTGGTTTTATAAAGTCTACAATACTGTTTCTAAATGCTGTATATTTAGGATTTGTAGAACTATCACCAACATCAGTTTCTACCCATTTGCTATTTCCTACTGAAATTTCTGTTTCTTTGTTTCCATTTCCTGATGTATCTTTGATTGTATCTGCATCAATTTTAATTTTTACTTTTCCATCATATTTTCCAAAGTTTCCTAATGTTAATGTATATCCTGTATCTGCTCCTTCAAGTTGAGCTGTGTCTGTAATTTTTGTTAATGTCTTAGTTATTGTTGTTATTGGTTCTTCTGGATTTTCGCTATTTGCTACATATACGCTAATGTCATTTGTTGTTAATGTATCTTTTAAGTAATATGTATCTTTTCCTAGTATTTTTATTGTTACTGTTCCTGTTTCGCCATCTCTATCTCTTGTAATACTACTTGTTGCATAGTTCCATGTTGGTCTAGTTACATCTATAATACTATCTCTAAATGCTGTATATTCTCCTTTTGAATCTCCAACTTCAACCCATGTTGCATTTCCTACTAATAATTCTGTTTCTTTATTTCCATTTTCTGATGTATCTTTGATTACTCCTTTTGGAATTACAATACTTGTTATTCCTTCGTTTCTTTCAAAGTTGCTTAATGTAATTTTATAATCAATCAATGTTGCTTGTTGTCTTAATTTTGTTACAGTTTTCTTGATTGTTGGAACTTCAACCTTTTCTGTTGTTCCTGGTTTTATCATCATTACTTTAATTTGTTCTGCAACGTTTTCAAGTGTTCCAGATTTTAAGTATTTATCTGTTGCTCTTATTTCTACTGATACTACACCTGTTTCTGTATTTAAGTCTCTTACAATATTATTTTGAGCATTTCTAACACTTAAGCTATCTTTTGTTTTTTCTATTAATGGGTCAATTACATCGACTATTATTGAATGGTCTGGATCATCTCCATCATCTGTGTCAATTGTAATTGTTGTTGCATCATTTTTGTTTCCTGATGTATCATCAATCTTATTTGCTTCAAATACTAATTGTACCTCACCACTATAGTCTTCATATCCTTTTCCAGTGTTATATACTAATTCAAAGTTTGATATTACTAATGTATATTCTTTTCCATCTGTAATATCTGCTGAAGTAATTACTGTATGTAATTGAGTTGTTAAATCTGTTCCAGCAACTTTAATCTTTACTGCATCTGTATTTAATGTTCCATCTGCTTTTATTATTGTACTTTCGCGTAAATATTTATCTGTTACCGTAAATTTAACTGTTAATGTTCTCGCTTCATAATCTATATCAGGATTTCTTGCTCCTTCTACAGCTGAATATTTGTATTTGATTACTGGTTTTATGAAGTCTACAATACTATTTCTGAATGCTGGATATTTTTGATTTGTACTGCTATCTCCATTTTCAATCCATTCTATATTTCCAACATTTATCGTTGTTTCTATATTCTTATTTCCACTTTCGTCTTGGATTGTTCCAGCATCTATTACAATCTTTGTAACTCCGTTTATTGTTCCGAAATTTCCTAGAGTTAACTTATATCCTGTAAATTTCAAGTTATTTATATCTGCTAATCCTTGTTTTGTAGCTAATTTCTTTAATGTTGCTGTATCTGTTATTTGAGTTAACTTTTTAGTTATTGAAACTTGTAATTTATCATCTACATATACCTTTATCTTATCTTCTGTTAATGTATTTGCTTTATAATACTTATCACTTCCGATAATTGTTAGGTCTACTGTATCTGCTGTTGCTCCATTTCTTACTCTGTTTATACTACTTGTTCCATAACTCCATAATGGATTTACAACATCGACTACTATTGGGTCTTTGTGGTCTCCATGATTTTCTGGGTCATCTATACCAAGTGTTATAGTTTTTGCAGAGTTTGAATTATTTGATTGGTCTGTTACAATTCCACTTGGAAATGCTAATGTCATTGTACCACTGTAACCTTCACCATTCTTTGTTTCTAAACCACTTACTATAAGTTCATATCTCTCACCAATTTGTTGTAATTTACCATTTACTGGGTACCAGATTGTTCCATCTGTTTTATAAACGATTTCTCCAACTTTTTGGTCTGCATTTGTTTTCTTTTTTGCTAATGTTTTATTTACTTTTGTCCAATCTACATCTTTTCCATCAACTTTTATTGTTGTATTGTCTAAAGATACTGTTGATTGTTTAAAATATTTATCAGTTACATCAAATACCACTGTTACAGTCTTTTTGTCATAGTCTATTTGAGTATTTGCATATTCATATGTAAATTCTGGCTTAATGTAATCTGTAAACATTGTTGTTGTACTTGTTGTATTATTGCTTGTTTCTGTTCCAGTTCCTTGTATTACAATGTCTTGCATTGTTCCTGTTGTGTCTATTGCCTTTAAGTTTTGGTTTCCATATTTGTCATCTTTTAATGTCTTTTTGTCTATCTTTAATATTATATTACCACTCCATTCTTTGAAGTTCTTTCCACTTTGTCTTGCTGATTCTTCAAAGTTTGATAATGTTAATACTTGTGTTACATCATTTGCTCCTGTTACTGCATTTTTTACTACTGTTGCATCTCCTATTGTTTTAGTTAGTCCATCAACTTGCTCACCATCTATAAATATTTGAATTTGATCATTTAGTTTTGCTTGTGTTAATGAACTTGTTACATTACTTGTGAAGTCTACTCCTGCTTCTGCATTTGTTCTACCTCTTAATGTTATTGTTATTTTACTGTTCTTTGGATTTGCTGTATCTATTGTTATTTTTGAGTTTTCATTTATCCATTCTGTTCTATATCTTGGATTTATTGTTCCTCTTGTGTAGTTTATTGCAGAACTTGTTGCATCTGTGTTTAACTTGAAGTTGTTTTTGTCTAAGTAAATTTGTTCTGATGCATAAATTGTTATTGCATTATTTTTTCCAGTATATGTGAACATCTCTGAATATGCTTTAAGTGTATTTGAATCTATAGTAATGTTTCCATCTGCTATCTTTGTAAATGCTGGTCCTAAATCTAATAATGTCATTTGAGTTGCCCCTGTATTAAAGAACATTCTGTACATATTAGTTACTTTACTTGTATTAAACTTATCACCTAAGTCCAATTTTGTCATTGCTGTGAATCCAGTTTCATTAAACATTGATCTCATATCTGTTACATTTGTTGTATCAAAATTGCTTCCTAAATTTAATGTTGTCATTGCTGTGCGACCAGTTCTATAGAACATTGCATTCATATTTGTTACCTTAACTGTATTAAAATTGCCACCTAAATCTAAGCTTGTCATTGCTGTATATCCTGTTTCTTCAAACATACTATTCATATTTGTTACACTACTTGTATTAAATTTTTCACCTAAATCTAAGCCTGTCATTGCCTTATATCCTGTAGCTTCAAACATATGTGCCATGTCTGTTACATTACTTGTATTAAAGTTTCCGCCCAAATTTAAAGTTGTCAATACCTCATGTCCAGTATTACTAAACATATTATTCATATTAGTTACACTAACTGTATTGAAGTTTCCACCTAAATTCAAGCTTGTCATTGCAACCCATCCTGCTTGACTAAACATATAGCTCATATCAGTAACTTTACTTGTATAGAACTTGCTTCCTAAGTCTAAAGTTGTCATAGCTTGTTTTCCTGTTTCTCCAAACATACATAACATACTTGTTACATTACTTGTATCAAAATTAGCTCCTAGCTCTAATTTTTTCATGCTTCTCCATCCAGTCATCCAGAACATTCCTCTCATATTTGTTACACTGCTTACATTTAATAAATTAATATTAGTAATCGTCTCTGCTGAAGTACACTTGTCTGAATATCCAATATATTTAAATAAATAGCTAGAATTATAATTTCCAAATATTTCATTATCACTACCAATGTAAACTTTTAAACTTCCATTAGCATTTGTTGTATACCAAGCTAAAATTGACTTATCTTGCATTGCTGAAACATCCCATGCTTTATCATCAACATATGCTTGTGCTGATTTATCATATACTGTTGAAGGTATATTATCTACAAATGTTACATTGTCAATGTTCTGTCTTTGGATTGTTTTTACTTTTGTATTAGCACTACTTGCACTTCCTAAGAATCCACTTGTTGCACTTGTTTCTGTATCTGTCTTTGCTAATGCATTAAATACTATCAAATCTGTTGCTTTATTCTTATTTCCAGAAGTATCTGTTAATGCACATTCTTGGATTTGAACTTTAATTTGGTTAGTATCTTTAGGTAATCCAGAACCACTAAGTGTTATTGTATATTGGTCTCCTATTCTTGTTGTTCCATCTGCTGAATATACTGGTGTTGCCGTTCCAACATTTACTGAAACATTTGTTGAAACTTCTTTTCCATTTATAAGAATTTTTATCTTATCTGCTGTTAAAGCACTGCTTGCAAAATATTTATCTGTTCCTCTTACTGTAATTGTAGCTGTTTGATTTGCGGCACTTGCTGATGAACTTACTCTTTCCCATATTGGGTCTACAACGTCTACTACAGTTCCTGTTACTGGATTTCCATTTATATATAAGTATAAGTTATTTCCATCATATATACCTTTAATATTTGTTTTTTCACCAACTGTTAAGGCTGTGTCTGCACTAATTTCTATATATTTATTCAAATTTTTACTATATATAGAAAATCTTGGTACGCCATTCATTAAGTATATTCCTATACCGCCATCTTCAAAGTTTGAAACAAGATCAACCTCACCACTTTGAACTTTATCTATTGACATTGTTATATCTAAACTTGCATAATTAGTAAAGCTCATTTGGCCTAGGTTTACCCAATCATTTACTCCGTCAAATTTTAAATAATTATTTCCCCAAATTGCTCCATTAATTGTACCATTATTGCTTCCATTTAGGTCTTTCCATGTTGTTGTAGAGTTACTATGTCCATTTCCAGTATTATTTGTAGCATCATATTTTCCTATTATTCCTGTTTCATTAGAAATTTCTAATGCATAAACATTCATATTTGCAAAACTACTACTAGCACTGCTTCCTCCAGGGTTAGTTCCTATAGCCATTACTGTATTATTAGCAGGAAGTCCTATCTCTCCTTTTCCTGTTTCACCTTTAACTTCTATACCAGAAGTAATAGTTAAAGCATCATTTTTATTTTCAGAAGTATCTGCTACCTTATCTTTAGGAATTGCAACTGTAATTACACCACTGTAATCCATTGTTTCTTTTCCTGCCAATTTTTCTAATTGCTCTAAATGAGAAAGTTTTAAGGTATAACGTTTACCAATTGTTTGTGTTTGGCCATTTACAGTATTAGTCCTATCTATAATAGTAAGTTGTTTAATTACTCCATGAACTCCTGTATCATCCCAATTTGGTTCTTCGCCATCTATTCTAATAGTTAAATCACTTAATGCTAATGTAGCTGAACTATAGTGTTTATCTGTTATATCAAATACCATTGTAAATGTTTTTCCATTATAATCTATATTTGATGATGAATATTGATATGTTGCATTTGGTTTTATAAAATCAATAAATTCTCCTGCAATTTCTGTTTCATCATTTTTATTAGGTGTTGGTGTATTTGTATCTTTTACAGCATCTTTAGCAATCTTGATTTTTACATTGCCACTCCAATCAGAATATTCTCTGTTGTAGTTAATTGCTGTTCTCTTTTGCTCAAAGTTACTTAATACTAATTGATATTGATGTCCAACTACTTTAGATACTCCATTTACAGTTCCTGATATATCAGATACTTTTGTTAATTTCTTGCTTATTTGTGAAGCTAATTCATTATCTACATATACTGAAATATCACTTTCTGTAACTAAATCTGTTACATCTAAGTATTTATCAATTACATTAAACACTATTGTTTCTGTCTTGTTGCTTGCATTCTTTGTTGATGATACTCTTTCAATTTTTGGTTTTATAAAGTCTACATGCCCTAATGTAAATTGTTGTTTATTACTTGTGTTATTTGATTCATCTTTTAATGTATCTGCTGCAATTTCAATCTTTGTTGTACCACTCCATTCAAAGAATTGTTTTCCAGATTGTTTTGTACTTTCTTCCCAATTTGAAAGTGTTAATGTGTATTTAACTCCATATTGAATTGTACTAGCAGTACTTAATGTTTTCTTTATGCTTGTTGCTTCTTCTCCGTCAACTAAAACTTTAATTTTATCTGTTGTTAGGCTATTGCTTGCATAATATTTATCGGTTCCTATTAAATCTACTGTTACTTGTTTATTTGTATAGTCTATGTTTATATTATCTGTTCTCCACATTGGATCTACAACATCGACAATTTTATCTGTTCCAGTATTATCTGGTTCATTTACACCTATTGTGATTGTCTTTGCATCACTTAAGTTTCCTGATGTATCTTTTATTGTTCCTGCTGGGAATGATATACTCATTGGACCACTGTAGTTTTTGTAATCTCCATTTAATGTCTTTTGCTCTAATCCTTTTACTACTAATTTATATTTTTCTCCAACTTTTACAGATTTTCCATTTACTGTATCCATTACGTCTGAAACATATTTCAATTCTTTTGTTACATTACTGTTTACTGGTGCTGTTTCATCATCTTTTAGTTTTAATGTAATATTTTGAGCTGTTGTATCTGTTTTTAATATTGTACTTTCGAAATATTTATCTGTTACAGTAAAGTCTACTGTTAATGTTTTATCTATATAATTTATATTTCCTGTTGAGAAACTATATGTGAACTCTGGTTTTATATAGTCTGTGAACATTGTTGATGTACTTGTTGTATTATTTTTATTTTCTGTTCCAGTTCCTGCTAAAACTATATCTGTCATTGTTCCTGTTGTGTCTATTGCACTTAAGTTTTGGTTTGAATATGTCTCATCTGTCAAAGTCTTTTTAGCTATCTTTAATGAAATGTTACCACTCCATTCTTTGTAACTCTTTCCACTTTGTCTAGCTGTTTCTTCAAAATTTGATAATGTTAATACTTGTATTACATCATTTGCTCCTGTTACAGCATTTTTATCTGTTGTAGCTGTAGCAATTGTTTTGGTTATACTTGTTGCTTCTTTTCCATCTACAAATACTTTTATTTGATCATTAATTTGATTTTGTGTTAATAAACTTGTTACATTACTTGTAAAGTCTACCCCTGCTTCTGAATTTGTTCTACCTCTTAATGTAATTGTTATATTTTTATTAGCTGTACTTATTGATGAGCTTTCTTTTACCCATTCTGTTCTGTATTTTGGATTTATTGTTCCTCTTGTGTAACTTATTGCTGATTCTGTTGCACTTGTATTTAGTTTGAAATTATTTTTATCCAAATAAATTTGCTCTGATGCATAAATTTTCATTTCTCCAGATTTTCCTGCATTTGTAAACATATCTGTATAAGAATCAGCAATTCTTGTAAATGCTGGTCCTAAATCTAATAAGGTCATCGCATTTGTTCCTAATTGATAGAACATGTTCTGCATATTTGTTGCACTTGTTGTATAGAATTTATCTCCTAAGTCTAAACTTGTCATTCCCGAAGTTCCTGTGCAATGGAACATATAACTCATGTTTGTTACATTTCTTGTATCAAAATTCTTTCCTAAGTCTAATGTTTTTAATGGAGAGGTTTGTCCTACTCCAGCAAACATTCCACCCATACTTGTTACTTTAATTGTATTAAAATTGTTGCCTAAGTTTAATGTTTCTAGTTTTGCAAAACCAACTCTATAGAACATACTATCCATATTTGTTACTTTGCTTGTATCAAAGTTACTTCCTAAGTCTAAAGCAGTTAATGCATCATGTCCACAATCTCTAAACATATATTGCATATTTGTTACTTTACTTGTATTAAAGTTACTTCCTAAATTTAGAGTTTGCATTGCTGTATAACCTGTTTCATAGAACATATATTCCATTGTTGTAACTTTGCTTGTATTAAAGTTCGTTCCAAAAGTTAAGGTGTCCATTGCCTTATATCCTGTTCCATAAAACATTGCACTCATAAGAGTTACATTTCTTGTATCTAGGCTACTTAAGTCTAATTTTTTCATTGCATTATAACCTGTATACTGGAACATCCATCTCATGTCTGTTACACTAGCTGTATCTAATAAATTAAGATTTGTAATTACCTCTGTTGCTGTACAATTTGTTGAATATCCTATGTTTTGGAATAATCTTGATGAATTAACATTTGCAAATATCTCATTATTTCCTACAGTTGTTTGTCCTGGAACTTGGCTATTAGTTGCTATATGAATTTTATAAGTGCTATTCTTTATTTCACTATCAACATACCAAGCAACTATAGATTGGTCTCCCTGTGCTGATACATCCCATGCTCTTGTTGTATCTGAAATCTTTTTAGTAGCATGATTGTATACTGAATTTGGAATAACTTTTTCAAATGTTATATTATAAATATTTTGTCTTTGTATTTTACCACCTAAAAATACACTTGTAATAGCTGACTCTGTATCTGTTTTCTTTAATACATTATACAATACTAAATCTGTTTGTTTATTACCATTTGCAGATGTATCTGTTACAACTCCTTGAGGAATTCTAACTATAACTTGGTTAACATTTGAATCAAATCCACCAACATTTACTGTATATTCAACACCATATTGAAATTGAGTTGTTGTTGAACCTGAAGTTCTATCTTCTTTTAATTCTTTACTTGTAAATCCTGTTATTTTTCCTGTAACTTCTGTTCCGTTAACTAAAACTTTTATATTATTTTGTGTCAATGTACTTTTTGCAAAATACTTATCAGTTATCTTAAAGTTAACTGATGCTGTTTTATTAACTGCACTAGCTGAAGAAGTTATTTTCTCAACTAATGGATCTACAACATCGACTACCTGATCATTTCCAGAACCTCCTGGAAGACTAATACCAGATGTAATTGTTGTTGTAATATTTTTATTTAAATTTGTTTTATCTCCTGTTGTTCCTATATCAGCAACTTTGTTTTGTGGAATTACTACTGAAACCACACCACTATATTCTATATAATTTCCAGAAATATCTTTAGTTTGAAGTTGCTCTAGATTAGATAATGTTAACGTATAACGTTTTCCAACTACTTTATTTCCTGTCTTTATAGTTCCATTATCTGTATAGCTTATATTTGTTGCTGTTATATCGTCTCCTCCTGTTGGAGTTAGTGTTCTTGTTACTTTTGACCAATCTGGTTCTTTTCCATCAATTCTAATTGCTAAATCACTTATAGATATTGCACTTGAGCTTGCTGAATTATAATATTTGTCTACAATATCAAAAGTCATTGAAAATGTTTTATTTTCTTTATTTATATCTGATGATGAATATTTATATACCACTTCTGGTTTTAATGTATCAACAAATGATGATAATGTTGCTGTATTTTGATTTATTGTGTTACCTTTAATATCTCTTGCTGCTGTTGGATTAATTTTTACTTGTAAAGTACCACTATATTCTCTATAACTTCTAGCTGAATTTATAAATGTTTGGTCTGTTTCTCTAAGTTTATTTATTTCTAATGTATATTGATGTCCAACTACTTTTGTTTTATTGTCAATTGTAGTTTTTATCTCTACTTTTTTAGTAATTGTTTTTGTTATATTTGAATCAATTTGTGTTCCATCCATCCAAATTGACATTTCATCTGTTCCTATAATCTTAGATGAATAATAGTTTTTATCTGTTACATTAAATACTATAGTTGCTTTATGATTTGTATTATCTCTAGTTGTTTGAACATAATATACTTCTGGTTTTGTATTATCCAAACTTCCAACTACTAAATCTTGTTGTAATGTTTTGTTTCCATATTTATCTGTTACTGTTCCAGCAACAATTCTTAATTTAACATCTCCACCATTTTCATTTCTATATTTTGCTGTTCCTCCTACTATTGGGTCAATTGGTGTAAATTCTGTATAACCTCCATCACTTGGTTCTATATTTGATAATGTTAAAGTATATTCATATACTTGATTAGCTGTAATCTCTGTTGGTCCTGATAACGATTTTTCAATTGTTGTTGATTCAACACCATTTACTATTACTTTAATACTATCTTTAGTTAATGCAAATATACTATCTGCTTTTACCAAATATTTATCTGTTACTCTTAATTTTATAACTCCAGTTATAGCATTTGTGCTAGCTATTGACCATACCGGACTTACAACATCAACTATTGTTCCAGAGCCTGTTCCATTTGGTGTGTCTACTCCTATTGTTATTGTTTGTGAATCATTTTTGTTTCCAGAAAAGTCTGCTACTAAGTCTTTTGCAAATCCTAATTGCATTATTCCACTGTAATGAGTTCCATCTTTATGGTCTAGTCCTGTTATTGTTAATCTATATTTTTCTCCAACTTTTTTGTTCTTTCCATTTACTGTATCTTTTTCTTCTTCAACAACTTCTAGTTTCTTAGTTATCTTACTATTTATCTCTTCATCAGCAACTGTTACTGAAATTTTAGATGCTGTTGTATCTGCTGTTAATCCTGAATTGCTAAAATATTTATCTCTTACACTGAACAATATTGTAACTGTTTTTGTATCATGATTTATTGTAGTTTCTGATGATAAATAATTAAACTCTGGCTTTACAAAGTCAGTAAACATTGTAGAAGTACTTGTTGTATCATTTTGTTTTTCAGTTCCTGTTCCAGCTAAAACTATGTCTGTCATTGTTCCTGTTGTGTCTATTGCACTTAAGTTTTGGTTTGAATATTTAGTATCTGTTAATGTCTTTTTAGCTATCTTTAATGAAATATTACCACTCCACTCTTTGTAGCTTTTTCCACTTTGTCTTGCAGCTTCTTGGAAATTTGTTATTGTTAATACTTGAACTACATCACTTGCTCCTGTTGTAGCATTAGTATCTGCTGTTGCATTTCCTATTGTTTTGGTTATTGTTGTTGCCTCTTTGCCATCTATAAATACTTTTATTTGGTCATTTATTTGACTTTGTGTTAACGAGCTTGTTACATTACTTGTAAACTCTTTTCCTGCTTCGGCATTTGTTCTACCTCTTAGTGTTATTGTTATTTTACTATTTTTTGGATTTGCACTATCTATTGTTATTTGTGATGATTGTTTTATCCATTCTGTTCTATATCTTGGATTTATTGTTCCTCTTGTATAATTTATTGCTGATGTTGTTACACTTGTGTTTAGTTTGAAGTTATTTTTATCTAAGTAAATTTGTTCTGATGCATAAACTACATTTCCAGATTTTCCTGTGTTATAGAACATATTTGTACGAGTATCTGCAATTCTTGTAAATGCTGGTCCTAAATCTAACACTGTCATTGCAGTTTGTCCTGCTTGATAGAACATATTAGTCATATTTGTTGCACTTGTTGTATAGAAATTATCTCCTAAATCTAGTTTTGAAATATTATGTGCAAAATCATAAAACATTCCACTCATATCTGTTACTTTACCTGTATTAAATTTATCACCTAAGCTGAAACTTGTCATATTGCTATATCCTGTTCCCCAGAACATACTCTTCATATCTGTTACATTACTTGTATCAAATTTATCTCTTAAATTTAAAGTAGTTAATGCCCCCATCCAATTAAACATTCCACTCATGTTTGTTACTTTACTTGTATTAAAATTTGTTCCAAGGTCTAAGGTCGTTAATTTAGTTCTACCTGTTTCATAAAACATTCCACTCATGTTTGTTACTTTACTTGTATTCATATTTCTTAAATTAATACTTGTCATTGCAGAATATCCACATCTTCTAAACATCCTATACATATTTGTTACTTCACTTGAATTAAAGTTTGTGCCTAAATCTAAGCTTTTCAATGCAGTTTCACCACAAGCATTGAACATATATGCCATATTTGTAACCTTATTTGTCTTAAAGCTTGTTCCTAAATTTAATGTTTGCATTGCGGTATATCCAGTTGTCTCAAACATTGCTGACATATTTGTTACATTGCTTGTATCAAAAGCTCCTAAATCTAGTTTTGTCATTGCGGTATATCCAGTTCCTCTAAACATTCTATACATATTTGTTACACTAGTTGTATTTAATAAACTCAAATTAGTAATTGTTGTTGTTGCTGTACATCCTGTTGCATAACCTATATATGAGAATAATTGTGTGGAGTTTTGGTTTGCATATATTATGCTATTACTTACATCTGTTGTTTTTGAATCTGCTGCTATTGTTGTAACATTATTATTTGCTATATGAATTTTATACATTCCATTTGCATTTTTTTCACTGTCCACATACCAAGCAACTATAGATTGGTCACCTTGTGCTGATACATCCCATGCTCTTGTTGTATCTGTGATTTCCTTAGTTGTATGATTATACACTGCACTTGATATTATTTTTTCAAATGTTATATTTTCAATGTTCTGTCTTTGGATTTTTCCTCCTAAAAATACGCTTGTTGTATCTGCTTCTGATGCTGCTGATTTTAATACATTGTATAAAATCAAATCTGTTTGCTTATTACTGTTTCCATATTGGTCTATTACTTTACCTTGTGGTATTCTAAGTAATACTTGATTTGCAGAAGTATCAAAGTTTGATATTGTTACTGTATACTCAACTCCGTATTGTACTTGTGAAGTTGTACCATTTGTTGTTTTTGATTCTGTTAATGCCTTAGTAGAAAATCCTGTTATTTTTCCTGTAACTTCTGTTCCATTTACTAGAACTTTCATATCATTTTGTGTTAATGCAGCCTTTGTTGCATCATAATATTTATCTGTTATGTTGAATTTTACTGTAGCAGTTTTATTTACTGCATTAGCTGATGAATTTAATCTTTCTACTAATGGATCTACTACATCGACTACTTGTCCTGTTCCGCTTCCACCTGGAATATTTATACCAGAAGTTATTGTAGTTCCATCATTTCTATTTGGAGATGTATTTTGTCCATCAACACCTGTATCACTAAACTTACTTCCTGGTATTGCTACTGTAACTACACCACTGTAAGAAATGTAATTTCCAGATGTATCTCTTGTTTGGATTTGCTCCAAATTAGATAATTTCAATGTATAACGTTTACCAATTGTTTTTGTTACACTTTTTACTACTCCGTTTTCTGTGATTTTTACAGTATTTTGTCTATCTGCAACAGTTAAGCTTTTGCTTACTTTGTTCCAATCTACATCTTTTCCATCTATCTTAATTGTTAAATCTCCTATTGCTAATGTTCCTGAACTGTAGAATTTATCTGTTACATCAAACACCATTGTAAATGTTTTATCTGTATGATCTATATCAGCTGTTGCATATTGATATGTTGCATTTGGTTTTATAAAATCTACAAAATCTCCTGTAAATACTGTTTTTACACTAAAATTATTTGCAGTATCTTTTGCAACCCCTGCATCAATCTCTAATGTTACATTACCACTCCAATCAGAATATTCTCTATTAAAGTTAATTGCTGTTCTTGCTTTTTCAAATCCTGTTAATTCTAATGTATATCTATATCCTACAACTTTGCTTGTTCCATTAATCTTAGCTGATAACGGAGTTACTCTTGTATAATTCTTTGTTACACTATCTGCTGCCTCTCCATCAACAAATACATGTACTTTAGATTTGTTATTATTTGCTTCTGTTACTGTTGTTCCTAATGCTGAACTTGCAATATATTTATCTACTACATCAAATACAAACGTTTCTTTTTTGTTTGTTGCATCTCTTGTTGAAGATATCTTGATAATTTCTGGTTTTATTGAATCTATATGTCCTAAAGAATAAGTTAAAGCTTTATTTGTATTTGTATAATTGTCGACCATTGTATTAGCTGGTATTACAATACTCATATCTCCTGAATATTCTCTATATACTCTACCAGTACTTGTGTTAGCTGCATATTTTGCTCTTTCTGCATTAAATAATGCATCAGTTTCTTCCAAGTCCGTTATTGTATATTTATAATGAATTCCATATGTTACTGTTTTTCCATCTCTTTGTTCTGTTAAATCTTCTACTTTTGTCAATGTTCTAGAAATTTTAGCTGTACTTCCTGATGCTGTAATATTTACTCCATCTACCCATACTTGAATTTGTTCAGCTGTTAATGTACTTTGCTTAAAATATTTATCTGTTCCATATATGTCCATTGTTGCTGTAAGTTTTCCTGTTGTGCTATTTACTGTTTTTTGTAAATTTTCAACTCTCCATACTGGGTCTACAACATCGACTATTTGTTGACTTCCAGAATTACTTGGTTCTCCTATACCTATTGTAATTGTCTTTGCATCATTTTGATTTCCAGATTTATCTGATGCAATTTCTTTTGGAAATGTTATACTCATTGGGCCACTGTAATCTCTATAATTTCCACTTGATGTTTCTTGTTGTAAATTTCCAATTACTAAAGTAAATTTTGCTCCAATTCTTACATTCTCATTATCTCTTTTTTCTGTTATATATTGAATATTGGTTATTTTCTTTGTTACTTTAGTATTTACTGCTGTTGTAGCATCATCTTTCATAGCAACTGTAATTTGATTAACTACTGATTGATTTGCTGTTAATGTTCCATTTGTATCTGTTATCAATTTTGTGCTATCAAAATATTTATCTGTTATAGAAAAATCTATTGTTAATGTTTTGTTTGTATGGTCTATATCTTTTGCTGCATATACATATGTGAATTCTGGTTTTATATAATCCGCAAACATTACATTATCTGTATTATGGTCTGTTTTTGTATCTTTTAATTCTATATTTACCCATGCTCCATCTTCTTGGATTTCCATCATGCTGTGATTTCCATCAGCATCTGTTAATACATTTGATGAATATGTACTTTCATCTTGACCTCTTCCTGTTATTTTTAATGCAATATTTCCACTCCATTCTTTATAGTTTTTTCCTGCTTGTCTTACTGCTTCTTCTAGGTTTGATAACTGAATTGTATGTGTTACTTCTTTTTTTCCTGATGTTGTATTTGTTGATGTTTTAGTATCTGTTATTTTTACTGTTGGATTTGTTGTACTTGTTACCTCTACTCCATCTATAAATACTTTTACATTTGATGCACTTAAAGTACTTATTACATCACTTGCATACTTTATTTGCGTATTTGCATCTATTGTTTTATTTTCATATGCAGAACCTTTTACTATAACAGTTAGTGTTTTATTGGCTGCACTAAAAGAACTTGATACTTTTTCCCACTTTGGTCTATATATTGGATCTATTTCACCTTTGTCTATATTTATCGTTTCACTAGCATTATATAAATTTAATGCTGGATTATATTTTTCTTTTGTTACTTTATTTAAATTTATACCAAGACTTATTATTGAAATTATACTCATTAATAATACTATTATTTTTCTTACATTTTTTCTCTTTTTTAACATGTTTATCCTCCGTTTTTTGACTCATAACTCCTATTTTATTTATCTATATAATTTATATCATAACAGGCTATTTTTTTCAACGTTTTTCGGCATTTTTTTCAAAAAAAAAAGCACCAATTTTGGTGCTTTTTTCTAAGTTTTTTTCTATTTATTTTTCAAGCTTTTTTACCACTGTTTTACGTCTTTATTTTCCTTATTTTTTCTTCAGTTAGAATTGAATAAAATTACTGAAAAAATCAAAAATTTATTTTGTGTAAACACTAAGTTGTTTTGTACTAAATTCAAGTACATTATTAATATAACACGTCTTACTCTATTTAGCAAGAGTTTTTTTACAATTATTGTATATTTTATAAAAATTAGTTAAACAGCAATAAAAAAGAGCAGAAAACTCTTTAAAAGTTTTCCGCTCCCTCTCAGCATTAGTTATATAAACTATATCCCTAATTTGAAAGAAGTTTGTGTTGAATATATTACCTCTGGAGCATATATTACAACATCTTTCTTTCCGCAGTTAGTAGCAAAGTTTGCATGTTTAGCTGCTATCTTCTTAAAGTTTGATCCCATATCCAATGCCATCATTGACACTGCACCTGTTGAATTAAACATATTATCCATGTTAGTTACTGTTGATGTATAGAAGTTATCACCCAAATCCAAACTTACCATAGCTTTATATCCTGTTGCATTAAACATTCCTTCCATTGTTTGTACTATACTTGTATTAAATTTAGTTCCTAAGTTTAATGCGGTTAATGCTTCATGTCCACAATTTTTGAACATCCAATCCATTTTAGTTACTTTTACTGTACTAAATTCTCCGCCTAAGTTTAATGTTGTCATCTTTGTATATCCTGTGTCTGCAAACATTGAACTCATTTCTGTTACTTTAGCTGTATTAAACTTACCGCCTAAATTCAATCCTGTCATTGCAGTATATCCTGTATGGTCAAACATAGAATTCATCTTTGTTACACTTGCTGTATTAAAGTTTCCTCCTAAGTTTATACTTGTCATTGCTGTAAATCCAGTATATTGGAACATTCCGCTCATATCTGTTGCATTTGTTGTATCAAATGCACTTCCTAAGCTAAATGTTTGCATTTTACCATAGCCTAAATATGCGAACATATTCTTCATATTTGTTACATTGTCTACATGTAATAATTCAATATTCTTTATTATCTTATTAGATGTTTCGTTTGTAACCGCACAATTTGTACTATATCCAACATAATTAAATAAGTTTGTTGAATCTGCATTTCCATTTATTATTATTGTACTTCCTATATGAACAATGTAAGTATTTCTTGAAGTTTTTTCATACCAAGCCATTATTGTTCTATTTTGAGCTGCTGATACATCAAACAATGTCTTTGAATCATCAATATATTCTTCAAATATTACTTGTTCAACATTTTGTCTTTGAACTCCTGTAATTCCTAAGAATAAACTTGTTGATGCTGTTTCAGTATCAGTTTTCTTTAAACTGCTAAACAAGATAAATTCTTTTTCTTTACTTGTATTTCCAGAACTATCAACCAACACTCCTGCAGGTATCTTAAATGCTACCTGATAAGCCTTTGGATCAAATCCTGTAAGTGTTACTTTATATTGTTTTGCCCATGTCTCTGATATTGAAGTATCTTCTTGTACATTTACTGTTACTGTTGTTGTTGGAGTTGTTCCATTTACTGTTACTGTTATTTTTCCAGATGTTAATGCACTAGTTACTTTATTCAAGTATTTATCAGTTCCTCTGATTACCATACTTGCTGTTCCCTTACCAGCTTCTACGCTTGCTCTACCGATTTGTTCCCACATTGGGTCAACAACATCGACTATTGTTCCTGAGCCAGAACCACCTGGTAAGTTAACTCCTGAAGTTATTGTTGTTGCTGCATTTTTATTTGTTGTTGTATCTGTTGCAATTCCTTCTTTAAATGCAACTGTTATAACACCACTATAATCTAATGTATTTCCTGTTTTTATTGCTTGTTGCAATCCAGATATTCTCAATTTATAATGTCTTCCTATTACTTGATTTGTCAATCCAGTTTGAACTGTCCCATTAACAGTCTTATTGATTGGTTTTGCAGTTGTTCCAGCTGTTACATTTGTTGTAGAAATAATTTCTTTTGTAATTGCTGTATTATTTGTTATGTCTACCCCATCAACTTTTATTGTTACATATTGTGTTATATTTTGAGTTGTCAATTCTGTAATACTGTTAAAGTATTTATCTGTAATTTCGAAGTCCATTGTAAATGTTTTATTTGTATAATTGATATCTGAAGATGCATATTTATAAGTAATTTCTGGTTTTATAAAGTCTACGAAATCACCATATATTGTAGTTTTGTTGTTTGTATTTGCAGTTGTATTTGGACTAACTATTTTGTCTTTTATCTTTCCAGCTGCAACATCTATTGAAACAGTTCCACTCCACTCTGTATAATTCTTTGCAGAATCAATACTTGAACGAGCTTGTTTAAATCCTGACAATACTAATTGATATTGTTGTCCTACAACTTGTGTACTTCCATTGATTGATGCTGTAAATTGTGTTGAAGTTTTTGTTAATGTCTTGCTTAATCCTGTTGCCTCAACTTTATCTACATAAACTGTAATATCATTTGCTGATAATGTACTTGTTGTATCTAAATATTTATCAATTACATTAAATAATATTGTTTCTGTACCATTTGTTGAATTCTTTGTTGAAGATACTTTTTTAATTACTGGTTTTATAAAGTCCACATGTCCTAATGTAAATTCTTGTTGTTTACTTGTATTAGTATATTTATCTGTTAATGTTCCTGCTGCTATTTGAATCTTTGTTATACCACTCCACTCTTTATATATATTTCCTGTTTGTTCACTTGCTTCTTCCCATCCAGAAAGAGTTAAGGTATATTTTACACCATTTGTAACTGAAGAACTAGCACTTAGTTGTTTTGTTATGCTTGATGCTTCTTTTCCATCTACAAAAACTTTAATCTTGTCTGTTGTTAAGCTATTGCTTAAATAATACTTATCTGTTCCTATTAAGTCTACAGTTATCTTTTTGTTTGTCTTATCTATTGTAAAGTTTTGTGTATTCCATACTGGGTCTACTACATCGACTATACTTCCAGAGCCTGATCCATTTGGTGTATCTACTCCTATTGTTATTGTTTGTGCATCATTTTTATTTCCAGATAAGTCTGCTACTAGATCTTTTGCAAATCCTAATTGCATTATTCCACTGTAATGAGTTCCATCATTATGGTCTAAACCTGTTATTGTTAATCTGTATTTTTCTCCAACTTTTTGGTTCTTTCCATTTATTACATCTTTTTCTTCTTCAACAATTTCTAATTTCTTAGTTATCTTACTATTTACATCTTCATCAGCAACTGTTACTGAAATTTTAGATGCTGTTGTATCTGCTGTTAATCCTGAAGTACTAAAATATTTATCTCTTACACTGAACAATATTGTAACTGTTTTTGTATTATGATTTATTGTTGTTTCTGATGATAAATAATTGAATTCTGGTTTTATAAAGTCTGCAAATAGCTTTCCTGTTGTATTTTTGTCTACATCTGATGTTGAAACATTTTGAGCAATATTTTGACTTCCATTACCATAAGAATCTTTCAATCCAGAATCTTGAAGTACTTTAACAACAATATTTCCACTGTATTCCTTATATAATTTTCCAGATTGTCTTGCAGTTTCTTCTAAGTTTCCAATTGTTATTGTTTGTAATACTTCTTTTGTTCCTTTAGATACATTTTGTGTTGTTTGACTTGCTGTTCCTAAGCTTATTGATACATTAGACATTTTTGTTAATGTACCACCAATGTTCATGTAGAATTCTACTTTAGTTTTATCTGTAATTCCTCCACTTACATCACTCTTGTACTCACTTGCTGTTACTTGTGAATTTGTTCTACCTCTTAATGTTATTGCTAAAGTTTTATTAGTTGTATTAAATGCTGTTGTTTCTACTACCCATTCTGTTCTATATTTTGGATTTATCGTTCTTCCACTTGTACATGCAATTGCTGTTGAACCTGCTCCACCTATTCTAAAGTGAGTAGAATCTTGGTAAATCGCTTCTGGTACATAGGCAACAAAACCTGATTTTCCTAAATTCGTTGCAAATTCAGTATTTGTTGATGCAATCTTTGTAAATGCTGGTCCTAAGTCAAGTGATGTCATTGCACCTGTACCACAGTTACTAAACATATTTGTCATATTTTCTACATTTGTTGTGTAGAATAAATCTCCTAAGTCTAAGCTTGTTAATAATTTATTTCCTGTCCCATTAAACATTCCTTGCATTGTTGTTACTAAACTTGTATTAAAGTTAGCACCTAATGTTAAACTTGTCATCTTGTCATGTCCACAGTTGCTAAACATCCAACTCATAGAAGTTACTGCACTAGTATCAAAATTTGTGCCTAAATTTAAACTTGTCATTGCAGTATATCCTGTTTCTCCAAACATAGACCCCATATTTGTTACTTTGCTTGTATAGAATGCTGAACCTAAATTTAGACCAGTCATTGCAGTATATCCTGTATGATTAAACATAGCATTCATATTGGTTACCTTACTTGTATTAAAGTTTGAACCTAAGTTTATTGTTGTCATTTTTGTAAATCCCGCATATTTGAACATTCCGCTCATATTTGTTGCACTAGTTGTATAGAAATTACTGCTTAAACTAAATGTAGTCATATTACTATATCCAAGATATGCAAACATGTTTGACATATTTGTTACATTTGCAACACTTATTATCTTTAAGTTCTTTATAATTGGATCACTTTCTTCACTTGTTGCCTTGCAATTAGCATCATATCCAATATAACTAAACCAATTGCTTGAATTTACATTTGCTCCAATTAAAGTTTCACTACCTATATGGATAATATATGTATCACTAGTTGGTTTTTCATTTGCATTATACCATGCCATAATAGATTGATCTTTTTGTGCAGATACATCCCAACGTGTACTTGAAGTTCCTCCAATATAACTTTCAAATACTATTTGTGCAATCTTTCCTCTTTGAATTCCATATGTATTACCCATAAATGCTGTTGTTGCACTTGGACTTGATTCTGCTGTAGCTAAAGTATTAAACAAGTTAAATGATTTCTCTTTATTGTGGTTGCCTGATTGGTCAGCTACCAATCCTGCTGGAATTACCACTCTCAACTGATTAATATTTGCTGGGTAACCTGTAATATTTAATGTATATTCAATTCCATATTGTACATTTGAAGTTGTTCCATTTTGTAATCTTGACTCTGTCTTTGAAGTTTGAGATAGAGTTTTTGTAATTCCATCCCCTGAAGCAACTCCTACTGCTTTTTGTGTACCATTTACATATATCTGTATATTTGCTGCTGATATTGAACTACTTGCAAAATAAGAATCTGTTGCTCTAAATGTTAATGTTGCTGTACCTTTTGTTGGGTCAGCTACTGTGCTAACTCCTGTAATTAATGGGTCTACCACATCCACAACCGTTCCATTTCCGCTTCCATTAGGAATATTAACACCTGAAGTTATTGTTGATGCTGTATTTCCATTATTACTTCCATTATATGTTCTATCTAATACCTTATTTGCAGCTATTCCTACACTGATAATACCACTATAATCTGCTGTTGTCATTCCATCTGCAATCTGTAATTTTTCTAAGTTTGACATTTTTAATGTATATTCATGCCCAATTAGTTTCTTATCAGTAACATCTATTTCTCCAGTTGTTTCATCTGTTATATATATGTCATTTGCATAGATTTCTGTATCACTTAATGCAAGTGTAACTGTTCCTGCTTTTGCTAAATCACTTAAATTATAAACAATTTCGCTTCCATTTTTTAATTGACCATTTTTAATTTTTACTGTTAAATCATTTAATGTCAATTTTCCAGATTTATAATATTTATCTGTTATTCTAAATTTCATTGTATAAGTTTTGTTTGTTGTACTTATATCTGATGATTGGTGAGTATATTCTAGATATGGTTTTATAAGGTCTACAAAATCACATTCAATTGATGTTTCGTCAGTTGTATTTCCATTTGTATCTATTGCCACTGCAGCATCAACATCAACTCTTACAGTACCACTCCAATCCTTAACTCCTTTTGAATTCTTACTCTTTTCAAAATTAGTTAATTCTAATGTATATCTATATCCAATTAATTGATTTGTTGTAGTTCCTATTGTATCAGTTAATTTCTCAACTTTTGTAATTTTTTTAGTTATGTTATCTGCTGCTTCATCATCTACAAATACATGTAATTTTGATAAATTATTATTTGCTTCTGTTGTAGTTGTTCCTAATGTTGAAGTTTTTAAATATTTATCTACTATATCAAATACTATAGTTTCTTTCTTATTAGTTTTATCAACAGTTGAAGATACTTTTACAACTTCTGGTGGAATTCTATCTATGTTTCCTAAATCTAATGTTGTTTTTACGTTTGTATTATTTGACGTATCTTTTAATTGACCTGCTGGCATTTCTATTTGAGTAAATCCGCTATATTCTCTGTATAATCTTGTTCCTGCCGCTCTTGCTGCTAAGAAAGTTTCATCACTTTCTTTAAAGTTTGATAATGTTAATGTATATATTACATCTTTTGCACCTGTTAATATATCACTTCTTGTTCCTTTATACTCAATAGACTTATTAACTGCAATTCCTGCTGTTGCCTCTATGTCTTGATTGTTTATAACTACTTTAATCTTGCTTGGGTCAACAGATGTTTTTGATGTGTCTAAATATTTATCTGTTCCTACAAGGTCTACTAATATTTGAGTATTATCACTACTTGCTCTAAAATTTTCTGCTTTCCATACAGGGCTAACAACATCGACAATTGTTCCTGTATTATGATTTTCATCATTTGTAGGTGTATCTACACCAATAGTAATTGTTTTAGCATCATTTGTATTACCTGTAGTATCTGCAAATTTACCGCTAGGTATTGCAATTGATACTATACCACTGTAATCAACACCATCATTTGGATTTTGTTGTAAATTTTTAATTACTAATGTGTATTTGGTTCCTTTTCCACTTGCTAAAGCTGTTGCTGTTAATGAATTTCCACTTGCTGTTAATTCTGCTGATGTCATTGTCTTTTCATCAACTGTAACTGTTAAATCTGATAATTTCAAACTACTTGCTGATGCATTATAATATTTATCTGTTACCTCAAACACTACTGTTAAAATCTTGTTTCCTTGATCTATTGTTGTATTTGAAGTTTCATAAATAATATCAGGTTTCAAACAATCAACATTTCCTAATGAAATTGTCTGTTCTTTGTTTGTATTATGTGCATCTGATAATGTTCCTGCCGCAATCTTTACTTCGGTTTTTCCACTATATTCTCGATATTCTCTACTTCCATTCTTTCTTGCTGTCATAAACTCACTGTCTGGCTCTGAAAATCCACTTAATGTTAATGTATATTCAACACCATACTGCATCTCTTGGCCATTTCTAGTTTCTGTTAATGGAGTTGATTCACTTAAAGTTTTTTCAATATTTGTGATTTCTTTTCCGTCAACATATACTGTAATTTTTGAAGTGTCTAAACTATTACTTGCATAATATTTATCTGTTCCTTGTAATTGGATAATAGCTCTCTTATTCCATTTATCTATTGTAGTACTTTTTGCTTCCCAAATTGGTGTTACAACATCCACAATTTCTTGCATTCCAGATTTATCTGGTTCATCTATACCAACAGTAATTGTTATTTGATCACTTGTGTTTCCAGATGTATCTGTTATTACTCCTGCTGGGAATGCCACACTCATTGGTCCACTGTAATCTTTATATTTTCCATCTGCTGATTTACTTGCTTGCTCTAATCCACTAATTACTAAAGTATATCTTTCTCCTATTTTTCTTGAATTTTCATAAATATCTCCATTTGCTTTATATGTAATGCTTCCACTTGTTTGATCTGCAGATATTGTTTTCTTTTTCAATGTTTTTGTAATATTTGCTGGAACTGCATTAATGTCTATCATTTTTACTGTAATATTATTTACTGCATTCGTAGCACTCAAAGTTGTACTAAAGAAATACTTATCTACTATATCAAATTCAACTGTTAATGTTTTATTTGTGTAATTAATATCTGTTGATGAATATTTATAAGTAAATTCTGGCTTTACTACATCTGCTAATATTATATCATTTATGTCTTGAGCTATATTTTCGCTTCCATAATCATCTTTTAGTCCAGAATCTTTTGCTATTTTTAATGAAATATTTCCACTCCATTCTTTATAACTCTTTCCTGTTTGTCTTGCATCTTCAACAAAGTCTTTTAAGGTTATTATTTGTTCAACTTCAACCTTGTTTGTTGAAGAATTTGTAATATAGTTTGCAGAACTAATTTCCATAGAATCTTGTACTGCTTTAACATTTGTTCCATCAACCAAAACTGTTACTTTATCCTTACTTAAAAGTCCATTTGCTCCACCTGGATATTCTGCTACAGTTAATTGTGAGTTTGTTTTTCCTCTCAATGTTATTCTTACTGTTTTATTTGTTTTATCAACAGTCTTTGTAGTTACTACCCATTCTGTTCTATATTTTGGAGTAATTGTTCCTCTTGAATATGCTAGTGTTGTTGTACTTTCAATTCCTAATCTGAAATTCTTGCTATCTTGATATATTGCCTCTGGTGCATTCAATGTTGCTCCAGATTTACCAAAATTCATTGCAAAATTTGTATTCGTTCCAGCAATCTTTGTAAATGCTGGTCCTAAATCTATTGTTGTCATTGCAGATGAACCACAATTGTAGAACATTGAGTCCATATTTGTTACATTTGTTGTATAGAACAAATCGCCTAAATCTAAACTTGTTAATTTTGCATTTCCTAACATATTAAACATATAAGACATATTTGTTACATTAGTTGTATCGAATTTTTTACCAATATTAAAGCTTGTCATTTGGCTTGAACCTGTACAATTAAACATTCCAGCCATATTTGTTACTTTGCTTGTATCAAAATATTCTCCTAAATCTAATGCTGTTAATGCATATCTACCACAACTACTAAACATATTATTCATAAGAGTTACTTCGCTTGTGTAGAATTTACCACCTAAGTTTAGAGTTGACATTTTATTTATTCCACAGCCACTAAACATAGATGTCATATTTGTTACTTTTTCTGTATTAAAGTTTGAGCCTAAATTTAATGTTGTCATTGCTGTTGTACCTGTATTTAAGAACATATAACTCATATTTGTTACTCTTTTAGTTGTTACTAAATCTAAATTCTTAACAACCTCTGTTGCTGTACATTTTGTTGCTGTTCCAATATTTGCGAATAAATAACTTGAATTTGGATTTGCAAATATTGCTGTAGTTCCTCCAATGTAAACTTCTAGAGCACCACTTGCTGCAGTTTTATACCATGCCATTATTGAACCATCATTTCCAGCTGATACATCCCATTTTGTGCTACTAATCATCTTTGACAAGCCAGATTCAAATGTTACACTTTCTATGTTTTGTCTTTGAATTGAAGTATTTCCTAAGAATCCACTTGTTGCTGATGTTTCTGTATTAGTTGCTTTTAAACAACTGTATAACATAAATTCTAATGCATTACTGCTATTTTCTGAATTATCTGTTAAGGTTGCTTCTGGAATTCTTATTTTTACTTGTCCTTCATCAACAGCAAATCCTGTTGCTATAATTGTATATTCCACTCCAACTAAATGTTGTGAAGTTGCTCCATTTTCTATCCAATCTTCATATATTTCTTTTGGCCCTGTTATTTCAAGAGTTCTTCCTGAAGCAGTGTCATTTGTAGTTACTTTTGAACCATTCATTATTAATTGTAACGTATCATTTGTTAATGTACTTTTTGAGAAATATTTATCTGTACCTTTAATAATTATTGTTGCTTCTTGTTTATCTAGGTCTACTGTTTGTGATTCTACTGACCAAATTGGTTTTACTATATCAAGAGCTTCTTTTATTCCTGTTCCTTCTGGTAAATTTATACCAAATGTAATAGTTTGTGCAAGATTTGTATTATTTCCTTGATCTTTTACTTTACCTTTTGCTACTCCAATTTGTACATTACCACTATATTCTAAGTATTGGTCTCCATCTTTAATCTGTGCTTGCTCTAAATTTGAAATCGTTATTGTATAACGTCTTCCTATTATTTGATTTGTCAATCCTTTTTGAACTGTTCCATTTACGGTTTTATTCATTGCTGTTGGGCAAGTAACATTTGAAGGTGTTCCAAATTGAATTTGTGCACCAGATATTGTTTTCATATCAATATAATTGCTTAAATTTTTACCATTTTGCATTTTTAATGCTAAATCTGCTAATGTCAAATCTCCGCTTTTATAATATTTATCTGTTACGTCAAATGTTATTGTTACAGAATTTGCTCCACTTGCTGGTTTTGAAAATCTATAAACCACACTTGGTTCAATAAAGTCTGTAAAGTCTCCTGCTAATGTTGCAGAATTACTTGTATTTCCGTTAGAGTCTGTTGCAATTTCTGCATCTACTGTAACCTTTACAGTTCCACTTATTCCTTTAAATTCATATCCACTTTGTAGTCCTTCTTTTTCAAAGTTTGATAATACTAATGTATATCTCTTTCCAACTGTTTTAGATATTCCATCTACTGTATCTGTTAGTGTTTCAACATTTGTTATTTGTTTTGTTATACTATCTGCTGCTTCTTCATCTACAAATACATGTAGTTTTGAAAGAAGTGTTTGCTCATCTAATATTGTTCCAAAATATTTATCTGTAACATCAAATATTATTGTCTCTGTTTTTGCCGTTGGATTTACTGTTGATGAAACTTTTACTATTTCTGGCTTTAATGTATCAACTATTCCAACCTTTACTGAAAGTTTTGAACTTTTATTTCCTGAGTTATCAACTAATTTTCCTTCAGGTACCTCTAATGTTACATCTCCACTGTACTCTCTATATACTCTCTTATTAGCATTTCTTGCTGCAATAAATGCATCATAAGATTCCTCTAAGTTAGTAATTGTTAGTGTATATTTTATTCCATTATCTATATCTATAGGTCCTGCTAAACTCTTGCTAAGTCCTGTTGCTATACTTGTAATATCTACTCCATCTACAAAAACTTTTATCTCATTTGGAGTTAAGCTTTTACTATTTGTTTTGTTTAAGTATTTGTCTGTTCCTATTAAATCCATTGTTGCTTGTGCTTTTCCATTTACTTGAGTAATTTTTAAGTTTTCAACTGACCATACTGGTTTTACTACATCGACTATAACCTCTGATTTATGTTCTGCATCATTTACTGGATCATCCACACCAATTGAAATCGTTTTTCCTGTATTGGTATTATTTGATGCATCTTTTACTATTCCTGTTGGAAATACAATTTGCATTGGTCCACTGTATCTTATACCATCACCTTGGTCTAATTTACTAATTACCAATTCATATTTCTTTCCAACTGTTCTATTTTGACCATTTACTGGTTCATTCAATGCTTTTATTTCTCTTACTTCTTTTTCAACATTTACTGCTTCACTATCAACTTTTACTGTTATTTGGCTAGCCAATTGCTCTACTGTTAACAATGTATTTGCAAAATATTTATCTGTAACTCTAAATCCAACAGTTACTGTTTGACTGTCATGATTTATTGTTGTTTCTGAGTATTCATATATTATTTCTGGTTTTATAGAATCCAAGAATAAGTCTCCTGCAGTATTTTTTTCTACTGCATCCTCTTTAATTTCTTGAGCTAAATTTGGATTTCCATATGCATCTGTTAAGGTTCCTTGCGGTATGTTTAATGCTACATTACCACTCCACTCTTTATATCCTTTTGATGATATGTATCCTTCATTAAATCCTGTTAATCTTACATTACATTGAACACTCTCTGCTGCTGTTGAACTAGCACCACTTATTGTTTTTATAATTCTGCTATTTGGAGTTGATTCTCCATCTATTGCTACTGTTATTTGTGTTGTTGTTCCATTTGCAAATTTATTTGTTATGTTTTTATTATATCCAGCATAATTTGTTGCATTTACTATTCCTCTTAATACTACTGTTATTGCTGTATTTGCAGTATCTGGAGTTGTAGTAGATTTTTGCCATTCTGGTTGATATTTTGCTATAATTTTTCCTCTTTCAAAACTTACTGTTGTACTTGAGTTCAAGTTTAATCTTACTGCATTCTCATTTGAATAAATTGCTGTACCTGTATAAATATTTGTATTATTCAATGTTTTTAACATATTTGTATTAGTACTAGACACATTTGTAAATGCTGGTCCTAAATCTATCGTCTTAATACTTCCTTGACCACAAGCTTCAAACATACTAGTCATATTTGTAACTTTACTTGTATAGAAATATCCACCTAAAACTAAGCTTTGCATTGATGAACTACCTGTTCCATTAAACATATAACTCATGTTAGTTACTGCACTTGTATTAAAGTTGCTTCCTAAGGTCAATGTTGTCATTTTTCCTGCACCTGTATTTTGGAACATATAACTCATATTTGTTACTTTACTTGTTTTAAATAAACTTCCTAAATTTAAGCCTGTCATTGAATCATGTCCTGCACCTGTGAACATATAACTCATATCTGTTACATTTCCTGTATCAAATGCTCCACCTAAGTTTAATGCTGTTAGACTACCATATCCACAATTTGCAAACATTCCAAGCATATTAGTTACTTTTGCGGTATTAAAGTTACTTCCTAATGTTAATGTTGTCATTGAATCATGTCCTGTTGCTCTAAACATTCTTTGCATATTTGTTACACTTGCCGTATTAAATGTGCTCAAATTCAAACTCTTTAATGCTTTATAACCTGTTTCATTAAACATATTGTTCATATCCGTAACCTTCGTAGTTACAAATAGATTTCCAAGGGTTAATGTCGTCATTGCATTATAACCGGCACCTTGGAACATTCCAACCATTGTAGTTACACTACTTGTACTAAAGTTTGTTCCTAAGTCTAATTCTGTCATTGCTTGTTTACCTGTATTTGTAAACATGTAATTCATATTTGTTACAGTACTTACATCTAGTAAACTTAAGTTTGCAATTGCTACTATTGACTTACAATTTGCAGAACTTCCTATATTTGCAAACAAATAACTTGAATCTGTATTTGCAAGAATTCCACCTTCACTACCTATGTGAATTACGTAAGTTCCGTTTGATTTTTCGCTATCTACAAACCATGCTACAATTGATTGATCACCTGCTTTTGATACATCCCATGCTCTTGTAGCATCTGAAATTGTTTTTGTTGTGTGATTATAAACAGCACTTGAAATACCTGATTCGAATACAACCTTATTTATATTTTGTCTTTGTATCGCTTTTATTGTTGCATTAGTATTACTTGCACTTCCTAAGAATCCACTTGTCGCTGCTGTCTCAGTATTTGTTTCTTTCAAACGATTTAATAATAATATGTCTTTTTGTGAGCTAGTATTTCCAGAAGTATCTGATGCTGCTCCTTCTAAAATTCTAACACCTAATTGACCTGAATCTACTGAAATATTAGTTATTTTTACAGTATAAGAATGTCCTATTAATACTGTATTTCCACCTCTTGTTTCAGTAATATTTGTTGGTCCTGACTGAATTGAAATTGTTCCTCCTGATGTCGATTCAGCTCCATTTACTAAAAGTTTTATATTATTTGTTAATGTACTTGTTGAAAAATACTTATCTGTTACTTCTAGTGGAATTGTTACTGTTTTACTTGCAAAATCTAATGTAACACCTTTATTTGGTTGTAATTGCCAACTTGGTCTTACCAAGTCTATTTCTGCTAAATTTGATGCATTATCCTTTACAATTGTATTTTGTGGTCCAATTCCTAATCCTTCTGTAACATTTCCATTTCCAGATTTATCTAACACAGCTCCTGCTGGCACTGTTACTGTAATAGAACCACTGTAATCTAAGTATCTCTTTCCACTTGCAATTGAATCCTGTTCAAATTCTGATAATACCAATGTATATTTTACACCTGTACTTGAAGTGGATTTTGTTAATGTTTTCTTTATTGATGGAATTTCTGATACATCAGTACCATCTACTCTTATGCTCAATTTTGAAACATCTAAGCTTTCACTAGCATAGTATTTATCTGTTATTGAAAATACTATTGTAACTGTTTTTCCAGTTTTATCTACTACTACACTTGATTGTTCATACATTAATTTTGGTTTTATAAAATCTGCGAACATTTTTCCATCTGTATTTTTATCTATTGTTGCATCTTTTATTTCTACAGCACTTCCATCTAATTGAGCCAAATTTGGGTTTCCATATGCATCTGTCAATGTTCCTTGAGCTAATTGTATTGCAATATTTCCTGCCCATTCCAAATATGTTTTTCCACTTTGGACTGTAGTTTCTGCAAAACTTGAAATTATTATTTCTGCAGTAACCGTATTTGCTGGTCCTTTTACAGATGTCTGAACTGTTTTTACTAAATTATTTGCAACTGTTCCATCTATTTTTACTGTTATCTTTGAGCTGTCACCTGTTCCCATTGCTAATCTATTTATTACTGATTTTAAAGCATCACCTGTATAATTTGCAGTATTTACATTTCCTTGTAATTTTACTGTTATATTTTTATCTGTTGTATTTAATGTTGTTGAAACTTTTGTCCAATCTGGTTTATATTTTGGATTTATTGTTCCTCTTGCATATGATATTGTTGTTGTTACATCTGCACTTAATTTAAATGCATTTTTTGTTGAGTAAATTGATGAACCTACATATATAGTTACTGAACCATTTTTACCACAACCTGTTGCAAAATTTGTATTTGTATCTGCTATTTTTGTAAATGCTGGTCCTAAATCTAATGATGTCATCGCACTAGCACCTGTATAGTTAAACATTTGAGACATATTTGTTGCAGATTTTGTATAGAAGTAGTTTCCTAATTTTAATGTTGTCATTGCTGTATATCCAGTATAATAGAACATTGAAGTCATATTCTCTACTTTTGAAGTATTAAATTTTGTTCCTAGTTCCATTGATGTCATTGCTGTATATCCACAATTTCTAAACATCAGACTCATTGAAGTTACTTTTGTTGTATCAAAAGCTGTACCTAAATTCAATGAACCCATTCTTGTATATCCACAATTGTCAAACATTCTATTCATTGAGGTAACATTGCTTGTATCAAATTTATCTCCTAAACTTAATCCAGTCATTGACCTATAACCTGTATAATTAAACATTGCATCCATTTTAGTTGCAAATTTTGTATTTAATAAGTTAAGGTTCTTTACAACTGTTGTATCTGTACAATTTGTTGCATATCCTACATATGAGAATAAATATGATGAGTCTGGATTTGCATATATCAATCCATCACCTGCAATATATACTCTGTATGGACCTGTTCCGTCATACCATGCCATTATTGAACCATCTTGGTTTTCAGAAACATCCCATGCACAATTTGAAATCAATCCTGTTGTAGAACTTCTAAATTCTACACTTTGTACATTTTGTCTTTGAATTGCATATGGGTTATTTAAGAATGTACTTGTTGCTGCTGTTTCTGTTGAAGCAGACATCAATCTACTAAATAGTGATATTTCTTTTCTTTCATTTGGGTTACCTGAATTATCTAGACATGCACCTTCTTCTATTACTAATTTTAATTTTTTATCTAAATTATCTTTCATACCAGTTATTGTCACACTTTGAGTAATTCCTATAACCTTTTTCTCACCACTTCTTGTTTCTGTTACATCTTTTGCTTTTTCCCATTGTAATTTAACACCTGTCTCCTCTTCTGTTGCCTTTACTCCATCAGCTGTTAAATATATTTTGGTTTTATCAAATGATGCGGTTTGGTTTGTTGTATAATATGTGCTAAAATATTTATCTGTTGCTTGTAAATTTACTGTGGCACTATCTGATTCTTCATCATTTATTGTTACACCTTTTACTTCTAATTCTGGTTTTATAACATCTACGAATAGTATATCTTGTGTATTTTTATATTCAAAACCTTCTAAATCTTCATCCTCATTTCTTACAGTATATATTGTATCTGAGCTTGGTCCTATGTCTAACTCAACACAACCACTCCATTCTTTGTAGCTCTTTAAGTTTTGTCTTAATGCTTCTTCAAGGTTTGATAAAATTATTCTATATACTGCTGTAGTAGTTGTAGTTCCTTGGTTCCACCAGAACCCTCCTCCTGTAGTAGTACTACTACTTGTTAATTCTTCAACTGTAATATCAATTGCACTACTATCACCTACAGATACACCATCAAATCTTAAATCATATATATTATCTGTAGATAGTTTTTTGTTTGTTGCAGTTGAACCATAAATTCCTGGTATAAAGAAGAATGTTCCCCACCACGAATTGCTCTTGTTTACAGTTAATTGTATAGTCAAGTTTTTATCATCATCGGTATTATTTACTATTGCACTTCTTAAAGAAATTGCTGCATCTGTTGTTGAAGATTCAAATGTAACTTGCTGGTTCATTAATAGTGTTTTCTCATTTCCTTTACTCAATCTATCTAACATTGCATCTTTATTTAAATATACTTTAATTGTAGCTGGGTTACTTTGTGTTCCTCCAATTCCCCATAACGGTGTTGTTGTTATATCAACATTAGTTAGTTTTATCTTATATCTATAACCTTTTTTTCCTGTTAATCTTGTTTCTCTTACAATTTCTATTGTTGGAGTAATTGTTACTGTTTCTTCTTTAGTTCCCCAATATCCATTTCTTACTTTATAAGTCTTTGTAACTTCAAAATCTTCTGCTGTCAAATGATGAGTATAATCAAAACTCATATCTGTAATATCAAAAGTTATATAAATTACCTGAGAAAGATTATCTACCTTTACTTGAGTACCACTTACTGTTGGCACATCTGTATCCTCTGGTGGTAAAATTGACTCTATTGCAAGTGTAGTATCAACACTTGTATTTCCTGCTTGATCTGTTAATGTACCTGCTGGTAAGAATACAGATACCACCTCACCTGTATATTCCTGAAGAGTTAATACATATTTAACTCCACCTTTTCCGTCATTTGTATAGGTTACTTCACTCAAATTAATTTTATCATAATCAATAATTGTATCACCATATTTAACAATTAAATCTTGTTTTGTTAAATTTGATGTGGCAAGCATTTTAGTATCAGTACCAAGCAATTCTATTGTAACATCATCACTTGTTGTTGCATTTACATAGCCTGCACTTCCAGCTTTCCATAATGGAGCTGTAACATCTGGTGTTACAGAAAATGGTGTTTGAATACTTGCATTTCCAGCAGTATCTACTATAGTTCCTGCATTTAATGTTATATTTATCGTTCCTCCTGTATAGTTAGGAATTGTAATAGTATATCTCTTTTCCTGAATTCCATCAGTCACTTGTGTTATTGTAGGTGTTACTGCTGTTCCACCAACAGTAACTGTCATTGTTGAAGTTGTCAAATTTACTGTTTTAATTTCTGTATCATCTCTTGCATCTAGTGTTATAGTATATTCTTTTGATTTTGTATTATATGAGCCATTTCCATCCATGTACCATTTTGGTTTTATCATATCAGTAAAATTATATGTCTTAGCATCACTTGTTTTTCCACTATTATCAACCAATGCCCCTTTGCTAATTGCAATAGATGTTGTTCCTCCTGCAAAGTTATTAAGTGTAATTGGGAACTTCTTAGTCAACTTATCTTGGCTAATTGTTGGAGTTCCAAGCTTAATATTTTCAGAAGATACAACTGCACCATTATTATAAATTACTAAATTGGTTGATAAATTTAAAACTGATTTTGAATCATTTAATCCAACATCATCTGTACCAGTCAATGTTATACTAACTGTACTATTATTTTCATCATATGAGAATTCTGCACTGTCTGCCCATTGTGGTTTTTGAACATCTGCTGCTGGTAATGTAAATGAAGCAGAATTACTCTTGTTTCCTGTTGTATCGTAAATTGCACCTGCATCGATTGCAACTGATACTGTTCCACCTGGATACTCAGAAATTGTAACAGTATATATAATTGATTTTCCATCAGAAGTATTTCTTGAAGTGATTGATGGAACAATTGTTGTATTTCCACATTTTACTGTAATATTTTTTGAGCTTCCATTTGGTGCCAAATTAGATCTTGTTGTGTCTATCGCAGTCTCATCTGTTGCTACAACTTCAAATGTATATTGTCCTGAATCATCAGAATAATTATTGTTTTGTACTTTTAAAGTTGGTTTTGTTCTATCCTTTTCAGGAAGATTTATAACTTTATGGTCACTTCTATTTGATGATGTATCTATTAATGCTCCCTCTGATATTGTTATAGCCACTGCTCCACCTGGATAATCATTAATAGTTAATTTATAAATTATCTTTGTTGAAGTTGTTGAAGTCTTTTCCAATGTTGGCGTAACTGATGTACCACCACAAGTTACTAAAAGATTTTTTGAGCTACCTGTTGATATCAATGTAGAAACATTTGTATTTAACGCTGTTTCATCAGTTCCGACTAGTTCAACTGAATATGTCATTGAGTCTGGGTCATATGTTAAATTTTGATATGACCAAACTGGTTTTGTAATATCTGGTGTAATTTTGTATTCTTTTACAGCACTTGAATTTCCTGCTGTATCTTTTAAAGCTCCAGCAGATACTGTTATTATAATTTCTCCACCTGTATAGCTATTAAGTGTTATAGGAAATGTTTTTGTTTTAGAATCAGAACTTGTTGTTGCTGTTCCAAGTGTAAAATTAGTTGTATTTGTTCCTCCAACTGTTATTTTTACATTTGATGTTGTCAATGTTGAACTACTTGTATTTAATTTTGTTTCATCTGTTCCTACTAATTCAAAATAATATCCTTTTGTTGAATGATTATATAATGGATTTTGTATGCTATCATCCCATACTGGTGGTGTTATATCTTTATAGAATGAATATGTTTTTGAAACACTCCAGTTACCAGTTGTATCATACAAAGCTTTTTCAGCAATTGTAATATTTACTTGTCCACCTTTAAAGTTTTTTATTGTTATAGGAAATGTTTTTGTTTTTCCATCTGAACTTAGTGTTGGTGATCCAAAAGTTATATCACTTGAGCTTACTGCATTTCCACTAGTGGTTACTGAAAAATTTGATGAACTTAGTACTGATTTTGAAGTATCCAACTTTGTTTCATCAGAACCCACTACACTAAATGAGTATGTACCATTTGAATATGTACCTCCAGAAATGTTACTTGCCCATGTTGGTTTTACTGCATCTACTGCTGCAAATGTATATGTTTTTTCAGCACTAGTATTGTTTTGAGCATCTTTTAATGCTCCTGCATTAATTTTAAATGAAATTGCTCCACCTGTATGCTTTGAAATTTTTATTTCATATGTCACACTTTTTGATGTAGAAGCTGTTTTAGTTATTGTTGGTGTCACTGCAGTTCCGCCAACTGTCAATGTTGAATTAGATGTTGTAAGTGCAGATGCACTAGTATTTAATTCAATATCATCTGTACCAGTTACTGTTATTGTATAAGATTGGTCATCTGGATTATATTTTCCTGTTGCATTTCCCCAAGCAGGTGGTGTTATATCAGCAGTTAAATTATATGTTGCTCCAGTCTTTTCTTTATTTCCTGATGTATCTGTCAAGGCCCCTGGATTTATTACAATTTTTATTTCTCCACCTGTAAAGCTCTTTATTCCAATCGCAAATGCTTTTGATTTTGAATCTGATGCTAATTGACCACTAAATGTTAAATTTGAAGCACTTACTGCAGTTCCATTTACTGTTACTGTTACATTTGATGAGCTTAATGTTGAACTTGAATTATTTAATGCTGTTTCATCAGTACCTGTAACATTAACTGTATATATACTGTTTTTATATGATGTACTTGTTATTTTAGAATCCCATGTTGGTGGCGTTACGTCTTTGCTAAATGAATATGTTTTTGCCACACTTAAGTTATTTGAAGTATCTTTTAATGCTCCTGCACTAATTGAAATATTTATCTGTCCACCTACAAAGCTATTAATTGTTAACTCAAATGTTATTGTTTTATCATTTATAGTTCCTTTACCGCCATTAGAAAATGTAACATTTGCTGTTTTTCCGCCCATTGTTACTGTTACATTTGATGAGCTTAATGTAGTTTGTTGGATTCCAGTCTCATCTGATCCAACCAATTTAAATGTATATGTTTTAGCATTTTCATCATATGTTCCACCATTTATAGCATTACTCCATACTGGTAAAGTACCATCAATAGTAAATTTATAGCTAATTTCGCTACTCTTATTTCCAGTCATATCTGATAATGCACCAGAATTTATTGTTATTACTACAGCTCCTCCTGTGAATCCATTTATGGTTATTGGAAATGTTTTTGTTTTATTATCTGAGCTTATTGAGGTTGAGCCAAATACTAAATTAGATCGTGTAACTTTTGTTCCATTTACTGTTACTAGCATATTATCATAATTTAATACAGATGCTGAATTATTTAATGCTGTTTCATCAGTACCTACCAAACTAAATGAATATGTGTGGTTAGTTGATGAATACGTTCCACCACTTATACTAGTCTTCCATGCTGGTACCACAGAATCTATATTTGGGGTAAATTCATATTTTGCTCCATTTGCTTCTTTATTTCCTGCTGTATCAACTAATGCTCCTTCGTCTATTTGAATTGTTATTTTTCCTCCTGTATAATTTGTAATTGTTAATGTAAATGTTTTGGTTTTATAGTCAGAGCTAATTGATGATTTAAATGAGAAAGTACTTATTGGTGTTCCATTTATTTTTATTGTTACATTTGATGAACTTAATGCTGACATTGAGTCATTTAATTTTGTTTCATCAGTTCCTATCAATTTCACAGTATAAGTATGTGCAGTACTTGAATATGTACCTCCAGTAACACTTGAATTCCATTTTGGTGCAGTTCCATCTACTGAAAATGAATATGTTTGTTTTACACTCAAATTTCCTTCTGTATCTTTTAATGCTCCTGCATTAATTGTTATTGTTACATTTCCACCTGTGAAATTTGAAATCGTCATTCCAAATGTTATTGTTTTGTTGTTATTTGACAATTGTCCTTGTCCTCTATTTGAGAAAGAAAATGATGCTGACTTTCCTCCTACTGTTACAGAAACATTTGATGTGCTTAATGTTGTTTGTTGTAATTTTGTTTCATCTGTTCCTATTAAATTTAATGTATATGTACTACCAGAAAGTTTTCCATTATTTATAGACCCATTCCATACTGGTGCTGTAAAATCTGTCTGAGGATCCATCGTGTAATTTTGTGCAACGCTCGAATTTACTGGATTACCATTATCTTGCAATGCACCTGCTTTAATATTCATTACTATTTTTCCACCAGAATAATTTCTTACTGTTATTTTAAATGTTACTGTTTTATTACTGTTTGAATATTGTCCCGAACCATATGTTACACTTGCTGTTGAACCATTTACTGTTATTGGTGCATTAGATGCATTTAATGTCAATCCTGTTTTTAAACTTGTTTCATCTGTTCCCACAACTTCAAATGTATATGTATTAGCAGATGATGAATATGTTGCATTATTTACTGAACTATTCCATTTTGGTGCTGTTACATCTGTATTAGGAGTAAATTCATATGTTGCTCCTTTAGTATCTGCATTTCCTGTTGCATCAATCAACGCTCCTGATGCAATTTTTATTGTAATTTTTCCACCGGTGTAATTTTTAATTGTTAATTTAATTGTTATTGTTTTTTTATCAGAGCTAAGTACTGGTTGTGCAAAGTCTAAATTGGTTACTTTACTTCCATTAACCTGAACCGTTGTATTAAAAGTACTTAGCTTATTAGATTGTAATTGAGTTTCATCTGTTCCTGTTATAGTCAAGCTATATGTATGTCCAGTTGATGAATAACTTCCATTAGTTACATTACTACTCCATTTTGGTGCTGTTGTATCTACATTAGGTCTTATTGTATATGTTGCACCACTTGCTTCTGTATTTCCATTTCTATCTACTAATGCCCCTTTTGTTATTGTAATTACAATTGTTCCTCCTGAATAACTGCTTATTGTCAATGGGAAAGTTTTAGTTCTTCCATCTGAGCTTAATGTTGTATTTCCAAGTGTATAATTTGACGTACTTGTATTATTTACTTTTACAGTTATATTTGAACCTCTTGTTAGTTTAGACTCGCTATCATCTAATGAAGTTTCATCAGTACCTACTAAACTTAATGTATATGTTTTATCAGTCCCTGAATATGTTCCTCCACTTACACTTGAGCTCCATTTTGGTGCAGTTCCATCAACAGATGCAATATTATAAGTTTTGGCAGCACTTTTATTTTCTCTTAAGTCTATAAGTGTTCCTGCTGATATTGTAATTGTAATTGCCCCACCTGTGTAATTGTTTATAGTTAATGGAAATGTTTTAGTATTTTCATCTGAACTTAAACTCGTTGCACCAAGCGTATAATTAGATGTTTCTGAATTTCCTATTTTTACTTTTATAGTTGAGCCTTTAGTTAATGTTGAAGCTTCTGCATCTAATGCCACTGCATCAGAACCTACTAAATTCATTGTATATGTATGATCAGTTGCTGAATATTTTGCACCGTTTACATTGTCTGCCCATGTTGGAGCTGCATTGTCAGGTCCTACTATATATCCTTTTGTATATGATATTGTTGTTGATGAACTAGTACTTAATTTTACTGCATGTTTATTTGAATATATTGCTCCTGGTACATATATTTTACATCCACTTGCTCCTGTATTATTTAAGAAGTCTGAATAATTTCCAGAAGCTATTGATGTAAATTTATCTCCAAGTTGGATTTTTTTCATTGATTTTGTTCCTGTTTGAGAGAACATTCCTTGCATATTAGTTACTTTACTTGTTGAAAAATTGCTTCCCAATTTTAGTTCTGTTAATGGTCCACCAAATTTTTCAAACATATATCCCATGTCTGTTACATTGCTTGTATTAAAATTGTTTCCTAAGCTGAATGTCGTCAATTTTTCTGTTCCGCAGTTAGCAAACATAGCATGCATATTTGTTACTTTGCTTGTATTAAATCCTATTTTCAAACTTGTCAAACTTTGATTTCCACACATATTAAACATATGTTCCATACTTGTTGCATTAGCAGTTGTCATATTTGATAAATCTAAGCTTGTTAATTTGTTGTATCCACATCTGTAAAACATTGATAAAAGATTTGTTGCATTTTCCAGTTTGAAATTAGAACTAAATTTCAAGGTTGTCATATTTGAAAATCCACATTCATAAAACATATCTTGTGTATCTTTTATTGAAGTTGTAGTAAATTTAGGTCCAATAGTTAATGTTCTCATACTTCCATTTCTTCCAATATGTGCAAACATTGCTCTTGCCTGTGTAATTCCACTTGTATCAACTATACTGCTAGAATCAAAAAATCCTTTTACAACTTCTGTTTCAGTACATGAAGATTCATATCCTAAATATGAAAATATAAATTTTGAATCTGAATTAAATTTTATAGTTCCTACATCAGAACCCGGAAGCATATAAGCTTTATATGTGCTACCATTAGGTATACAGTAAAGAATAACTGATCCACCAGTCGCTATTGATTGACTTTGTGCACCACTAACATCAAAATTTATTTTATTTCCACTTGAATCTTTTCCATCAGATGTAAGTAATGTTATACTAGATATTTTTCCTCTTGGAACTAATCCAAAGAAATTACTATTTTGTGCATTATTTAGTCCGTTTCCAAGTGATTCTCCATGACTCCAAATTGTGTCTAATGTCGCAACTTTACTTCCTGCTCTTGCTTGAGCTTTTTTAGGTCCATTGTTAGGCCTATTTACTATTGTACTATCATCAGAAGTTGTTGTATCTTCATCTATTTGAACTGCATCACTATCTTGTGTATCATCAACAACTTGTTCTTCACTTGCTACATTATCTGTTGTCTCTTGTTTTTTTACTGTATATATGAATTTATCATTATCATTCTTTAAGAAACTCAATATTCCATCTGTGTTTGTATAAACAACTTCTGTTACTGGTGTGCCATCAGAAAAACTATAGATTACAGTTTCTTCTTTGCTATCAGCTTGTTTTATTTTTATTGTTATATCTTCACCATATTTTGTTGAATCATATTCTATTAATTGTTTTTCTGTTTCATTTGTTTGAGCATTTTCAGCTAATCCAGTTGTATCATTCACTTGATTCTTTCCATCAGTTTTAGTTGTATCATCTGTTTCGGCTTTGTCTGTTGTCTTGGATACATCTATCATTTCTTGTATAGAGATTCCAAAAGATTTTTTTACTGTTAAATCATCACTAGGAAGTCTTATATCTTTTAATGCATTAGCATCAATTTCAGTAAAATCTAATTGAATATCTAGAGGCATATATCCTGTTACAATAACATCTCCGTCTTCATTTATAAATTCTTTGTTGTAAAGAGTTGTTTCAACATCATCAATAATAGCAGTCTTTTTGTCATACTCTGTTCCTAAGCTAATTTTTTTATTTGCTAATTCATCTTCTGTTAACTCTAATGTTATTTTTTCTACACTAGCTGGATCTATTTCAAGTTCTTCGCCATCTGATGTATAATATTTAGTTACCCTATTTCCGTTTACAGATGTTGGTAACTCTGCTAAATAAACTCCATTTTTAGTTTCTGTAGCATCAATCGTTACTGTTTGTTTTTCCAAGCTGTTGTTTTTATCTGCTACCTCCATCGAAATTTCTATTACATTTTCTGCTCTTGACCTTCGAACATTATGGTATGCTCCAATCATTATCAAGATTGCCATAAATAATATTAATATATTTCTAATTTTCTTAACAATTATTTTATTTTTTAACATGTTTTTCCTCCATCTTTTGCTTCAAAAATCTTATATTTTTCTCTATATATTTATATCATAATCACTGTTTTTTTTCAACAATTTTCGCGATTTTTTTCAAAAAAAAAGTGCCATTTTTAGCACTTTTTTCTTTTATTTTTATTTTTACTTCAAACCCGTTTATTTCTAAGGTTTCAGGCTTTTAAAATTTTAATATATTTTTACATTATTTTACAATTTGTTTATTTAGAATCAGCCCACTATTTTTGTATTTCAATTTACAATTTTAAAACTCTTGTGCCTTATTATTTTTATGTAAAGTTGGAAGACTTTTATAAATAATTCTAAAGCAAGAAAATTTCTCTAACTCATTATCTTCAAGGCAATCTAAATAAATATCTAATTCTTCTAATGTTTTGCACGCAGATATTATTGCAGGATGTAAATTTGACTCAAACATTAATTCAATTCCTAGCATTATAGCACTTCGTTTAGATTTTTTTTCTCTATAATACATTAAATTATATCCTTCTCTAAAACGTGCTCTCATAGAATTTTTATATTTATCTAATGGCAATACATAGTTTTGGTCAATAACTTCTGAGATTTTCGCACCTTTATTTTCCGAAATATCTTTTTTTATATCTTCTTTAGTGTATGGCAAATAAACTTTTCCATCTTCTTCAGAAATTACTAATGTTTTGTTGTCTTCTAAGCTATTTTCTATAACTTTTTCTTCATCTATTTCAAAATTTATTCCATCTTCATTTGCTACAATTTCTGTTAAATTTGTAAGCTTAAAATTTACTGCATTATTTTTTCGTTCCAAATTATCTATAACATAATTAATTTTAAAGTCCTGGTTAGTTGTTATCGCATAGTCTTCTCCTTGTTTTTCAATCAATATGTAAACTCCTCCAGAAACTATTCTTAGCATTGTTTCTCTTACTATTATGTATGATGTTTCGTTTGCTTCTGTATATATATTATACTCGTTTTTTTGTAGTTCTATTTTATATTTGTTTTCAAGTAAAATTATTTCAGTTAAATTACCTTCTGTATGCATTTTTATTGCACTTTGGTTATCTGCAATTGTCTCTATATCTTTTAATTTAGGTTTTCTTCCTCGTTTGGCAGGAGTTTTAGCTATTTTTTGAACTTTGTTTTTTACTTTTGTACTTGTTTTTTTACTTACTTTACTGCTTTTTATGCCATCTTCTATCCTAGCTAGTTTTCTCTTTTTTGTTTTTTCGACAGTTTCTTGTTCAGTTTCATCTTTTTGTTTCTCTTCGCTTGTTTGTTCAATATTTAATCCGCCTACATTACCAAAAATATCATCTATTTCGTCATCATCATCTATTATTTTGATTATTTTTCCTTTTTTGGGTTGTAATTCTTTGGCAATTTCTGTGTCTAGCTTTTCTGCTTCTTCTTTCAACGTTTTTTTCTCATTTTCAGCTTCGATTTCAGTTTCATCTTCAACGCCAAAATCTATTTTATATACATTATCTTCAATTTCTTTTGTTTTTCTCAATAAATTTCCAGCCATTTTAACCTCCAGTCTTTAGTATTTTTATAATCGATAATTATTTATTATATTATACATCATTTTCCATTCAATCTCAATATGTTTTATGTTACATTTGTATTACATTTAACTTGCATTTTGTAATATTGTTGTAATATTTTTGTGACATCAATTATAAAAAGGACACCTCTTGGTATCCTCCTTATATTTTTTGGTAATTGATTTATAATTGGTTTGCAATGTTAAAATTAGTTTGTAGCTCCAACAGTTGAACCTTTAACTAATCCTATATTAACTTTAACTCCTCCACCATGTGATGCATAGTTAATACAGTCAACATCTTGACCTTCTAACCATAAATAAACTCTTATTCTACAAATTTTATTTGGTGCAATACCGAATTTAGTAGTTCCATCAGAAGTACTTACTAAATCTTGTACACCCTCTTTTATTGTATAATCATCTTCAGATTTTTTATTTGTTTGTAAAGTATTTTGTTTTGCTACTAAAGATTCTGTTCCATCCCATTTATATATATCATCTATATTTTTTCCAGCAGCTTTGTCTGACAATGCATATGTAGGAATTTGAGTATCAACATCAAATCCTTGTGTAACACCATCTTTTGGATTATCTAATTTTTTAGGTGCATATTTTAGTGCATCTGATGCAGACCACTTTACTAAGTTATTGTTTGCAACCATATATTCAGCATGGTCCCCAGCATTTGGTTCCCAAATAGCAGCATTGTCTACTTTAGGTTCTGTAGCTCCAACACCAATTCCTACAGTAGCTTTTAATACCTCATCTTGTCCAGCCATAACATCAGCTGTTCCAGTATATCTAGCAAAAGCAATTCTTGCTGTATTTTGTAAACCTGTACTCTTTTTTGAGGCATCCAAAATTTCTAATGATGAATCATAATTTAATTGTAGAATATCATCATCTTTCTCTTGTTTAGAAGAGTTCTTTAAAAATATATCAAATGCGAAAAATCCAGGAAATGTCTTATCTGTAGATGGTAGACTACTAGTTTCCGGTTTTCCTTCATCAGCAGTAAAACCAATCTCACTTAATTTCTTTGAATCATTAATTTTACCTCTAAGCATTTTTAAATAATTATCTATTGGATCACCCTTTGAATCTTTTGCAGGTATAGCTAAAGTTGAAACTGGCAACATCTCAGAAGGTGAAATATTATGATGTCCTGTATAAGCATTATCTATAATATTAACTTCTCCATCTCCATCACCTAACTTAATAGAATTTGACCAACTCTTGGCATCAAGTGAAATTTCCAAACCTTCAGCAACTTGTACAGTACCTTTTAAATTTGTAATAGATACGTTCTTTTGAGTTGAGAACCACGCATATGTTGAAATAATAAATAATACAGCTGCAATCAATATAATAAAAAACATTGCATTCAACTCTGATTTTCTTTTGTTTTTCTGACTTTTTCCCTTCATGTTTTTTCTCTCCCTTTTCCTTGTTCTTTTATTTTCTTTTTTTTATTTTAGCCTCATCTTTTTTATTTTTATCTTTTTTCATCAATTAATTTTATTTTACTATCTATTTTTATCTTTGTCAACATTTTTATATTACATTTATATTACAATTTTGTGTCAATTTTGGGTCGTTTTTTTTGACAGCCCTGTCAAAAAAAACGACCCAAAATTGACACAAAATTGTTATTTTATCACATTCAAAACTTCATCCTGTCCCACACCATCAAAATTATAATAAGTATCAGGAATATTCCCAACAATAACATGTTCAGCAAGAACCACCTGATTAACCACATTCTCTTTATAAATCTTCAAAGGAGTAGCAACCTTCATATCGCAACTAAAATTCACCCAAACTCTATGTAAAGTCTGATTAATACCTTGAGCCACAAACTCACTCTTAATTTCAGTATCAAGAGTGCCCAACATCGAAAAACTTATTGGAATACTAGGTCCATACTCTGCAAGCCAATATGAGCCGGTCAAACTCCCAAAAGGAATATAAATTTTACTCTTCTCCATCTTTTCAAATTCATTTTGAATGCTTTCTGTCAAATCAGAAATCATATTATTAATAGGAAGGACATTTGCCCTTATCACTGTCACATTTCCAGTTTCATCTCTTTCAACAGTATACAGTTCTTCGTACTTATACTTTTCCATAACAACTGTCGACTGCTGATTGGTAATAATAGTAGCCTTGTATTTTAGCCTTTCCTCACACAAAGCTTCAAACATCGGATCTATCCTTCTAAATGCCGTCCTTAATGCCACAAAAGCAATTATTATCACAGCAATCAAAACAACACTTTTTCTAAATTTATAGATTTTATACTTATTATAATTAGAAGGAATTTTGCTCTTTCTGCATTTTCCGCCACGTTCACCACCAAAATTTCCTAACACAAATCTCCTTCTTGAATAAATCTTATCAATTTTATCCATTCGCACCACTCAAATTTTATGCCAGAACAATTGGCTCTTTCGCTCTTTTAAGTACAAATTTAGGAATATAGATTTTTTCTCCGGCATTTAATTTATTTGGATTTTCCATCCCATTCACTCTAGCAATATCGTCAACCGTGCTTCCGAACCTTCTCGCAATTTTCCACAAAGTGTCCCCTGCTTTAACCACATAAATAACAACGCTGTAATCTTCCATTTCGTCATCTTCTTCCATAGAAATGTTTGAAATTACGGGAATTGTTGAATTTCTATAAGCACTAACCTCGAAGCTCAAATCAATATTTACACTGACTGTTCCAGCTTGATTTTCAAAACTTTGTGAATCTATGTCTATATTTGTATCAACTTTGCAATCATCTAGGCCTTCAATTCCATCAACTGTCTGTTCAAAAGGAACCACTGCCTTTTTAGAATTGATTGTGCTCGTAGCTGCCTCCATAAAAATAAAGTTAAGTTCAACCTCTCCCTCAAATTTGATTTTGCCATTCATCTTATTTTGTTTTTCGATAGTTGGATTTACCTCAACATCGATAATCTTACTCTGTTCTACATTTTGCAACTCTGGCACATTGACCTTTTCTCTGATGCTACACGTACTTTTTCTGCATTGTTTGTTAGAAATCGTATTAACCATCGTCTGGTCAAAATCCATCTTTTCGCCAGGACAGTACATATCTTGAATGCTCTTAATTTCTTTTTCTTCATACACGATGCAAGAAATTTCAACTTCCATCTCAATATATACAGTGTGCTCCTCCACTGAATTAGGCTTAATGATGATGTTCTTAATTAAATAAGAAAGCTCGCAAATATTATCTTCCTTTATGTTTGGCATATCGATAAAACCTACAAGTGGTAAACGATTTCTAGTAGTGCAAATTCTGCCATCCTCAGTTAAATAAATTAGTTTAACTTCAACCTCTGATTTAGCCAAAATTTTATTATAGCTAATTTTGATATCTTTATCAACCAAGCAAACTTGCTCGCCCAAAATCTCTGCAAGATTATCTGTAGTAGGAATCGAAATATTTTCTTTAATAGATGACTTTGTCATCCCATCACCTAGTAAAGAATTTACCCTCATAGATTTGCTAAGCACTTGAATATTGCTGTCATTCATGTCTGTTATAATATCAATCGGATCTGTTGAATACACCTTAATTGACACCTCAACAGAAGCTTTTATAGAAATCTTTCTTCCATTCAAAATCTTACATTCAATCAGCTTTATAGTAGGCGTCAAATCAGCGTTCATTCCCTCCTGCAAATCTGGAACACTTATCGTCTCAGAGAAATCCAATCCTGTATTCAATCCCCTAATATTATCATTCATATTCTCTCTCGAGCTAGTATCAGCAAGATACATTATATATGTAAGAACATTTCCATCAATTCTTATTTTTCCATCCATCATCTCTTTTTTATATATGCATATGGTTCCACTCGTGTTTACAGTACTTAATATATCAGGCTTTGAATCTGGCACTATCATGTCACCTTGTATGCTTATCATTTCTTTTTTTTCACAGATAACTTTTTTAACTTTTAAAGTCTCTTTTGTCATATTTATTTCCATGAAAATAACCTCCTCTACTTCTTTTTTTATTAATGTATATGCAGGCTATTAGCGGGTTATGACATCTTTTTGTCAATTTGGTGTCGGTGTTTTTCTTGACACCCTGTCAATTTTGGGACAGATTTTTTCTTGACAAAAACGCAAAAAAATCCGATGCCATAAATTAGCATCGGTTTGAAATCAATTTATTATTCTGCTGATTCTTCTGTTTCAGGAGCTTCATAAGCTTCTAAGATAGCTTTTTGAATCTTCTCTCTTGTTTCAGCATTGATTGGATGAGCTATGTCTTTGAATTCTCCGTTTGGAGTTTTTCTGCTTGGCATAGCAATGAATAATCCATTTTGACTTTCGATAACTTTGATATCATGGATAACAAATTCATTATCGAATGTTACAGAAGCAACAGCTTTCATTCTGTTCTCTGAATTTACTTTTCTTAAACGTACGTCTGTTATTTGCATTGTGTGCACCTCCACTGTTTTTAAATTTTGTACATATGTATTTGTATCTTATGTACTATTATATTATTCTCCAACAAAAATTTTTTCCCCTCTTTTTTTTACAAATTTTTTATTATATTTTTATTTTTTTCGTCATTTTTTTACAAATAAATAATTTAAATATATTTTGTAAAAGATTTTGTAGCAAAAATCTTGAATTTTACATTATATAAGTATATAATAATAAAACAAAAATAAGGAGTGTTTATAATGCCAAATATTAATAATATAAAAAAATATAAAAAAATACATATGATTGGTATTGGTGGGGTTAGTATGAGTGGAATTGCTGAAATCCTTGTAAATTGGGGATTTTCAGTTTCTGGCAGTGACCGCACTGATTCTGAACTTTTACATATACTAAAAAATTCAGGAATTCAAATCTTTATTGGTCACAATGCTCAAAACGTTGTAGGTGCTGATTGTGTTGTATACACTGCTGCAATTAGCAAAGATAATCCTGAATTAGTCCACGCTAAAGAGCTTGGTATTCCTGTTATTGAAAGGTCAGATTTTCTTGGCGAACTTACTAGATGTTACAAAAATACTATAGCAATTTCTGGAACACATGGAAAAACAACTACCACTTCACTTGTTTCATTATGCTTTATTGAAGCATTGAGAGATCCAAGTATTCAAGTTGGTGCAATTATTAAAGAACTTGGCGGAAATTACAGAGTTGGAAATAGTGAAAACTTTATAATTGAAGCTTGTGAATATGTTGAAAGCTTTTTAAAATTCAGTCCAAGGTCAGAAATAATTTTAAATATTGATAACGATCATTTAGATTATTACAAAAATCTTGAAAATATTAAAAAAGCATTTATTAAATATGTAAAATTATTGCCAGAAGATGGACATTTAATAATTAATGCAGATGATTTAAACTGCTTAGATTTACCTGTGTATTCTAAGGCTCCAGCCATAAAATATGGAATTGAAAATGATGATGTTGACTTTTTAGCCCAAAACATAGTTTTTAGTGAAGACGGATTCCCTGAATTCGATGTTTATAAATATGGTGAATTTTTCGGACATTTTAAATTATCAATTCCAGGCAAACATAATGTTTTAAATGCTTTAGCTTGTATAGCTCTTTGCGATGCATATGATATTTCTGTAGAAACAATAAAAAGTGCTATAGAGAATTTTAAAGGTGCTGATAGAAGATTTGAATTTAAAGGAATGGTAAATGGTGCAAAAGTTTTTGATGATTATGGTCATCACCCTACTGAAGTTTCTGCAACTGCTAAGGCTCTAAAAAATAAGAAATATAATGAATCTTGGGTTGTTTTCCAACCTCATACTTATAGTAGAACTTTCAATTTGTTAAATGATTTTGCTAATGCATTACTTTCTTTTGACCACATAATCGTTACTGATATTTATGCAGCAAGAGAAACTAACACTTACAACATCTCTTCAAAAGATTTAGCTGATGCTATTGTAAAATTAGGGAAAAATGCTCAATACATTCCTGCTTTGGAAGATTGTGCAAAATATTTGAAAGAAAATGTTAAAGAAAATGATATCGTTTTAACTTTAGGTGCTGGTACTGTTACAAATATCGGTCCTATGATTGTTGAATAATTTAAAATATTTGTTTTAATAATAAAAAGTCTAGAATCTTGAATGGTTCTAGGCTTTTTTATACTGCTAGAAAAAATAAAAGGAAAGTTATTTTGAACTTTCCAAAATCACTTGGTTTTCTATCTTACTACAAAAGTAGCTGAAAGTTAAGTTAAATACATAAAACTTCATTCAAAAGTTTTGCGAAATTTCGTTTCTTTTATATTGATTTATTTTATATTATATACTATAGTGGTTTGCATAAGAAATGAAATATCTTCATGCCCAAAATTTTGTCTCTATCTGTTCTACTAGTTCAAACAAATACATCATTGGTGCCACCAAGCAGAATCGAACTGCTGGCCTACGGGTTACGAATCCGTCGCTCTACCAACTGAGCTATAGTGGCATAAGTTCAAACAGAACATTTACATTATAGTATATGCTAATTAAAATGTCAATTTGGTGTCGGTGTTTTTTTTTTGACAAGAATGTCAAGAAAAACACCGACACCAAATTATCACCAAGCCAAACTTAAAAATGCTTTCCTTTTCTTCTGCCACTAGCATTAGCGTCATTTTCTTCAGCATCAATTTTTTTCATTTTTTCTTCTGTTTTTGCATCATTTTCAACATATTTTTTTGCTTTACTTTCTTCATTTTTTTCATTATTTTCACTTAATTCTTGATGTTCTGCAATAGCCTTATTTAATTCATTTGCTCCTGGGAAGTCAATATCATCATGATTATCATTACCATTCTCTAATTTTGCTTCTTTAGATATTTTTACTTTCAATACCACTGCAATTATAATCAATAAAATTAAAACTGCTACAATTATTGATTTGATAATCATCTCTTTTCCCCATGTTGATGGATTAAAAAAGTTTCTTTCTACTTTTGTTTCACTAACTACATTTTTATTAACTGTAATTTTATATGTTACTGTTTGATTTGTTTTTTCATTTTTTACTATCACTGTTATTGTGTTTTCACCTTGTTGTAAATTTTCATTTCCCATGATTTCTATTTTTGCTTCTTTATCTGTTGCAACAGCATTTATTTCTAAACTTGAAATATCTTCTTTTATTCCAACAGTATATGAATAAATAGTATTTTTAAAATTTGGACTTATTGTTTGACCGCTTATTGATAGGCTTGATAATCCAAATTTTGAATCTGTTGTAGCAGCTGTTTCTGATGCTTTTCTTGTTATTGTTATTGTATATGTTTTCTTTGTTCCATCTTGTGCTATTACTTCTACTTTCGCTTCATTTGCACCTTCGTTTAATTCTATGTCTCCTGTTCCTGTTACTTGAGCTTTTGAATCTGTTGCTTCTGCATAAACTTCGACTGTTTTTATTTCATTTGGTACTTCTACACTATATTCTGTCTGATCTTTTTTGAATCCTGAAAAATCATATTCTTTTGGATTTATTCCTAGATTTTTTAATGTTGCATCAGATGCATTTTGCGCTTCTTCTTCTGCTGTTCTTCTTTTAATTTTTAATGTGTATGTTTCTGTATTACCAGCTTCTGCCCTTACTACTACTTCTACAGTATTATTGCCTTCTTTTAATGCTACTTTTCCAAGACCTGATATAATTTCGCCCTTTGATGCTGTAGCATAAACTTCTACTTCTGATGTACTGTTTGGAACTTCTACAGAATATTCTTTCTTATTTGGCTTAAACCCTGTAAAGTCATTTGGTCGTATTTTTAAATTGCTTAATACTGCTTCTGTTGATTTTTGTGCTGGCTCACTGCTACCATTATTTCCACTATTACCATCATTATTAGAATTTGAATTATTGTTTTCTGGAGCTTTAACTGTTATTGTAACACTTTTATCTGAATTAGGTATTTGTGTTAAAGTTTCGTCCCCCATCCCTGTAGCTGAAAATTTAATTGTATATTGTGTATCCTTTTCGACAGTTGGAGCTTTAAATGTAAATGTAGCCAAATTAGTTGTTCCGCCTTGAGCTAATGCACTAGAAATTGTTGTCGTTCCACTTCCTATTCCTCCGCTACTTCCAACAAATTCCAATCCATCATAACTTTGTGCTTTAACACTATATGATGCAAGAGAAACATCTGATGTTACATTTACAGAAAATTGTTCACCTGAATTTACTTGTTTTGATTGTGCCAATATTGCTGCATTTGATTTTATATAATATCCAAATAATATTATAAAAAATACAAATAAACTTATTTTTACTTTATTTTTCATATTCAATCTCCTATATGTTTATATTATACTGTCCAACAGTATATCTTAATATTTTAGCTGCATCTAATGCTGTTGGATTATTTGAATTTGCTAAATCTCCAGCATTTTTTTGAACTTCTGTCATATTATATTGATTTACAGTATACCTTAATATAATTGCCGCATCCAATGCTGTTGTTTCCCCATCTCCATTAACATCACCAAGGACTGCAACAGTATATTCATCATTTATTACACAGCCTGTTGAAAGTTTAGCATCAGAGTTTAAAACATCACCATTTGAATTTTTAGCAGTAACATCTTTACCAATAAGATTTGAAAAATCTTGAACTGTTGCACCTGGAACAGTTGTTACATTATTAGTTACTGTATTAATTTTAACTTTATCATTTCTTATAACTGCTTCATCATCTGGAACCTCTGGAGTTGATGGATTTTCATCCTCTACTGGTACTAAGTATAATTTGTAATTAGGCTCAGTATCATATGTTTCTCTAGCAGCATAGCCTCTTGATCCATTTGCTTTCATTACATAATCCCAATATGTACCATCGACTTTCTCTGTTGCTTTAACTAATCTTGTTACTATCTCATCTTTATATACTTTATCTATTTTTTCTGAATTTTTACTTGGTTCCTCTCTTAAATATAGTGAACCTGTAACATTAACTCTTACCATATCACTTGTTGTTGGAGTATCTGGATTAACTGGATTTGATGGTGAAGATGTTGATGATGGTCTTTGAGAAGCTGATAATGGCATGTTTTTATATACTGGAATAATAAACGTATATGATGCATTTATTGCATCAATATCTTCAAATGTATTTCTTAATGTTTGTCCTTCTTTTTGAGCTGCTAAAATGTTTTGCATATATTGGTGCCAATACAAATTTCCATCTGAATTTTCTACATCAAATTTCTGAAAATATAATGTGTTTTGTCCTCTTGCAATATATCTTTTGGCAATTATTTCAGTTCCACCAATTATTGAACTATCTAAAGATGTCCATTCATAACTTTGGGCTGTTGCTAATCCATTTAAAATAACATTTTCTTTTCCGTTTCCATTTGCTCCTATATTAAACGCATTATAATATCCTTCATATTGTCCATTGTATCCATTTCCTGCAGTTAATGTAGAACCATTTTTTCCTTGTTCTTGCAATAATCTTGCGACAATATAATATGCATTAACATCATATTTCTGTGCTGAATCAATTATTACATTTACACTATTTTGTAAAAATGTTCCTTCAACCATTGCATATATTCTTTCATAATTACAATCTGTATATGATAATTGCATAAATTGAAAAATATCACTGTAATTTAATGAATTTCTTGGATCCATCATATAGGCAATTGCTGCCTCTGATGCACAATACCATTTTCCACTATCATATGTTTGCTCTCCACAAACATTGCATATCCAATCTCTGTCATAATTAATATTATTTGCTGGAACTAAATTTCTTGGAGAACTTCCGTGTCCAACATATTCATTTGCTATTGCATCTGTCCAATTTATGTCTGTATACAAAATTTCAAAATTCCAATTTGGATATTGATTTTTTAGTTCTTGTATCATTTCTTTTATCTGTGGATATGTGTTTGAATCAATTGAATTAAAATCATTTGTTGTTGTTTGATTTACTGCAAATGAAATATTTCCAAAAATCAAATTTATTATTATATATAAAATTAGCAAAATCGACAATATTTGCTTCGTTTTTTTCATCATATACACCTCTTTTGTTTATTCATGTTTTTTCCATATTTATTCGACATTATTATATCATTTAATTTTCAATTAAGTCAACATTTGGCATACTTTTTTTTTATTACATTTATGTTACAGCAAAATAACAAAAAATAACAAAAAAATCTAGTTGAAAAACTAGATTTCTTTGTCTACTAACAGCAATGCTATCAGTAAGTTAAACTTTATAGGGGTTCATGAGGCACAGTGCATCATATTTCACGTACATAATCTGTACGTTCTTTTTTTCTTCCATGAAGAGATATAGTTTCCAATATTTTTCATACCCAATTTCAATCAAATTATGAGAAACAACTAAATTATCTTCATTTTCTTCTAAATCAATTGAAATTGCTTTTTGCAGATTTTCGATATCCTCAATCTTTTTCCATGCAAGCGTATTCTTCTTTAAAGCATACGCTACATATTTTTGTGGATCACATAGATATTCTATCCGATTGTAAATTTTTCTTACAATACTATTGGGCTTTTCTAGATCATTAATTAAAATAATCTCACATAAAAAAATTATCCCTATTACTATCAACCATACAAAACTAATCATAATGTTTTCCTCCTTAAGTTGCTTTTCCTAGTTTTCTAACAGTTTAACTTTTACCTCGTGCATTTCTTATGCATTCTTATATAATACCATTTTTATGTTAAATTGTCAATTATATTCCTATTTTTTATATATTTTTTGAAATTTTTATGATATAATTATGCTAATTTGGGGTCGGTGTTTTTTGACACCTTGTCAATTTTGTACCGGAGATTTTTTTAATAAAAGGAGCAAATTTATGATAGAGTTACTTTCACCAGTTGGTGATTTCGAATGTTTAAAAGCAGCAGTTCAAAATGGAGCTGATGCTGTATATTTTGGAGCAAGTTCTTTTAGTGCAAGAGCTTTTGCTTCTAATTTTGATGATTCTGCTTTAGAAAAAGCAATATCTTACGCCAAACTTCGTGGTGTAAAAACAAATCTTACTTTAAATACTTTAATAAAAAATGATGAGATTAATGATGCTATTGAATTAGCAAAAAAAGCTTATGAATACGGAATTGATGCAATAATTGTTCAAGATTTGGGTCTTGCACGTTATTTAATTAAGAATTTTCCTGGACTTGCTGTTCATGCAAGCACACAGATGTCTGTACATAATCTTGAAGGAGTTCTTGAATTACAAAAGCTTGGCTTTTCTCGTGTTGTTCTTTCTCGTGAACTTTCTTTGCAAGAAATTGAACATATTTGTAAGAATTCTAATGTAGAAATTGAAGTTTTCGCACATGGTGCTTTATGTATTTCATATTCTGGCCAATGCTTATTTTCAAGCATGATTGGAGGACGTTCTGGTAATCGTGGCAAATGTGCTCAACCTTGTCGTCTTCCATATGAATTACTTTCTTGCAGTTCAACAACTTCAAATCAACAAGGCTCAACAACCTCAACAGATTCAGCCTCACAAGGCATATCACTTACAACGCATTTAGCAAATTTAACTTCTGCTAATCTAAGCTCAGCATCTTCTGAAAGTTTAACTTCACTTGATAAAGGATATCTTTTAAGTCCTCGTGATTTATGTGGATTAGATTATTTACCTGAATTAGTTGATGCTGGCGTAACTTGCCTAAAAATTGAAGGCAGAATGAAAACGCCTGAATATGTTGCAACTGTAACAAGAATTTATAGAAAATACCTAGACTTAGCTCAAGCTAATAGGTCTGAGTACAAAATAAATCCTCAGGACAAAACTGAACTTTTACAAGTATTCAACCGTGGTGGATTTTCTAGTGGTCACCTAGAAAGTACTCCAAATAAAAATTTAATATATAAAAATAAATCTAATAATATGGGAATTTATTTAGGCACTATTTCTAATTTTAACAATAACAAAGGTCACATTTCTCTTACTGTTTCAAGAGATTCAGATGTAACTGTAAGAGTTGGCGACAAAATTAGTGTAGAAAATAAAAAGCATGAAACTTCAACATATACAATTTCTGAGTTGATGATTCAAGATAAAAATGTGCTACAAGCCACATGTGGCGACAAAATCAAGATTGGTAGAATGAAAGGCAACATTTCTGTTGGTGATAAAATCTACAAAATTGCTGATAAATTGCTTACCACTTCTGCCCTTGAAACCTTAAATAAAGAAAATCGTAAAATAAATTTAAATTGTAAGATGATAGTTAAGCGAAATCAGCCTGTTGAACTTTATGTTTCAGATTTTAATTCACATGAAGTAAAAATAACTTCTGACATAATTCCTGTTGAGGCTATAAATGCACCTATAACTCAAGAGCGTCTAGCTGCTCAACTTTCTAAGACTAACAATACTCCATTTCATTTTGAAAATATTGAAATTGATTTGGATGATGGTCTATATATTCAAGGAATCAGTGCAATCAACGAGCTTAGACGTCATGCTTTAGCTCAATACGAAGCTTTGCTTGTGCAATCTTTTAGAAGAAATTTGAAATTACCTAGATTGGACATAAATCCTGCAAAAAATTCTAACACAAATAAAAAAATCAGTGTATTGCTTAACATCTTAAGCCCAAATTTTGATTACACTCAATTGCACGGAATCGACAAAGTCTATATTCCACTAAAATATTTCGTACTTAAAGATTTCAAGAATGTTATGGCTGAATTAACTGAAAATTTTGAAACTTATATTTATATGCCAACAATTATGAGAAATAATTATCACAAAATAATTGCAAACAATTTGTCAACCATACTTGAACAGTATAAAATCAAAGGATTTGTGCTTTCAAATATAGGCAATCTCGAACTATTAAAAAATTATAAAGACAAATATGAATTTATTTATAACTATACATTAAATGTTTTCAACAATTTGACAATTGCAGAATTAGCTGACTCTTCTAAAAACACCGTGACACTTTCTCCAGAGTTAAACAAATCAGATCTACAAACATTTGCCAGAACATCTTGCTCAACAGAATTGATTGTTTATGGAAGAACCCCATTAATGAATTCTAATTACTGTTTGCTTGGAAAGTCAAATAAATGCTATTCAGCTTGTCCTCACCTATGTAATTCAACAAATAAATTCTATTTAAAAGATAGACTTGGATTTTTGTTTAGAGTTATCCCTGACAATGTTGACACTGTTACCACAATCTACAATAGTAAAATCACATCTATCGAACATGATGAAATCTGTGTAAATTCAGTCAGAATCGACATTTTAGATGAATCAATATCTGAAATAAATAATATAATTGACACAGTAAAAACTGGCAAAAAATTAGAAGGTCAAGAATTCACAAATGGAAATTTCAACAAAATTATTTAATATTTGCATTTTGTCGAATTTTGTAGTATAATAGAAGTATCTTAATTTTAGAGGAGGTAGTCTATATGATTACTATGATTAGCGCCAAAAAGGCAATTTCCGTCCGGTTGAAAACGAACTCTTCTGACTTTGTTATCCGTAACTTGGAAACAGGGGAAGAAAAAGTTATACCTATGGTTAGACTTTACGGTCCTAATCTGAAGTATCGTGGGGAGTTTGAAAGAACTTTCCTGAAACAGTTTCCTGGCAAGGCGGATATAGTCATTTTCGATGACGCTTGTCAGAAATTAGAGGAAATCCTGTATTTTAACAGGGTTGACTGGTAATGATTAAAAGCAGCCTAACCGCTGCACCATCCTCGCAAGCAAGGGGTATAACAAGAGGTAACATTAAGTTGTTACCCCTTGCTTTTTTATTGTGTAATAAGACTTACCTAATGGGTGATTTTTCTATATAAAATAAATATGTGAATTATTAGAATTTTAACTACTTGTTTAAACTCCAACCATCAACCTTATGAATATAAGAAGTAAAGCACCTGGAACACCTAATATTCCAACTAAAATTGAAGTCAATAAATTCAATCCTATATGAAAACTCCATATTCCGCCTATCAAATTAATTATCCATATAAGAACTCCACCTAATATCGAATTTAAAATTAATTTTGCTATCAATTTAATAGGAACAATAAAAATCCTTCCAATTACAAACAATATGCATATACAAGAAATTATTACAAGAATACTCATATTAACATCCATTGCATTCACCTCAACATCAACAAATTAATAAACTTAAACGATCTCTTAACCTATCCTTTAGACTATCTAAGCATTTATTATAATTTGTATGTTGAACATCGGACAAATATTCTTTAATCTTTTCTATACCACATTATTATTATTTCTATATAATCTCGCCATTAGTTCATTAATTCTACTAAGCACAATTCCTTTTCTTTTCGCAATTTTAATAAGATAATCCAACTTAGATTGATGTGCTTTTATTTGATAAGTATAATAATCAATCAGCTCATCTTCTGCGTATTCAAAATTGCATCTTGCAACTTTTAATAGTTCTTTTGTCTCAATTATGCTTCTCATTAATTCTAACTCTTTTTCCTTGTCATTCTTCCCTTTTATCATCTTTTCGATTAAATATTCTTCTTGCATTTTCTTCCTCCTTTGCGAATTTGGGGTCGGTCCTTTTTTTCACATTTTATGCAAAACTTGCTATTAATATTCCAATAGATTGAATAATAAATAAATTCATCATATTTGATGTAAGCAAATTATTTGTAGCCTCAACAACTCCATGAATATTGTTTTGTTCTTTTGAATGATGTTTTTGCGCTTCAAAGAATGTTATCAATTCTGGTATACTTGTAGCAAACCCCAATATGATTCCTATCATTAGTTCTGGAACATTAAATTTTCTACACAAATTTTCTAGGGTATTTCCTAACAATTCTCCAATGAAAAATAGCAATACTGCTGTAATTATTAATATACAAATATTTTTAGCTACAGTTTTTTTATCTACTTGACTTCCCTTTTGCCATTCTTTATTCTCATGTTTCGTCTTTTTCACATCACCCACATATTTCACATCCTCAACATCATTCGTCTCCTCTGCATCTTTCAAATACAATTTATGCACATTTCTGTCTATTCGCACAAATCCGATATACAACAAAAGCAGTATTGGCAACATTTTCAAGTCTACTTCTACTCCGCTCCAGACAATAAGTATTGGCAAAATAATTGTGATAACAACAAGAATTACATCTATAAAAATGGCTTTATTTCTAAAAATTTTTTGATTTTTATTTAATAAAATCGCAGCAAAATATTGAATTAAATTAATTACATTTGAACTTATTATGTTATAAATACCAGCTGTGTTCAACCCACTTAGGCTTGATGCACTAATGGTTAAGAGTTCTGGTACAGAGGTTGCAACACCTGCTATATCCCCTACTGTCTTTGGTTTTAACTTCAAATTTTCTGCTAGACTTCGCAATGTTCTAAAAAGTAAATATTTAGAAATAACTACTATCAATCCTGTATAAAATAAAAATTGAACAATTTCCCATAACAATTTCATATTTCCACCTCACAAACTAATTACTTCTATTATTCACAAATTATGTAATTTTTATTGATATTTCTTGAATTTTATTGTATAATTACTACATCAAAATACAGAAAGGGCGATTAAAATGATTGATATAAAGTTAATTAGAGAAAATCCAGATTTAGTAAAAGAAAATATTAAGAAAAAATTCCAAGATCAAAAATTGGTTTTGGTTGATGAAGTTTTAGATTTGGACAAAAAAAATAGAGAAGCTAAATTGAATGGCGACAACCTTAGAGCTGATAGAAAAAAATTAAGCGAACAAGTTGGTCAATTAATGAAAGCTGGTAAAAAAGATGAAGCTGAAAGCATCAGACAAGAGGTTCAAAAAATAAATGATGCTCTTGCTGAAAACGAAGAATTGGAAGAAAAATATTCTGAAGAAATCAAAGTAAGAATGATGAAAATTCCTAATATAATTGATGCTTCTGTTCCTATTGGAAAAGATGATAGTGAAAATGTTGAAGTTCAAAGATTTGGAGACCCTATTGTTCCAAGTTACGAAATTCCTCATCATGCTGATATTATTGATAGATTTAATGGTCTTGACAAAGAAAGCGCTGGACGTACAAGCGGTGTTGGTTTCTATTATCTTGTTGGAGATATTGCTAGATTACATGAAGCTATGCTTGCATATGCTCGTGATTTCATGATTGAACATGGTTTCACTTACTGCATCCCACCTTTCATGATTAGAAGTAATGTTGTTGATGGTGTTATGTCTTTTGATGAAATGGAAGCTATGATGTATAAAATTGAAGGTGAAGATTTATATTTAATTGGAACTTCTGAACATAGCATGATTGGTAGATTCAAGGATCAAATCGTTGATGAAGCTCAATTACCTATTACTCTAACTTCTTATTCTCCATGTTTCAGAAAAGAAATTGGTTCACATGGTCTTGAAGAAAGAGGTTTATATAGAGTTCATCAATTTGAAAAACAAGAAATGATTGTTCTTTGCAAACCAGAAGATTCTATGGAATGGTACAATAAAATGTGGAAAATATCTGTTGAATTATTTAGAAGTTTAGACATTCCTGTTAGACAATTAGATTGTTGCAGTGGTGATATGGCTGACTTGAAAGTAAAATCTTGCGACATTGAGGCTTGGAGCCCTCGTCAACAAAAATATTTCGAAGTTTGCTCTTGCTCAACATTAGGTGATGCACAAGCTAGAAGATTAAGCATAAGATATAAATCAAAAACAGGAAATAAATTTGTACATACTTTAAACAATACTGTTTTAGCTACTCCTAGAGCTTTAATCGCTCTTCTTGAATGTAACTATAATGAAGATGGAAGTGTTACAATTCCTAAAGTTTTACAACCTTACATGGGTGGAAAAGAAAAATTAGTTCCTGTTAAATAAAAATAGTAGCTATAAAATAGACCAGCTGGCTCTAAAACTAGAAGCAGCTGGTTTTCCTATTGCATTATTTTATAAATAGTGGTATAATATTTCGTAGAATTTTTGTTTTTTCGTTGTAATAATAATTTATACAAACGAGGAGGAAAAACTTTATGATTACCACTGTTAATAATGAAACCTTGATTCTTCCTGCTTTTTGGGTTGATGACGATCACTTTCCTACTGAAACTCCTATCGAGACTTCTTTAGGTCAAGTATTCTATGAAGGCTATGATGGAAGTGCATCACACTTTGGTTGGATGGATTTAGTTCTATTAAATTCTCTAATCAAGAAGAATAATGTAAAGAAACTGATTATCCAAAACCTTGATGTTATTGGTAGAGCTGGATTAATTTATGGCAATGTTATTGCTTGCACTACTTATAAGTATAAGCAAAACATGACTCGGATTGTTCCAGAAAATGATTTAGTAAGTTGCAAACCAGTTTACTCAATCGTTTCTGTTGGTGGTTGGGATTTTGATGAAGATACTGCTGAAGAGTTACCTTTAGCTGCAAAGAACTATCTTCGCTATATTTTGATGGCCACTAAAGTCCATGAAGTTTCTTATACATGTGAACATGTATCTGTTACTGCTTTCATTGATGAAAGGGGATTGCCTCATTTCAAGGAAAAGTACTACTAATAAGAAAGCTGATAAGTTTAGTAAACTTATCAGCTTTCTCATTGTTCATTTGCGCATTTGGGGTCGGTCCTTTTTTTCACATGTTCAAAAAAGGACCGACCCCAAATCAGCAATATTTTACTTAAGATCAAACACAGCTACACATTCCACATGTCCGCGTAAACGGAAACATATCAACAGGTTGAACCACCTTAATATCATAATCCTTTTCAAGCAACATCAAATTATCAGCTAAAGTATCAGGATTGCAACTAATATAAACTACTTTCTTAGGTTTAACTTTAAGAATTGTCTTAATTGTTTTAGCATCCAAACCGCTTCTAGGTGGATCAACAAAAACTACATCAGCCTTTTCCTTGTTGCATAATTTAGGCAACAATTCTTCAACTTTTCCATCCATAAAAGAAGCATTTGTAATATTGTTCATCCTAGCATTTGCCCTTGCATCAATTACAGCATCTTTAACAATTTCTATTCCATACACTTTTTTCGCCTTTGATGCAACACTTAAAGAAATCGTTCCAATTCCAGAATATAAATCATATACCACTTCATTTCCTGTAAGTTTAGCAAAATCAATTGCTGTGTCATATAAATTTTTCATCTGGACAGGATTAACTTGATAAAAAGACAATGGCGAAATTTTTATTTTCAACTCCCCTAACTTGTCCATTATAAAATCAGAGCCATACATTTTGAAATTTTTGTTTCCTAATATTGCATTAGTTTCTCTTATATTGATATTTTGAATAATTGATTTTATCTCTTTGAACTTTGTTGTTAAATCTTTTACAATTTCTTGTTTTTTATACATCTTCCCATCTGTAGTTACAAATATAACCATAATTTCATCTGTATAAAATCCATATCTTATTACAATATGTCTTAAAAATCCTTTTCCTGAATCTTCATTATAAATGCTAATATGATATTTTTTTACAAGTTCAAATATATAATCTGCGACTTGATTTATTTTTTCATTTTGTATTGCACATTTGGCATATACAATTTTATGAGTTCCTTCTTCGAAGAAACCCATTTTACCATTTTTTAAAGCATATTTTCCCTTATTCCTGTAATTGTACGGATTTTCCATTCCAATACAATAATTTACTTTTACCTTTTGAGTTAATTTTTGTAATTGCTTTTCTACATATTCTGTTTTTGTTTTTAATTGTTGTGAATATGGTATTTTTCCATATGCACATCCTCCACATTTTTCTTGAATTTCACAATTCATTTTTTCCACATCCCATATGTTATTTATTTTTTCTCTTTATTTCTCTTATCTTGAATCATTTCCATCTCTTTTTCTGTAATCAATGTTACATTATTTTCTTTTGCCCATGAAACACAGCCTTTTAATACAGTACTCAAAAATACTCTTGGAACTTTTATCAATTTTGCACATGCCTCATCCGTGAACTTTACATCTGGATCAATTCTTGATGCCGCATATTTTACAGTATCTAAGCTGATTCCTTTGCTTGCTGGAATTGGCTCTGAAATTGGTCTTTTAAATCTTGTATACCAGAAGTTTTTATTATCACGATATCCATAATCTACTGGAACTTGTGGGAATACACTTGAACTTACACCATTTATTATTGCATCATAATATTTAGGTTTCATTAAGATATGGTCCACTTTTAATATAAAGTGTGCTCCAAATTGACTTGTTATTCCATTAAATTGATGGTATGGTGGCAAATATTCATCTTGCACTTTGTCATTTTCCGCACCGTCTAATTCTCTAACCCATGTACATTCAAATACTTGGAAGGCTTCTTGAACTATCTTTGGATATTGTTCATTTGGATTTTCTCTTGCACTTTTTCCATCAACTAAATTGAAAATACAATCTTTCATTTTTTCTTCAGTTGTTTCTCCTGGATATCCTAGTCTTACCGCTTCTTTAAAATATTTTCTTTTATCTGTTATAAAATTGATTGTACATTTTCCTGTTCTTAATATATTTTTAGCTGTATTTGAACTATTTCTACAGCAAAGCAACATTGCATAATAGTCCTTTCCTGCTATGTAATATGGAAAACATAGTGAATATGACCCCAAATTTGTTTGACCTGATTCAATTAATGTTCCTATTTCTGTTGTTGGCATTGGAAAAAAGCTTGATGTTTAATAAAAATTATCAACTATCCTCAAATCTTTAAATCCATTCAATTCTTCTATTTTCTTTTACATTGTATCTCTTCCTTTCTATTTTCTAATCTTATGTCTGTATTACTATATTATTATAAAATTTTAAAATTGTCAAAATCTAAATATGCATATTTTTTTGTTTTAAATTCAAGTGCCTTTTGTATTTCTTCTTTTGCCACTTCTGATATTTCACTTATTCGTATTCCATTTACTAATGGATTTATATATCTTATTTTGGCATCAATACTTACACAATATTTATCTTTAACCTTTTCATCACTCTCTTTGATTTCATGAGCATTTTTCCACATATCGAATTTTTGTGAAATCTCAGCATAATCACATTTTTCGATTTTTTCTATTACTTCTTTTTCTGATAATTCATATAAATCCTTTTTGGTTATCAAATTTTGTGATGACATTATTTTCATTATATCTGCTAAAAATTGCATTGAGAATTTTGTTCTATTATCTATGTATGAATTTGATAATATTCTCATTCCTTTTACAAATTTTTCTGCAATTTTGATATCTTTAAATCCTAGTTCTTCAATGCCTTGCTCATTTTTCTGAATTTCTATATTTTCATAAATTTCTTTTACTTCTTCTAAGTTCCAAATATTTTTACATACATCTAATCCATTAGAAAATGTATATTCTAACCTATCTGCTGATAACATTGGAGTATCATTATCTGCTATTGGATATATATGATAATTATCAACCTCTTCTATTTTTATTCCATCTCTTTTTAATAATGACATTATTTCTTTGGATTCACTGATTATTTGAGTTGTAAGTTCTTCTGTTGATTCTTGCTTTTTATAATCTCCATTCATAAAGTCTATACTGTGCTTAAATACTGGTGTTGCTATATCGTGAAATAGCCCTGCAATTGTTTGCTTTTTGTCTTTTGTAAAATTCCATACGATTAGACTAACTGCTATGCTATGGTCTAAACTTGAATACCATACCATTTTGTCAAATAATTTTGTATAATATGTACCACATGACACACTTATTCCTGCCAACTTTTGCATTTGAGGTGTGTTTATGTAATCATTCAAAAAATCCGGAATTTCATTTGATAATATTTTTAAATATTCTTTCATTTCTTGTTCCTTTCTCTTATTTTACAGATATACTATTACAAAATTCTTTAATTGTCAATCTACTTCTATATCTATTGCTTGTTTCCAGCTTTTATGGTATAATATTTGCGGTATAGTTTTTATGTAACTTTGCACGCTAAAAATTTAGAAACAAAGAAAGAAGGTTTTATTTTGAGTAACGTAACAACTATCGTTGGTTTGCAGTGGGGTGACGAAGGCAAAGGCCGAGTTTCACACTATATTTCCAATGATGCAATCTGCATTCGGTCCACTGGCGGTAATAATGCAGGACATACCATTGTTGTAGGCGGAAAAAAGTTTGCCTTGCATTTATTGCCGGCATCTATCATTAAGCCTGAAAACATCAGCATTATCGGAGCTGGTGTAGTAATTGACTTGCGTGTTCTTGCAAATGAAATTGAAATGCTTCAAAAAGCAGGCATTTTGATTACTCCTGATAACTTGGTTATCAGTCCCAGAGCACACATCATCATGCCTTATCATATTGAAATGGATAAACTCCATGAATTTATGAAAGGCAAAAATAAGATTGGTACAACTTTGAGTGGAATCGGTCCTTGCTATTCCGATAAAATTAATCGGATTGGTATTCGCATCCAAGACTTGGTTTCTTGTTCCGAAAAAGAACTTTGTGAAAAAGTGAGCATTCCGCTTGAATTATATGACATTCAGGCCCAATTCATCAATTCTAATTTTACAATTTTCGATGCAGAAGATATTGTTACACACTATCTTTTGCAGTATAAACCCAAAATCGAAAAATTTGTGAAAGATGAAAGAAGCATTCTCACACCTGCTTTATTGCACGAAGAGAAAATTGTCATTGAAGGTGCACAATCCTTGTATCTGGATATTGACCAGGGCGATTATCCTTTCGTAACTTCTTCCAATCCTTCTGCATCTGGTACACTTTCTGCTGCAGGTATTGGCCCAAAGCATGTTAAAGATGTATTTGGCGTTATGAAAGCTTATTGCTCTCGTGTCGGAGAAGGCCCATTCCCTACTGAATGCAAAAATTCTGTTGGAGACCTTATCCGCGAATATGGCCACGAATATGGTACCACTACAAAACGTCCTCGCAGATGTGGTTGGCTCGACCTTGTTCGGCTTAAAACAGCTGTTGACATCAATAGCGTGACTGCTCTTTGCCTGAATCACTTGGATACAATTGGCAAAATCGGTGAAACTCTTGGCTATATTGATGTTTGCACTGGATATCTTGATTGCAATGAGACACACAAAAATTGTCCTCATTCCAAGATTGATTATGTACCTAATGACATGTCGAATGTTGTTCCGATTTATGAACGTTTCGTTGGTGGTTGGAATGCAACAGGCTGTACTTCTTATGAAGAACTTCCTGAAAATGCCAAGAAATTTGTGGAATTCATTGAAGATTATGTGAATGTTCCTATCAAGTTTATTGGCGTTGGTCCCAGTGAAGACGAAACTATCCGTTGCTAAATCTAGCATTTAGCAAAATCAACACGTTACTTAAAAACTTACCGTAAAATTAGAGTCTGCCCTTTTTTTCGCAATATGAAGAAAAGGACAGACTCTTTCTTGCATCTTTCCAGTATTCATGTTATAATTAATACATAATTTTATGAGAAAGAAGGAAAATTATGATAATAAAAAATCCTCGCTTTGAAATTTCAGCAGTTAAAGCTAATCAATATCCTAAAAATGAATTACCAGAAGTAGTTTTGGTTGGAAAGTCTAATGTTGGAAAATCAAGCTTTATAAATACAATGATTAATAGAAAAAAATTGGCTCGTACTAGTAGTGAACCTGGAAAAACTCGCCAACTTAATTTTTATAATATGGACGATAAATTTTATTTTGTTGACTTGCCTGGTTATGGATATAGCAAAATGTCTAAACAAGAACAGGTTAAAGTTGGTGAATTTATTGAATATTATTTGCAACATCGCAAGGAAATTTGTTTAATTATCTTTTTGGTTGATATTAGACATGACCCTACTCAAAATGATTTTTTAATGTATGATTATGTCATTAGAAGTGGCTTGCCTTGCATGATTTTAGCTAATAAAGCTGATAAAATTGCAAAAACTAAAGTGGATGATACTGCAAAAAATATTCAAAAACAACTTAATCCTATTGGTGATATTACTACTCTTCCTTTTTCTTCTGAAAGAAAAGTGTATAGTGATGAGGTTTGGAAAATAATTGAATCTTATTTGTAAAAGTAAAAGAGCAAACTTTATATGTCTGCTCTTTTTTCTATTTTTGTTATCCTTTTTATTGCCTTTGGTCTGTCCAGAATCACAATATGTCCACAACCTTGGCATTTTAATTTAAAATCTACTCCAACTCTGGTTATTTCCCATAGCTTGCTTCCACATGGATGCGGCTTTTTGGTTCTAACTATATCTCCAACTTTGTAGTCCATATTGTGTCCCTCCTTTTAATTATTTTAAATTCTCCTTAGCAACTTCAAAACGTTTAGCAATTCTATCTTTTCCAAGAACTTGCATAATTTCGTACATATCAGGAGTATTTGTTCTAGAAGTTAATGCAACTCTTAAAACTGTACTTACATCACCAACATGAGCTTTGTACATTCCAGGATTTGCTTTAAATTCTTTAACTTCTCCTGCATATCCCATTTCAACTGCTAATGCTTTGATTTTATCAAACCAAGCTTGTTTGTCATCATTTTCATCATAATATTTTTCGATATATAAATCTAAGATTTTAGAGATATCTTCTTTGTCTGAAATTGCTGGTTGATATGGATATTCTTGGACTTTATTGTAAAACTCTGAATCATACATATAGTCGATGTTTTCTTTTACATCTGACCATTTTGCAATATCTTTTCTTGGCTTTTTGTTTCCTCTTTCAATTCCGAAAACTTTTAAAGCATATTCTTTGTCTTGTAATAATGCTTCAAGCTCACTATCATACTCTTTTGCCCATTCTAAAGCTTTTTCATAAACAGCTTCTGCTGTCATTTTAGATATTACTGTTTTTCCAATATCTAATAATTTTACCATATCGAATAATGCACCACTAACACTCATTTTATTTAATTGGAAATCAAATTCTTCCATTGGTTTGTCTGGATTTGCCCTTCTCCAATTTTCAAATGTAGAGTTTGCAATATTTAACAAATATTCTTTAACAGCATCTGCTGGAATACCTTGTTCTTTATAGTATGAAACAGCTGCTTCTGGGTCTTTTCTCTTGCTCAATTTACGCTTTCCACCATTATCATTTTTCATAATTGGTGAAATATGTGCATATTTTGGAGCTTTAAATCCTAATTCATGGAATAATTGTAAATGTAATGGAACTGATGATAACCATTCATCACTTCTTATTACATGTGTTGTATGCATTAGATGGTCATCAACTGCATGTGCAAAGTGATATGTTGGAAGTCCATCTGCCTTTATTATTACGATATCTTGGTCGTTTTCTGGGAAATCAACATTTCCTTTTATAACATCTTTATGTTTGATTTTTCTGTCTTCTCTTCCTGGTGATTTAAATCTGATTATATATGGTTCTCCTGCTTTAATTTTTTCTGCCATTTCTTCAACAGATAAATTTCTGCATTTTGCCCAAACTCCATAATATCCTGTTCTTAATTTTGCAGCTTCTTGTTTTTGTCTAATTTCATCTAAGTCTTCTGGTGTACAAAAACATGGATATGCTTTTCCTTGTTCAATCATATATTTTGCATATGCTTGATATATGTCTTTTCTTAGACTTTGTTTATATGGACCATAATTTCCGATTTCTTCTGTATCTGAAATCATTCCTTCATCTGGTGCCATGTCAAAATCTTTTAGAGAATTTACTATTCCTGTAACTCCATTTTCAACTTCTCTTTTTTGGTCTGTATCTTCTACTCTTAAAAAGAATACTCCACCTGTCTTTTCTGCAATAGTTCTTGCAACTAATGCTTGATATAGACCTCCTATATGTACAAACCCAGTTGGGCTAGGAGCAAATCTTGTTACAACTGCTCCTTCTGTTAAATTTCTTTCTGGGTATTTTTCTTCATAATATGATATTTCTTTCGCATCTGGAAAGATTAAATTTGCTAAATCTTTGTAATCCATATTAAACCTCCATTATAATTGGTATGATCATTGGGTTTCTCTTTGTTTTAATAAACAAGTAGTCACGTAAGTTTTCTTTTACTGTTGTCTTAATTGTTGACCAATCACGAACTCCTCTTTCTTCACATTTTGCTACTTCATGTCTTACTACACTCTTTACATCATCCATCAAGTTTTCTGATTCTCTTACATATACAAATCCTCTTGATATAACATCTGGACCTGCTACAACTTCTCCTGTTTGAGAATCCATTGTTAATACAATAACTATAAGCCCATCTTGTGCTAAATGTTGTCTATCTCTTAATACAATATTTCCAACATCTCCAACTCCAAGTCCATCAACTAAAACTCTTCCACTTGGAACTGAACCATTGAACTTAGCTTCTTCTTCGCTTAATTCTAATACTCTTCCATTTGTTAACATGAATATATTATCTTTATCAATTCCCATCAATTCTGCGGTTTCTTGATGAGCTCTTAATTGTCTATATTCACCATGAACTGGTATAAAATATTTTGGTTTTGCTAAAGCCATTATCAATTTTTGTTCTTCTTGGCAAGCATGTCCAGAAACGTGAACATCAGCTAAAGCACTATATACAACTTCTGCACCTAATTGCATTAAATCATCAATTACCTTTGAAACATATTTTTCATTTCCTGGAATTGGTGTTGCAGAAATGATTATCAAATCATTTGGTGTAATTTTTACTTTTCTGTGGTCTCCTGCAGCCATTCTTGTTAATGCTGACATTGGTTCACCTTGACTTCCTGTTGTTATTATAACAAGTTGGTCATCTGTATAGCTTCCTATCATATCAATATCAATAAATAAATTTTCTGGACATTTGATATATCCTAATTCTATTGATGTTGTTATAATATTTATCATACTTCTACCACATACAGCAATTTTTCTTCCATATTTAACTGCTGAATTAACAATTTGTTGAATTCTGTGTACATTTGAAGCAAATGTTGCTACTACAATTCTTTTTGTACAATTTTGGAATACTTTTTCAAAAACTTCTCCAACTGAACTTTCTGACATTGTGAAGCCTTTTCTTTCAGCATTAGTACTATCTGACATTAATGCTAAAATTCCTTGATTTCCTAATTCTGCAATTCTTCCTAAATCCATCAATTGCCCATCAATTGGTGTATAATCCACTTTAAAATCACCTGTGTGTAAAATCGTTCCAGCTGGTGTTGTTATTGCTAACATTACTGAATCTGGGATACTGTGTGAACTTCTTATAAACTCTACTTTAAAGTTCTTTCCTAATTTTATTGTATCACCTTGATTTACTGTATGCATCTCTGTGCTTCTTAGCAATTTATGTTCTTCCAATTTATTATTAATTAATCCAACAGTTAATCTTGTTGCATAAATTGGCACATTTATTTGTTTTAAGAAATATGGAATTCCACCAATATGGTCCTCATGACCATGTGTAATTACCATTCCTTTGATTTTTTCTTGATTTTTAACTAAGTATGTGATATCTGGTATTACTAAATCTACACCTAACATATCATCTTCTGGGAAAGAAATACCACAATCTACAACTATTATCTCATCTTCATATTCGAAAACTGTAATATTCTTACCAATTTCATGTAATCCTCCTAATGGGATTATTTTTAATTTTGAACTTTTGAATATACTTCTATTCTCTGTGTTCTCTCTTCTTGTTCTTCTTTTTGTTCTTGGGCTTCTTTGCTTATTTTTGTTGTTTAAATTGTTTTCAACATTCTTATTATTTTCATTTTTCTCGCTTTTTTGTTTTTCTTCACGAGTTGCTTCAACACTTTCTATTTCTTTTTTGTTTTCCCTTGTTCTTCTACGAGTATTTCTTCTAATAATACCATTTTTCTTTTTTTCAATTGTAGAATTATTGTCATTTGTATTAGTTGAATTTTCAACAACTTCTTCTACTTCTGTAACTTTGTTTTCATCTGTCATATTTTTAAATTTCTCCTCCCTTATTTTTGAATTGATTTTCATTTTACGTACAAATAGAAATATATAAAACAAATAAAGCTTATTAAACATGAACTACCGCTCTTTCATGTTTTTTATAAACTTCTCTTTTTATTTTTCTAAATATTTTTTCTCATTGTTCTAGCTATTCTCATTATTAGCTTTTTTCATCTCTTTAATACATTAAAATAAAATCTCTTTTTTTGCCCTTTGGCAATCTGCTTTGCATTATAACATATATGGTAAGAATTGTCAAGTTTTTAAGAATTTGCTGAGTGCGAATTTGGGGTCGGTTCTTTTTTTCGCATGCTCAAAAAAGAACCGACCCCAAATTCGCAAATTCACAAATTCACAACCTATTTTAAATATATTGATGGATTTAAATATTCCCCATCTTTCAATAATTCAAAATGCAAATGACATTCCATGCTACTCTCAAATGATGCTGTATTTCCTGCTGTTCCTATAGTTTGTCCCTGTTTAATTTCTTCACCTTCAACCACAAACTCTGCTGTCAATAAATTAGAATATACTGTTTCATATCCATCATCATGTTCAACTATTACAGTTAAACCATATCTCGGATCATTTAAAATTGTTTTTACTATTCCATCTGCTGCTGATTTTATAACACTTGTTTTATCTGCTTTAATATCAATAGCTGTATGTGTAATCCATTCTTTTAAGGTTTCAGAATAGATTAAATTATCTTTTGCATATTCACCAATGATTTCTCCTTCCACTGGATTTACAAATGTAATCTCTTTCTTAGTTTCTTTTGGCTCTTCAACTGTTTTTTCTGCATCACTTGCTTTAGTTTCAGTATTTTTTACATTTTCTCTTACTTCAGTACTAGATGTACTTGATATACTTGAAGTGTTTTGAGTATTCGGAGTATTAGTATTTTCTTGTTCTTCAACTTTTTTTCCAATTTCAGAACTTACACTCTCACTAATTTCTTGTTCTCCATCATTGCTTTTACTACTTATTTGGCTTGAATCATTTTCTAATTTTCCTGAAGTTCTAGATAACATGTACATTATAATTCCTAAAGCTATTGCTAAAAGAAAAAACACTACAGTTCCGATATAAATAAATAACTTGTCTCTTTTCATAATTTCCTCCTTGTTTTCTTTATTAATACAAGTATTTACTTTTTTTCGGAGATTATTCATTTAAAGAAATTTTAATTCAATTATTTCCACTCCTGTGTAAAAATGTTTAATTATTGTTTCATAATTTGCTCCGGTTTTTGCCATACTATCTGCTCCAGTTTGACTCATTCCAACTCCATGACCATATCCTGTAACTGAAAAAATAATTTCTTCTCCTTCTATTACAACTGAAAAGTTTGTTGATTTTAACCCTAAAATTGTTCTTGCTTCTGTTCCTGCTATTTCTTTATTTCCTATTTTAATCGTCTTTACTCTTCCACTTGTTGTATATTCTTGAATTTTTATACAATCCGTTTGACTAAAGTCTATTTCGCAATCTGGGTATTTTTCTTTCATTTTGTTTAGCAATTCTTCTTTAGTTATTTTCACTTGTGAACTATATTGAGAATATTCATTTTCTCCAGCGGTTTCAACAGATTTTAAATATGGATAATCTATTCCTCCCCATATGTTTAAAGAACTTTCTGTCATTCCTCCACTATTTGCATGAAAAAATGCATTGATTGGTTTGCCATTATATGCTACAATTTTTCCTGTCGTTGAATTTACTGCTTCTACAATTTTATTCCAATTGCCTTCTGCTTCATCTTGCCCCCATTTAGCCATTCTTTCTTCTTTGCTTATCCAAGCCTGACAACAAGCATAATTGTCACATATATCAGCATCAGTATGCTTACTTGAATTGTACATAGTTTGATATATGGTGTAAGTTCTTGCAACAACAGCCTGGGCTTTTAAAGCTTCAATTTCAAAGTTTGCCGGCATCTCACTAGATACTACACCATATAAATATTCATCTAAATCTAATTCCTCAATATTTCCTGTTTGTGAATGTAACAGTTTTATTTTCTTTTTCTCATCATTTGTTGAATTTGCATTATTTTCTTGTTCAATTATATTAGAATTTGAAGTTTCCTCTTTAGCTATTACTTGTTGTGTTTTTGACGGCACAACAGTACAAATTGCTGGTGCAATAAAAAACAAAATAGTAAAACCTATAAAATATAACAAAACATTTTTTATATTTTTCACGTATCTCCTCCTTTAACCACTCAATCTTTTTTTCATTTTATCTAGCACCTTTCTTTCTATTCTAGAAACCTGTACTTGAGTAATTCCTAATATTTTTGAAACTTGCATTTGTGTTTTTTGCTTGTAATACCTTAACAATATGATTTCTTTTTCTTTATCATTTAATTCATTTATTAAATTTTTGATTGTTATTCTATTTGTAATTTCTGTCTCTTCATCTTTTCCAGTAGAAATTTGCTCTAAAATGCTAACTGTTTTGTCTGTCTTATTGTCTTTATATTTTGCATCTTCTATCGAATCAACTGGTCTAGCTGAATCTAACGCCATCGCAATTTCTTCTTTCGAAATTTTAAGCTCTTTTGAAATTTCTTCTAAACTTATATCTCTTCCATATTTATGAAGAAATTCTCTTTGTAATTCCAATATTTTTACATTTAATTCTTTAATACTTCTACTAACTTTAATTGGCCCATCATCTCTTATATATCTTTTTATTTCTCCTAAAATGTATGGTACTGCATATGTTGAAAGTCTAACTTCAAAACTTGTATCAAATCTTTGGATTGCTTTTATAAATCCAATAGTTCCAATTTGATATAAGTCTTCTATATCATATCCCCTTCCATTAAATCTTCGAACAATACTCCAAATAAGTCCATTATTATCTTCAATTAACTTAGTCATTGCATCTTTATTACCATTTTTAGCATTGTCGATGACTTTCATATCATTCTCATGCACTATTCATCTCCCCTTATTGAAGCAACTGCAAATTCATCATTTTCACAATGGCTTTTAATCTTCTTTTTCATTGTTACTTTTGTTCCAAGCCCTAAAACAGATTCAACTTCTACTTGATCCATAAAACTTTCCATAATTGTAAATCCCATTCCAGATCTTTCTAAATTTGCTTTTGTTGTATATAATGGTTGTTTGGCAATCTCAACATTTTCAATTCCTTTTCCCGTGTCTGAAATCTCAATAAGCACCTCTTTTTCTCTTATCTTACACACTAATTTTACAATTCCACTTTGCTGTTCATATCCATGAATAATCGCATTTGTTACAGCCTCTGAAACTGCTGTTTTTATATCTGCAATTTCCTCTAATGTAGGGTCTAATTGTGCCACAAAGGCTGCTACAGAAATTCTAGCAAAAGCTTCATTATTTGATTTACTTAAAAATTCAATTTTCATTTCATTGTCATAAATATTATTCATTTGGCACCTCCTTTGCGAATTTGGGGTCGGTCCTTTTTTGAGCACATGGTATCACCTTTTGAATCCCACTCATTTCAAAGATTCTTCTTACTGATGGAGTTATATTTGACACTTCTACTTGGCCTCCTAGCATACTTACTAACTTATACCTTCCCATTAACAACCCTATTCCTGCACTGTCCATAAAAGAAACATCGCTAAAATCAAATACAACTTTTTTAGGCATATATCTTTCAATTTCATTATCTAATTTCCTCCTTATCTTTTGTGCTACACATTCATCTATGTCTTCATTAATTTTGAAGATCAACTGCTTGTCTTTTTTCAGATACTGACTTTCCATACAACCATCCTTTCATTTTTCATTTTTCTTTATGCAGTTTTTATTATATTACCACTGGTAGTTTTTTCCAAGAGTAAAAAATAAGAAGTTTTGTCGAACTAGAACTTTTCGACAAAACTTCTTATTTTATTTTTCTATTACTATTGTAACTGGTCCATCATTTAATAATTCAACTTTCATGTCTGCTCCAAATATTCCTCGTTGAACCTCTATTCCTTTTTTGGCACATTCTTTACAGAAATATTCATATAATGGAATTGCTTCTTCTGGTCTTGCTGCTTCTATAAAACTTGGTCTGTTGCCATCACTACAATCTCCATATAAAGTGAATTGTGATACTATTAATAATTTTCCATTAACATCTTTTAAGCTTAAATTCATTTTATCATTTTCGTCTGTAAATACTCGTAAATTACATACTTTTTTTACAAGATAATCTGCTTGCTCTTTTGTGTCTCCTACTTTTATTCCTACTAAAACTAAGAAACCTTTTTCTATCTCTCCAACTACTTTTCCATCAACTTTTACACTTGCATTTTTTACTCTTTGTATTACTACTTTCATTATTGATTATCTGTATTGCCTCCCATTTCTTCTTTTGCATTTTCTTGTGTTTCTTGAGACATTACTTCTGTAACTTTTTCAACAGTGTTTTCAGCTTCGGCATTTTCTTCTGTTTTTGGAGTTTCTGCAGAATCAGCTGCATTTGCATCAACAACTTCAGCAACTTTTACTTCTTCTACTGGTTGCTTTTCTCCACATTTTGGACAGAATGATGCATTCAATTCTATCTCTGCATGACAATTTTCACATTGTTTCTTTTCTTTTAATTCTAAGATTGATTTTAAACATGTTTCAATTTCTGCTGATAACACATCTATTTTGGTGCATTCTTCTTCTAAATCTGTGTTAATATCAATATTTTCTTCTCTTACATGTTTTTCATAAACTTTTTTTCCGATTTCTTCATATAAATCTTTAATGTTTGATTTATTTTCGTTTATCTTCATTCTTAATTTTGCCTCTTTTGCAAGTTTGCTTGTTTTTTCAGCTGTTGCATCATATGCAGCACTAGCCTTTTTTCCTAAATTATCAAAAAATCCCATTTTTAATTCCTCCATTTTTTATATTATTAACACATTTATTAAAATTATTAATTAATTTTCGCTTTTCTTAGCTCTGTTCATTAACATACTAACTGCCTCTTCTGGCTTTAATCCTTTATATAATATTCCATATACTGCTTCTACTATTGGCATTTCTATATTATGCAATTTTCCTAATTCATGTGCAACTTCTATGTTATCTATACTTTCAATTGTCATTCCAACTTCTTTTTTAGTTTCTTCTAAGCTTAAGCCTTGACCAATTAATTTTCCTGCTTTTCTGTTTCTGCTATGCTCACTTAAACAAGTTACTATTAAATCTCCTAATCCACTTAGACCATATAATGTTTCTTTTTGTCCACCTAGCTCAACACCTAATCTTGATAGCTCTGCTAATCCTCTTGTTATTAAAGCCGCAAATGTATTATCTCCAAGTCCTAGCCCTGCTGCAACTCCGGCACAAAATGCAATAATATTTTTTAATGCTCCTCCAAGTTCAACACCTTTTACATCTCTTGAGGTATATATTCTCATTTTTTCACACATAAATGTATCTTGAACTAATTTTAATACTGCATCATATTTTGATGCTACAACTAAAACTGTTGGTATTGCAATTGATACTTCTTCTGCATGGCTTGGTCCTGATAGTACTGCAATCTTAACATTTGGAATTTCTTCTTGAATTACTTCATCTAATGTTAACATACTATCTTTTTCAAATCCTTTTGAACATATTACAATTGGTTGATTTGTTACATATTGCTTATATTGTTTCACTGTGTCTCTTGTAAATTTTGATGGTGTTACATGTATGATAAATTCTGAATCTTTTATTGCATATTCATAAGAATTTGTTGCTTCAATTCCATCTGGTAATGTAACATTTTGCAAGAATTTGCATCTTTTTTCTTTATTTATTAAATCTCTTTCATCTTCTGCAAAAGACCAAATTTTTATTTCATTTCCTAATTTAGCAAGGTGAATTGCAAGAGCTACTCCCCAACTTCCACTTCCTATTATAGCTATTTTTTTCATCACTTGTTCCTCCTATAAGTTTCTACTATTTCTTAAAACTTAATTTATTTTCTGTACCATTTAATATTCTTTGAACATTTGCTCTATGGTTAAATATTACAATTGCAGCTAAGATAACACTATATACAAAATAGCTACTTCCTTCTGATATTGTAAAATTTGTGTGTATAAATAAAACTAATACTGGAAATAGTACAGCAGCTCCAATTGAACCTAATGAAACCATTCTAGTAACAGCCATTAATACTAATGCAAACACTAAACAAATTAATCCAATTTTCCAGTTTGTCATTAATAATACCCCTAATGATGTTGCAACACCTTTTCCACCTTTAAATCCAAAGAATATAGGGAATGTATGTCCTACAACTACTAAAATTCCAGCAATTTGTACTAATAATGATTTGTCTGCACTTTTAGCAATTGCTCCAACTATAATTGCAAATAAAATTGCAACTACTCCTTTTAAAGCATCTCCTAATAATGTTAATATTGCGGCCTTTTTTCCTACAGATCTAAGCATATTTGTTGCTCCTGCATTTCCGCTTCCTTTTTCTCTTACATCAAATCCAGCCATTTTCTTACTGATAATAACTGAAAAACTAATACTTCCTATTAAATAGGCTACTATTCCTACTATTATATATGCTGCCATATTAATCTACTCCTTTTCTATTTTTTCTCTTGCAATAATTCTAACTGGTGTTCCTTCCAATCCAAATTCTTTTCTTATTTGATTTACCAAATATCTTTCATACGAAAAATGGAACAATTCTTTATTGTTTACAAATATTACAAATGTTGGTGGCTTTGTACTTGCTTGAGTTCCATACAATATTTTTAATCTCTTTCCCTTATCTGTTGGTGGTTGTACAAGTGCAATTGCCTCATTTATTACTTGATTTAACACAGCTGTTGAAATTCTCATTGCATTTTGTTCTGCAACATGATTTATCATTGAAAACAACTTGTCTACTCTTTGTCCAGTTTTTGCTGATATAAAGATAATTGGTGCATATGATAAATATGATAATTTGTTATATACTTCTTTTTTGTATTTTTCTAATGTCCCTGTCTCTTTTTCATATTCATCCCATTTGTTAACAACAATGATAATTCCTTTTCCAGCTTCATGCGCTTCTCCTGCAATTTTTGCATCTTGCTCTGTAACCCCTTCATTTGCATCTATCATCATTAAGCATACATCTGCTCTTTCAATTGCAAGTAAAGTTCTCATTATGCTGAATTTTTCTATTGATTCTGTTACTTTACTTTTTCTTCTTATTCCTGCAGTATCTATTAGCACATATTTTCCATATTGATTTTCATATTCAGTATCTATTGCATCTCTTGTGGTTCCTGCAATTGAACTTACAATTGTTCTATTTTCTCCTAGGATTTTATTGATTAATGATGATTTTCCTACATTTGGCTTTCCTATAACAGCTACTTTGATTTTATCATCTTCGTCTTCACCCTCTTGTTGTTCTGGAAATTTATCATATATTGCATCTAATACATCACCTATTCCTAATGCATTTGCTGCTGAAACAGGATATGGTTCTCCTACTCCTAAGTTATAAAACTCATAAATATCATTTCTATCTTTACTCATGTTATCTGCTTTATTGCATACTAACACAACAGGTTTTTTTGATTTTTTTAGCATCAAAGCTATTTCTTGGTCTGCAGCTGTTACTCCTTGCTTTACATCTGTTAAAAATATTATTACATCTGCAATATCTATTGCAATTTTAGCTTGTTCTCTCATTTGTGATATTATTATATCTTCAGATTCTGGCTCAATTCCAGCTGTATCTACTACTGTGAAATTTCTTCCTCTCCAATTCGTTTCTGCATATACTCTATCTCTTGTTACTCCTGGTGTATCTTCTACTATTGAAATTCTGCTACCTACTATGTAGTTAAAAAATGTTGATTTTCCTACATTTGGTTTTCCTATAATCGCTACTGTTGGTTTTCCCATTTTATACCTGCCTTTCTGTTATATATTTTACTATTTTATTTGTTAAATAGCAAGTAGTTTATACTTTTTTATTTAAGTTTCAAGTAGTTTCAACAAGATAATTTTCTTGTTCTAAAAACAATCAACCATAAAAGTATGCAAATTAAAAATATTGCAATATTTTTGAAATAATATACAGCTATACTACTAGCAATTGTCATTAAAACTATTGTTATATATGTAACTTTATCAACCATTACAGAAGCTTTCTCTTTTCCGACTCTAAGTTGAATAATTCCGTTTACTACTCTTCCTCCATCAAGAGGATAAATTGGAAGTAAATTAAGTATTAATATTAAAATATTTGAATATATAATTTCTTTTCTAAACACTATATTTATATTTAAAAATATTATAATAAAAATTAGTGTTAAAAGTGGTCCAGCCAATGCAATTGCAATGTTTTTTAATATTAATTTAGTTTCATTTATACACTCTCCGCTAAAAGTAGCTGAAAATCCAAGTGGCATTATTTCTAGTTTTTCTATTTTCATTTTCATTGCAATAGCCATAATAATATGACCTAATTCATGTAATAAACAAAAGAGCATGACAATAAAATATATTTTTAATTGATTTGTAAAATAAAATAAAACTAAAAAAATAAAAATTTTTAAATCTATCCTTAGTTTCAAAATATTATTCCCCTACAAAATATTTAGATTTTATGGCAAAATCTATAAAATTTTCTATAATTCCAAGATTGATTGTGGATCTATGTATCTATCTTGATATCGTATTTCAAAATGTAGATGTGGTCCTGTAACATTTCCAGTCGCGCCAACTTCCGCAATTTCTTGTCCCTGTTTTACAGAGTCTCCTTCTTTTACATATAATTTATTACAATGTGCATATACAATCATCACATCATTTATCTGAATTTTTAAATGTTTTCCATAGTCCCCTTTACTTGACGCCAGAACTACAGTACCATCTGTTGCAGAAACAATTTTAGTTCCTGGCTCTGCTGCAATATCTGTTCCTGTATGATTTTTAGGCACTGTAGGTGTTGTGGGATTTCTTGGTCCAAACATTGAACTAATTTTTCCTTCAATTGGTTTAATAAAATTAATTGTTTCTTTTATGTAATTTATATCTTTTTCTTCTTGCGAAAGTTCTACATTTTCAGCTATTTCAACATTTTCTGTTTCTTCAATTTTATCTGGTTGTTCTATACTGTTATCCGCATTTTCTACTTCTCCTGTTAATATTTCTTCTGCTCCGCCTATATTTTCGTTATTATTTTGGATGTTTTCATTCAAATTCTCTTGTATTTTTGTTTCTTGATTTTCCTCATTAGGTTGTATATTTATTTTATTTACACTGTCACAAATCCAAGAATATATTTTTATAAAATCAATGTCTTGTGCTAAAATCTCTTTTGCTTTATTTGTAAAATCTTCTGAAAATATATAGTTGTTATTTACTATTAAATAAAAAAATGCATATATTAATAAACATCCAATTATTTGTCTGATCATTTTCTTTAATAGCTTAAAATCCTTTTTTTCTTGTTTTTTTATTATTTCTCTAGCTGGCAAATCGTGTTCTTTTCTTTTATAGTAGATTTCTTCTGCTCTTCTAATTTTATCTTCTACAGACATTGTTTTTTCCATATACCTCCATCCTTTCTAATAATTTTTACATCTATTCTGCATAGAAAAAACACTTTATCTAATGCATTTACTAATGTTTATGCATTATTAAAGTGTTTTATGTTATTATATGACATTTATTATAAAACTGATAATAAAAAATATTGACATTACTATACTATAATATTTCAATCTTTTATATTTAATTTTTATGTTTATTTCATCTTTATATCCTTTTTTCTTATTTTCTATTTTGCTGATATAATCTGATATTAAAATTTCCGCTTCTTTTAAAATATATTCTTTAGATTTTGGATGTACTTCAACTCCTCCAACTTTATTATTACTGTCAAGGATTTCTTCTTTTATTCTTTGATTTTCTTTAAAAATAATGATTGCTTCCTCAACCATATTTGATGGAAGATTTTTTAAAACTACCATATTTTTCATATCACTTGATTCCATTATATCACTCCTTTAGAAAATAATTATATTGTAATTTTTTCCACTTTTATTCTTTTTATACATCATTATTTTGAATTTCTGCTACTTCTATTTTATATTCAAACACATATTTTGCATAACAAGTAGAAATTAAATTACTGAAAATTATTATAGTACATATACATAATAAAATTTGTTGTATGATTTTTTTCATTATATTTTCTCCTGTTCAGAATGAACCTTTATATGGACCTTTTCTGAATTTCCTTTTAAATTATTAGTTTCATCATAGGTGATTTTCAAAGTATATTTATTTTCTGTTTTTTCTTGTCCTTTTATATACAATTTGTCTGTTTTTAAATTTTCTAATGCTATTTCATTATCTTCTTGATACAATTCAAATTTACTATTGTCATCTTCATCTGCAACTACTTCTATTGTATATAAAAATCCAACATCACTTACAATTTCATCTTTATAATTTTTTATAGTAAATTCATAATATCCTATATTATTTTTTGCATTTATTTCGACTTTTTCGCCTTCTTCTATAATAAAAATTGGATTTGCTATTTTTTGACTAAAATTTATTTTTAGATTTTCAATATATTTACCGTAAACTATAGGAGTTAACAGTATTAAAATAATAATACTTATAATGCTTATTTTTATTTTAATTTTTTATTTTCCTCCTTTATTTACTTTGTGTTCCTGTGGCAATTACATCAAATGTATAATCTAAATTGTCTTGTCCATTTTGAGTGTCTACTTTATCTCCAGAAGCTATTCCGTTTACTGCACTTCCTGTTTCATATGGCCATTCCCATTCAACTTTTATTAATTGACTTTTATAGTCTGTTAGTCCCATTGTTCCCTGAATTGCATCTATTTCTGATAATGAACTATATGTTTTTCCATCATATTTAAAAATTATATTATCAGGTTTATTTTTTTCGTTTCCAAATGTTACTTTATAGTCTACTGCCACTTCTGAACCTACTGCATTTATTTTTAAGTAAAATTGTCCTGATGTTCCAGGTGCTATTTTTCCATTAAGTAATGTTTCTTTGTTTGATGTATCTGCTAATCTTATAGTTTTTACATCTTCATTTTCATCTTTTTCTATTCTAAAACTCCAAGTAGCTATGTCTGCACTACCATTTCCTTTTTCTTGTGTAACATATTTGGCATATGTATATCCTGTCATTCCTAATGACATTAGTAATAATACTGCACATAAAATTTTAATTATTTTTTTATTTTTCTCTTTTTTCAATTCAAATTCCTCCTAATTTTTTATTTCTATAGCCTGTATGCATCTTCTGTATTCAGGCTCATTTTCCATACATGTAATTAATGTTAATCTATTTTCTTCAGTATTCTCCAAACATTTCCAATCAGTATCTTTTATTATTCTGCATTTTTCAACTTCATATATTTTTTGAAAATCGTTATGTTGATATATTATTTCATCACCTTCTCTTAAATTTTTTAAATTTTGAAAATAGTTTACTGCATATCCTCTATTATGTGCAGCTAGTCCTATATTTCCTTCTTCTACTTGAGTTTCTTCGAAATGCCCAACATATTCATTTAATGTTTCTCTGTCTGTTCCTTCTGATATTTCTGCATCTAAATTTATCTTTGGAATTTCTATTTTCCATATTTGATTGTCTTTTTCTATTTTGCTTAATTGTGTTTCTGTAGTATTTTCTTGTTGCATTATGTTTTCATAAATTTCATTTTTCATGGAAAGTTTTGAATAAAAAAATTGATATGTTCCAAATATTATGATTGGAATTAAATATGTTATTGCTATTTTGGGTATTTTTAACATTTAATTATCACTTTCTTTTAAATTTTTTCGAAAAAATTATTTGATTTAACTTTGAATTTAAATTCTAAATATATGTTAACATCTTATGGTTAACTTTGTCAAGAAAAATCGTTCGACAAATATCGACAAAACACTTTGAGTTCTAGCATTTTCAGTCTTTTTATTTTGACTTTACTATAAAAAATATAAGCATATATTGATTTTTTTGACTATTAATGTTATGATTTGAATATATTTATATTTTAGGAGAAAAAAATGAACGAAATAAAACAAAGTTTTAATTTTTATGACCAAACATATTTAAAATCTTACAACCTAAATCAATCAATCAAATACCAATTAAATTTACTAGATTCATTAGATATTTATACTAGAAAACATTCTGAAAGTGTTGCTACAATAACTTGTAATTTATGTAGAAAACTACATCTTTCAAAAGGATTTACTGAGTATTGTACTATTTGTGCATACTTACATGATATAGGAAAATTATTTATTCCTTCTTCTATTCTTCAAAAACCCGCAAAGCTTACTGATGAAGAATTTGAAATTATGAAACAACATACAACTCTTGGATATAAATTATGCATTAAAGATCCAAAACTTAGACCTTATTATGCTGGGCCATACTACCATCATGAAGCTCTTGATGGAACTGGATATCCTCAAGGTCTATTAAAAAAAGATATTCCTTACGAGGCTCAAATCATTAGAGTTGCTGATGAATATGATGCACTTGTAAATAAAAGACAATATAAATCACATATTGGAATTACAGATTCTTTAAAAATTATAATAGAAAATGCACAACCATCTCCTAATGCAAAACCTAATACAGGATATACTTTTGCAGGAAAAAATAACAAAAAAATAGTAAAAAAATTGTTATTAGTTGTTATTGATGATATTGAATATGAAATTTCTTCTACTATTGACTATGTAAATCATCTTAATGATGAATTGAAAAGATGTAAACAAATTGAAAAGTATATAGAAAAGAAAAATAATACAAAAAAAGAATCTGATGTATTATATTTTGAACAATATATTAATATGTTACTACGTCCTGGAGAAAAGCTTGAAAATTTTGATACTATTCATGAAGAATTCCAAAAAGCTTATGATCTTCGTAATGAAGTATTAGTTGGATTACGTCAAGAAATAAAAAATGTTAAAAGTCTTAAAGTCTAAAAAAGATTGACACAAAATGTCAATCTTTTATTTTATTACAAAATATTCTACTATTTTTTCTAAAATACTTGTTTTTTCTTCTTTTATTAATTTAGTTTTTGTTTCAACATTATCAGTCTTTTCTAAGTTAACTGGTGTTCCGATTTTAGTTTGCATTCCAAGCTCTTCTGTTGCTCTTTTCTTAATTTCATTCCAATCTAGTTTGCTTTCTTCTTCTTTTATATTTTTTTGAACTTGTCCATTTTCCTTTTCAATAACTGCTAACTGACTTTCCATATCCTTTTTTTGGTTGAACATTTCCATAATAGAAATTTCTCTATAACTTATTGCAAGTAGCATTCCAAAAACAGCAATTACCAATACAACTTGTATAAATTTATTTTTCTTTTCTTGTGCCTTTTTAGCTTTTTGTCTTTCTGCTATTACTTTAGCAGTATTCTTTTTAGCTACTTTCTTTTTTTGAACTTTTTTTTCTTTTGTAGAACTTATTCTTGTATATTCAGGTTCATATTTTCTTGGACTTGTTTCATATTGATATGAAGTTCTTGGCATGTTACTCACCTCCTTTTTTCCTTAGTAATTTCTATTTTTTCTCAAAAATTCTTAGTTTTGCACTTTTAGATCTTGAATTTTCTTCTTGTTCTTTTTCTGTTGCTATAATTGGTTTTTTATTTATTATTTTTCCTTCTGAAATTGCACCACATACACAATATGGTAAATCTTTTGGGCATGTGCATTTTCCTTGTGCATCTATATATGCATTTTTTACTGCTCTATCTTCAAGTGAATGAAATGTTATTATACATAATCTTCCACCTGGTTTTAGAAGTTTAATACAATTTCTTACTGTATTATATAATGGTTTTATTTCATCATTTACTTCTATTCTTATTGCTTGAAATGTTCTTTTTGCAGGATGTCCATCTTTTTTTGCAAATGCTGGCATTGATTTTTCTATTATATTAACCAATTCTTCTGTTGTTTCTATTTCTTTATTTTTTCTATATTCACATATTTTTCTGGCTATTTGTCTTGAAAACCTTTCTTCGCCATATTCGTATATAATATTTGCTAATTCTTCCTCAGAATACGTGTTTACGACTTTTTTCGCCGTTAGAGGTTGAGTCTTGTCCATTCTCATGTCTAGCTCATTATTGCCTAAGTAACTAAATCCTCTATTTCTTTCGTCTAATTGATATGATGAAACTCCTAAATCTAATAATATGCCATCAACTTCTTTAATATCTAGGCTTTCAAGAATTTCTGTTATTTCATCATGATTTCCATGAATATATTTTACATTTTCAAATTCTTTTAAATTTTCTTTGGCTGCTTTTAAAGCCTCTTCATCTCTATCTATACCAACAAGTAAACCTTTAGATGATAGCTGTTTTAAAATTTTCTTGCTATGTCCAGCTCCACCTAAAGTTCCGTCTACATATATTCCATTTGGTTTTATATTTAATCCATTGATTGTTTCTTCTAACAATACTGGTTCGTGCTTAAATTCCAATTTTCCACCTCATTTTATTTTTGGGCTGGAGTTTTATTTTTTACTCCAGCCATAAATTATTTCTTTTGTTTTTTTGGAATTTATCTTTAGCATTTTTGTCTTTTGTATTTTTTATTTTTCTTTTGTATGATTTCTTTTGTACTTTTGTCTTTAGTATCTTTATATAAACTTTTGCAAGTTATATACCTAACATCGTCATATTTTCTGCAATTTCATCAGCAGAAATATTTTCGTCACATTTTTGCCAAATCTCTTTATCCCAAATTTCTAGTCTTGTACCTACTCCAACAATAACTGCATCTTTTTCTAATTTTGCAGCTTGTCTTAAATTTGATGGTATTAAAAATCTACCTTGTTTGTCTATTTCACATTCTGTTGCTCCAGATAAGAAAAATCTGACAAAGTTTCTCGCATTTTTATCTGATAGTGGGAGTGATTTTAATTTTGTTTCAAAGTTCAACCATTCATTTTGTGAAAATACAAATAAGCATCCATCTAACCCTTTGGTTATAATGAATTTTTCTCCTATGTCTTGTCTTAATTTTGCCGGCATTATTAATCTTCCTTTAGTGTCTAGAGAATGCTCATATTCACCAATTAGCAATCGAACTCCACCTCATTTCTTTTTTCTACCACTTTATACCACTTTGTTCCACTTCGAATCCATAATAATACATTTCCTTTTTTTTTGCAATACTTTTTATAAAATTTCTTGAAAAATTTTACATTTTCAAACACAAGTTCGTCAGTCATTTCAACATCTTTCGAACTTGTGTTTTGGTTTAATTTATGATTTGTTTTAAAATTTTTACAACATAATCTACTTGTTCAAATGTATTATTATCTCCAAATGTTGTTCTTATTGCTGAATTTAAATATACTTCTGGAACATTCATAGCTATCAAAACATGTGATGGATTTCTATTGCCTGATGAACATGCTGAACCGCTTGATACACATATTCCTCTTTCATCTAATTTAAAGATTAATTCAGAGGCATTAATTCCTTTAAAAGAAATATTAGCATTTCCAGGAAGCCTATTTTCCATACTACCATTTATTCGTATATTAGGAATTTCTTTTTGAACTTTTTTTATATAATAATCTCTAATTTTACTTAAATTTCTAATATGTGTTTCCATATTTTTTCTAGCTATTTCTGCAGCTTTACCAATTCCCACAATTCCAGCAACATTTTCAGTTCCTGCTCTTCTATCTTTTTCTTGATGTCCACCATTTATAAACTTTTCTACTTCAATTCCGTTTTTTATATATAATGCTCCAACACCTTTAGGTCCATTAATCTTGTGAGAAGATAGTGATAACATATCTATCCTCATTTTTTCTACATCTATTTGCACATTTCCTATTGCCTGAACTGCATCTGTATGAAATATAATATTATTATCATGTGCAATTTTAGCTATTTCTTCTATTGGTTGAACTGTTCCAACCTCATTGTTTGCAGTCATTACACTAATTAATATTGTATTTGTTTTTATACTTTTTCTTAATTCTTCTACATCTATTATTCCGTTTTCATTTACATTGATATATGATACTTCAAATCCTTGTCTTTCTAGTGTCTTACATGTTTCTAATATAGCCGGATGTTCTATTTTTGAAGTTATTATATGATTTCCTTTTTCTTTATTGGCATATACAAATCCTTTTAATGCTATATTGTCACTTTCTGAGCCTCCTCCTGTAAAATATATTTCATTGTGATTGCAATTCAATAATTCCGCTACTCTATTTCTTGCTTTTTCTATCGCTCTTTTGGCGCTTCTTCCTACTGAATATAATGATGAGGCATTTCCATATTCTGTTGTTAAATATGGCATCATTTCTTGTAAAACTTCTGATTTTATTGGTGTTGTTGCACTATTATCTAAATATATAATATTCATATAATCACCTTTATCCTTTTTATATTATATGAATCATTTCTAAAATAAAACACAAAAAAAGATGGCTCTAACCATCTTTTAAGCTTTTAATATATTAACTTTTTTATTTTATCTATATTTTTCATTGTAGTATCATATCCAAATTTATAACATTTATCCATTTTCTCAATATCAAGCAATCCTGCTCTATCTGTTGGAACAGTAAGAACTAAGTCGCTTTGTTTAAAACTCTCTTCTGCAATCTTGTTTCCCATAATATCAAGAGTTTTCATTATAATATCCATAACATCGCAATTTTCTTCTACTGGATCTGCTTCAAAATTTACAGCCATTACCTTATGCTTGCAGATTCTCTTTAATGGGAGAATTGGAGTATTATCTAAAACTCCACCATCCATAAAGATGTGTTTTTTGTATTCACATGGGCAAAAATATGCTGGAAAACTACTACTTGCTCTAATTGCCTTTCCTATACTTATTTCTGTTATATATTCATCATTTACATTATTTCTTGAAGCACAATTAGTAAATATATATTCTTTTGCCTCTGCTATGTCAACAGCTGGAATTACTAATGGCATTTTTATATCTGCAACCGCTTTCATTTTCTTTCTTGTTGCTAATTCATTAAACATTTTTTCTAATAAAGTACCATCATTTAATCCTGCAATTCCAATTTTTTTAGTTTTTATAAAATTTCCTATTCCATTAACAATTGATGAATTTCCTATGTTTATTATATCTTGTGCATATTTCTTGAAAAGTACATAAATATAATATGGCTTGTATCCCATTGCATATAGTGCAGCTACAATGCTTCCAGCACTTGTTCCTCCTACAGCTTCGATTTTTATATTATTTTCTTCTAATGCTTTTAGAACACCAACATGTGCAATTCCTCTAATTCCGCCACCTGCGAATGCAATTCCAATTCCCATAGCAAATCCTCCTATTCTGGTTTATTATTTACTATTTTTCAATATTTAAACCATCTTTAGTGGTAATTTTTCCATTGTTATCTAAATAATTTTCTCTTTCATTATTATAAACTCTAATTCCATTACTTAAAATATCTATATTAGCATTGCTCATTTCCAAAGCTAAATCAAATTTGCTATCATATATATCTGTTTTATTATCTGCAAAATCTAGTGCTTGGAAAATTGATTTTCCTTTTATTAACTGTATAACATCATATTCAAATTCTACAATTACTTTTTCCTCTAAATTTATTACTCCCATTTTATTTTGCTCATTTGTTGCTATAAAATATTTATCATATGCATATTCTAAGAAATTATATTTCTGTTGTGTTAGTTTTTTAAACTCTGCATCAACTACATAATATTTTCCTTCTTCATTTTCTATAAAATATTTTGAATTTGATGTTTTATTTATAACGGTGTCAAATGGTATATTAACACTTTTTCCATTTACATCATACACTTTATTTTCTTGAGTCTCCTCTGTGTTTTTAGTTCCATATAAATATATTCCTTTTACTGATAATTGTGAAAATTCTATTGGCAATATTTCTATTCCTTTTAAATTAAATGCTCCATATAATTTTGTTTTTTCAACAATAAATATTTGCAAATCAGAATTATAATCTATTGATTGGTATTGTGTATTTATAATTTTAATATTATTTATATATACCCCATATTGCCCATTTTTGGCTACTATCAAATATACATCATTTTTAATTTCTATTAATCTTTCTATTTGATTATATTCTTCTTTCAAAACTTGAGTTCCATCACAATCATAGTATCCATATCTATAGCCATCAGTTGTAACTATTCTAACAATATATCCAGCTTTTTTATAACCATTTTCATCTGTGTAAAATCCATCTGATTCTATTGCATCATATTTATTTTTTATTTTTACATTTCCTTTTTCATCAATAATTCCATATTCACCATTTTCTTTAACAAGTATTTCTCCTTCTTTTTTTCCAATACTGCTAAGTTCTTCATATTTAGTTTCTGTAATATGCTTTCCTGTAATTCCTAATAGCCCAACTTTACCATTTTTCTCATATTTCAAAATATTTTTTTCATATTTACTTTCATCATAACTTATTAATTCAACATCATCATATTCCGTAAAAATCTCTTTATTTTTCGAGTTGACAAATTTAGACTCTTCTTCATTCTTACAATAAAATACTTCTCTATGTTGATTTGGAATTACTACCTCATCATATTGTGGTTCAATTATAGTCTTGTCATTTTGTGCTACACCTTTTTTGCCATCTTTCTCTATAACCGAATAATTAATAGATGTATCTTCTTTTTCATCTTTAATTTTATCTTTATTTGGTATATATATTGAAAGTGCTAAACTAATAATAATTATTATTCCAATTAAAATTACACTTATTTTTTTTGACATATTTCTCCCTCTTTCGCATTTTGATATTTTTATTTTACTATTATCATTGCATTTTTTCAAGATTTTTTCGCATTTTCCTTGTTTTTTTTAGTATGATATTGTATAATCTTTACATAATAAAACAAAGTAAGATTTGTGAGATTTACATACTACTCAAATCACAATAGGAAGGATGATTTTTATGACAGATTTAACAGTAAAAGATTTATTTAAAAAAACATCAGATTATGCAGAAAAAAAAGTTACTTTAGAAGGATGGGTAAAAACAGTTAGGGATTCTAAAACATTTGGATTTATTGAACTAAATGATGGTTCTTTTTTTAAAAATGTTCAAATTGTTTTTAATGATAAATTATCAAATTTCAATGAAATTGCAAAACTTACAATTAGTTCATCTATAAAAGTTACAGGAACTGTTGTAATTACAGAAAATGCAAAGCAACCATTTGAAATTCAAGCAACAAATATTGAAGTTGAAGGCCTTTGTGCTTCAGATTACCCTCTTCAAAAAAAGAGACATTCATTTGAATATTTACGTAGCATTGCATATCTTCGTCCAAGAACAAACACATTTAATGCTGTTTTTAGAATAAGAAGTGTTGCCGCATTCGCTATCCATCAATATTTCCAAGATAATGGATATGTTTATGTTCACACACCAATTATTACATGTGCAGATTGCGAAGGTTCTGCTGAAATGTTCAAATTAACAACATTAAATCTTGATAAAGATTTACCAAAAAAAGATGGAAAAACCGATTTTTCAGAGGACTTATTTGGTAAGAAAGCTTATATTACAGGTTCTGGCCAATTACATGGAGAAACATTTGCTGCTGCATTTGGAAAAATATACACCTTTGGTCCAACATTAAGAAGTGAAAATTCAAATACAAAAACACATGCTAACGAATTCTGGATGATAGAACCAGAAATCTCATTCTGTGATTTAAATGGTTTAATGGATATTGAAGAAGATTGTTTAAAATATATTGTTAAAACTGTTCTAGAAAAATGTCCAGAAGAAATTGATTTCTGTGACAAATTCATTCAAAATGGATTAAAAGAAAAATTAACAAATTTAATCTCTTCTGAGTTCGTAAGAATAGATCACAAAGATGTTATAGATATTTTGAAAAAAGCTGATAAAGAATGGGAATTCCAACCAGAATATGGTGAAGATTTAGCAAAAGAACATGAAAAATATATTACAGAATATTTCAATGGCCCTGTTTTCGTTAAAAACTGGCCAAAAGATATAAAATCATATTACATGAAAGTTAACCCAGATGGTAAAACAGTTGCTGCTGTTGACCTAGAAGTACCTGGTGCTGGAGAAATTATGGGTGGTTCTCAAAGGGAAGAAGATTACGAAAAATTAAGTGCTCGTATGAAAGAAATGGGAATTGCAACAGATCCACTATATTGGTATCTTGATTTACGTAGATTTGGTACTGATATCCATTCAGGATTTGGTCTTGGTTTTGAAAGATTGTTAATGTATATTACTGGAGTAGAAAACATTAGAGATGTTATCCCTTATCCTAGGACACCAAATAATTGTGATTTCTAATATTATGTTAAAATGGGGTCGGTCCTTTTTTTCGCAATGCGAAATTGGGGTCGGTCCTTTTTTTCTCATCATTATTTTATTTCATTTTCCACACACTTTCCACAATTCTCTTAGTGATTTTTGTTACTCTTGCAACTTGTGAAATATTAACAACTTTTATTTTATGTATTTCTTTTAGACATTCTACTAACTCCTTTTTATCTTTATTTTTGAAAAAATTTAACAATCCTACCATATTATTAACATTGAATCTTTTTATTAATTCTTCTGCTAATTCTTCATCTGAAATTTTAGGAATCATTTCATATTCAATATAATCTTCTATCCCTATTTTTTCTAATGTTTTTAATGTATAATCTGCAAACTTAGATATATCATTATCAAAATAATGCATTAATAAACTTGAAGAAATTATCTTTTTCTTTCTTATATATTCTTGATAACTACTCCATTTATAATTTTGAGTTAAGGCAATACCTGCTTTTTCTGGATTTCTATGAACATACTTACAAACTTCAATAAAGTATTTTTCTGTTTCTACATTTCTACTATTAAATCTATTTTGAACTAAACTACCTGTTCTATTATACTTTTTATTAAAGTAACTAACATATCTAACCAGTAAACTTTGAATACTTTTAGATAAAAATTCATCTTCACACTTTATAACCATGTGTACATGATTTGACATTAAACAATATGCAAATATTTCATAATTGAATTCTTTTTTGGTAATAAAAACTTGATTTAAAAAAAACTTTCTATCTTGATCATCAAAAAAAATTGTTTGGCTATCTAATCCTTTTAAAATAATATGATAAATTTTTGAATGACTAAAAACTCTAAGTGGTCTCGACACATTGTTCCTCCTTTCTAATATATAATCTATAAAAAATAAAACCCACCCTTATTTTATTTTCAAAATATATTAACATATTTTGTTTACTTTTTCAATACTTTTACTATAAAAATTTAAATGCCAAAAAAGGACCGACCCCATTTTCACATTTTGAAAAAAAGGACCGACCCCATTTTCGCATTTTTTACATTACAACTTCTATATTAAAAATTTTATTACTTCCATCCAATGGAATTCTATTTTCAGACTCTACCCCATTTACAATCACACTACTAACTCCTGTATTTTTTCTATTAGGATTTGTAACTTTTATATTATAAATACTCTCTTTATATTTATATCTTATCTCAAACTCTTTCCAATCTTTTGAAATACATGGTTTAAAGCTCATTGCATTATGATATATTGTTAATCCCAAAATATATTGAACTCCTGCTAAATAGTACCAACTGCTTGAACCTGTATACCATGTCCATCCTCCTGAACCAGCCAAATTTTTAGTTCCATATACATCTGCTGCTATTACATATGGTTCTACTTTATATTTATTTGCAGTTTCTTTTGTTCGTGCATGTTCTATCGGTGTTATCATTCTGTATAATTCAACAGCTGTGTCCCCTCTTCCTAAAAATGTTTCAGCAATTATTGCCCAAACAGCAGCATGTGTGTATTGTTGTTGTGGACATTTTTTCTATCCTACTTTTTTCTCATATTCTTTTCTAGCACATATAAAATTATTATTTAAATCTTGTAATGGTTTAAAATTGAAATAAATATCAACTTGCTTGTCGCTATGAATTTCAATTTTTTCTATAAATTCTCTAATTATTTCTTTTGTTGGTTTCTCCATATTAAGAAACTCTTCTATCAAATTATCTAATCTATTATCATTTTTTGTCTTATCACTTTCTCCTGATAGCTCTTGTTCAAGCTCTTTGATGTTTTGTTCATATCCTCTAACCAATTCTTTTATTCTATTTGCATTTTTCATATATTCCTCAAGTGTTATAATTCCTGCCAGTCTATCATCATACATTACTTCCAACTTTCTAGTTTCACTCTCTACCTGCTGTTTAAAAGATTCTATTTGTTTTTTTATATCTATTTCTTTTGATTGTTTTGTTTTTGTTTGTTTTGCAATTTCTTCTAGTTTTTTTGTATTGGTATATTCTTTACAAACTTCTCTTAAAACTTCTAGCATTTGTTCTTCAAAAACTTGATAATTAAAATTGTGTGGTGAACATACATCAAATTTTCCAAACCTTCCATATCTTTGGCATCTACCATAGATATTTCCGTTTTTATCTGGACTTCTTATTCCAATATATCCTTTGCAATCATAACATCTAAGTAATCCCTTAAATAAGTAATCATTTTGAACTACTCTTGAGCCTTTAGTTGCTTGAATTACTTTTTTTGCTCTTTCAAAATCCTCTTTACTTATAATAGCTTCGTGCATATTTTCTACTTTTATCCAATCTTCTTCTGGTAAATCTATAAATTTTTTAGATTTAAAACTTACTTTCTTTCTTTTTCCTTGTATAACTGTTCCTGTATAAATTTCATTTGAAAGAATAAATCTTACTGTAGATTGTTGCCATAGTCCATAAGTCAAAGACTTTGTTCCCCTTTTTCTCTTGTTATAATCTGATGGAATTGGAATCTTCTTTTTACTTAAATAATCTGCTATTTGCATTGTACCAAACCCTGCTAAATATTTTTCATATATTAGTTTTACTACATTTGCTGCTTCTTCATCTATTATTAAATGGTATTTATTTTCTGGATCTTTTTTATAGCCATAAGGTGCTGTTCCTAAATATTCTCCAAGATTTCTTTTTGATTGTAATACACTATTTATTTTCTTTGATGTATCTTTTGCATACATTTCATTTAATATTGATTTAAATGGTGCTATATCATTGTTTGATGTATCATAAGCCGTATCTATATTGTCTAATATTGCAACAAACCTTACTTCATGTTCTGGAAAATATGTTTCAATGTATAATCCTGATTGCACATAATTTCTACCTAGTCTTGATAAGTCTTTCGTGACGATCATATTGATTTTACCGAGTTTCAATATCTGCTATCATTCTATTAAATGCAGGTCTATCAAAACTTGTACCACTTACACCATCATCAACGTATTCTGATATAAAGTTTAGTTTGTTTTCTTTGATATATTGCATTAGCAAAGTTCTTTGGTTTCCAATACTTTCACTTTCTTGATATTTTTCTTTTTCTTCATCTTCTCTTGAAAGCCTTATATATATGCCTACTTTATAATCAATATTATTCATTATTGTATAGCTCACATTTACCTCCTTACTTGCTATGTAAAGATAATGAGATAATATTGATACTCTTTGCAAGTATTATAACATATTATCTCACTAAATACCATTATTTTACTTTAATTTTTCTTCAGACAATAATTTCCAAATGCTCTTTCTATTATTTTCTCTAATGCTTCTCCTTTTTCATTAAATATAATATTTATTTTAAAATTCTTTTTCTTTTTATACTTTTTCTTTTCTTTTCTTTCTTGCATAAATCTCACTCCTTTAGTTGTAATTATTTCCAATTTTCCCTTACTTTATACAATACACTCTGCTATGTCTTATCAATTTAAAAACCACAAGTGGATTTAATCCCATATGAGATTTGCCCTCATTCCACCTTTAGTGAATCGCCCCTTTACATCACGTTAGCCAGACGAAAGTTTCATTATCTGTGCTTGTAGTTTGCTATTTAATTTTCAAAGTGCTATACTGTAATAGAAAATAATTATTCACACGTGCTATTTTCTACTTGCAGTTTTTATTATAAGAGCCTTAAAAAGTGTTGTAAATACATTTTTGCAAGTCTATAGATAAATTAAAAATCAAAATAGCTATATTCTATTTTTAAAAATGGAGGAAACCTTAATATGATAACTAATTTCACACTTAAGAATAATAAAATTGTAATAAAAAATGATCGGAAAGTTTTTTGGTGCTACTCATCATTTTGAATATAATATTGGAGATAAATTATATGAATTTGCAATAATGAGTTATGAAGATTTTGATAAATTAAAAACAATGTATACCCAATTAATAGAACTTGTATGTACTGCCAAAGAATCAAATACCATGGATTAAAAATTGGATTGCTTCTTTAAAATGTTTCAAATAGTTAGAGCATGTTTAGAATTTTCGCCATATACTCATTTTTATACACAAGTCTTAATAGATATAATTGTGAAAACATATAATTCTAAAGTATTTAGAACTGATCTATTATTTAAATCTCAAATTGGCGTTTTTATTGAAAATCCAAAATACTATGCGAAAGAACTTTATGAGGAAATACAAGAAAATCCTTATACAATAGAACTTATCCTTCATGAATTTACTTATAACATTGAAAAAGTATCAACTAAAAAACATAATGAATATATAAAATACTTTGAAACTATAAGAGACCTACTAATAGAAAATCTTATGGAAAAAAAGACTGATTTAAAAAAGCGATTAGAATTGATAAGTAAATATTCTAATAACTCTATTGTGAGAAATTTAAGTACAGAAGAAAGATTATATTTATATGAGGCAAAAAGAGTATTTGATATACACTATCTTAATACTAATCCAGCACATGCGACTTTTTTAGATACTAAATTTAAAACAAAATATGTATGTGATAAAGGGTTATCTCTACAAGAAAGAAGATTAGATGTAGATGATGTAGTTAAACTAATAAAAGAAAAACATATAGCAGTAGAAGAAGTATATGAACTTAAAAATACTGAAGAACAAATTAGATTTGAGCTATTTAAAGTAATTCAAAATAACTTTACTATAAATAAATGTGAAAATTGTGGTAGATTATTTATACCTATCACTACTAGTAATAATCCAAATCAAAAAGGTAGAAATGACCAAAAATATTGCAATAACTTATATTTAGATACTAGAAAAACTTGCAAAGAAATTGGAGCATTTAATAAGCAAAAGCAAAAAGTTCAAAATAGTGCAATTTTAAAAGAATATAATAGAGAATATATATGTATTGGAAATAGAAAAGTATACATATATTCAATTTTTCAATTTACTAATACATATACTTTTATAATTCATATTTACTTAAAATTGCTTTTAAGAAGGAATAGACTTCCTTTAATATCTAATACCTATACTGTATATATTCCATGAAATATATAATCTGACTTAATATTAGAGCGTGGCACGAAAACCAGTGTTGTTATAGTTGTTATTAGGATTGTTGTAATTGCGATAGGCGACAGGGTAATTGTTTCCATTATTGTTGTAATTGCCACCGCGGATAACACGATAAGAATACCTTTTTTAAGTCTATCCCTCTATATAAAACATACTTTTTCTTAACTTATAAGAATCTGCATGTTTAACATAGCCTAGCCAACCTGCAATACTTCTTTGTATTTCAGTTAATGTTATTTTGCCTTCTTTTAATTGTCTTGTATATCTTTTTAGTTTTCTCTTCATTCTACATTTACTTGTATGCCTTATTTTTAGTCTTTTCTCATTGATTTTATAACCACAAAAATTAACCCCTTGTATATCTTTGAAAATTCTTGTTTTTGAGTTTAAAGTTAATTTTAAATTTTCTTTTAAAAATTTAGTTATATTATTTAAGCTATCTTTTGCAATTTCTTTATTTTTGCACATTATAACCATATCATCCATATATCTATAATAATATTTGCATTTTAATTTGTGTTTAACATACTGATCTAATTCATTTAAATATATATTAGCAAACATTTGAGA
>USMB01000001.1 GCA_900555615.1 uncultured Clostridium sp. | reverse complement strand
ATATTTTTATTTTTTTGTATAAAATTTATATATTTTTCTTTTTAATTCTCGAAATAAAATAGTTATTTTTTACAATCAAGGAAGCTTATAAAGCTTCCTTGACCCACACACAGAAGAATTAATTATTATTTGTTAGTAGTTTTATATTTTTTATAACCTCATCTTTCAGTTAACTGGATTATTAATAAACAATAAAACCACTCTTTACTTGAGTTGTACCTGTTACATAGTATTCAATATAGTATGCATTATATGGTCCTATGTGGATTTCACCCCCATACCGATATATAGTTTCATTAGAGACAGAACCAATCGAAGCATACAAAGATGTAGGACCTGCATAAACCGTAGCACTTCCTGCAAAGTACATAGCATGACTTGCTCTATCAGTTTCACCATTAGAATTATAAACAGATTTCCATGCAACAGGAGAATTTTTCACATCCAAATTGTAATATGGCACATAACCACGTTTTCTACCAGCAGAAGTATTATACTCTACATATGCAGATTGTCCACATACAGCAATAACTGCAACATATTCTCCAGCATATACTGCTCCTGCTTTTACATAGTTTGCTCCTGTATGAGTAGGCCCATAATATACATTAGATGTAGTCTTTACTACAGCAACTCCATCGTCCCGGCCACCCCATTCATCCGGTTCAATATGAATATAACCTTGTTTAGCTCCACTAGAAGTGCTGTAGTCTACCCACAAATATCCTGCTGGAGCATTTTGTAAGAGAAGCGTAAAACTTTCATTTTTATAAATCTTTCCAATCACATTTCCCCCAGACGGTGCATCGTAAATAATTAAATCTTCCCATGCATACTCAAGTCCGCCATAGTAGGAATTTTCTGCTGCTTGTGCATTAACAGTTGGAAAAACTGTTAACAGCATCACAAGTGCTAATGCAGCTATGCCAATCCGTTTACTAAATGATAATTTTTCACTCATAATTCTACCTCCATTAAGTTGATATTTCTCTGTGTGTGTTATACAAAATTGATAACCCAATTAGAGTCAGCAATTTGTATCATAATATAATTATGCAAATACATTATACTACTTTTTACTTAGAATATTTAAAAAGGTAAAAAAATTTAAAAACTTTAATTGTTTTTTATAGTACACACTATTAATTCATTTCTGATTTCATCTGATAATATATAATCTATATATTGATTTTTCAAAAAACCTTTCTTTATAATTTTAGTCCCTGTATTATATATTATTTTTTCAATTTCATTATTTGCCAACTTAAAAGTACATGCATTTATATTTATAACACCATTATTATGTTGAATATCTGAAATTTTGAAATATCCTGTTCCACAACTATATATTCGTATGACTCCATTTTCTTCTTTTTCAATGAACTCATCCAATTGCTTTTTATTTTCTGATTTTATTTCATTATTTTCTATAACAAAGCATCCATCTTCTAATGCTTGATCTATTGAGTATTCCGTTGTAATCTCTCTTAAATCTTTATATTTTCCATTAGTTGAAACTACATTAGGTAAATTATTTATTTGGATATTTTCACAATCCAAATTTTTAGAAACTTTTGCGGAAATAACTGTTGTATTTGGTGACCATTTATCCTTCCTTTTTAACTCTACATATGTTGTGTTATTTTTTACATATATATTAGAAATATACAGACTGGTAGTTTCATAATTTTGACCAGCAATTATCAAAGCGAAAGATTCTTGGAAATCACTTTCATTCATTTCAACCAAATTATCCCAAACGTTTTTTGCTTTCAGATATTCATTGTAATTATATATTCTTTTATAATATATTCCATCTGAATATTGCATATTTTCAAAATAGTATTCCTGAACACCGTCTTTAGTAAAATCTGTTCTAGTATCTTTTTGAATAAACTCATACATTACAACACTTGCATAAGCAACTCCAGTTGTTATAATAACACCTAAAATAAAACTTGCTGCCGTACTTAAATGTCTTTTTATCTCAGATTTCTTATACTGATGCTTTTTAAAAAATTGTTCCTGAACTTTTGAATTTCTATAATTGTTATACTTTTCCCATACTCCATTAACAAATACTTCATCACTCATCATAGTTATTATCCTCCTTCATAAATTTTTCCAGTATTTTTTTTGCTCTATGGATCGCCATTTTAGTTTTAGACATACTTTGATTTAAGATTTTACTTATTTCTTTATATTTAAACCCTTGAAAATAGTATAAATAAATTACAATCTGCTGTTCTTTCTTTAATTTCTTTATAGTTTCAATCAAAGCACTCCTTTTCTCTTTAACTATAAATTCACTTTCGACATTTCCTTCCAATGTAATATTATTAGAAATTACATCTTCTACATAAATGGTTTTCTTTGCCTTTTTTAAATAATTCAGTGCTCTTGACTTTGCTATTGTATATAGATATGTTTTGAACGAATATTTAAAATCATATTCTACCTTATTTATTATCATATACATAAAGCTATCCTGTGCAATATCTTCTGCTATTTCAGTATTTTTAACATATGTCATTATAAAATTAGTTAGCATCTTCCTATGTTTTACTATTAACCAATTAAATGCTTCATTATTTCCATTTAAAAATAATTTGTACAACTCTATGTCAGATTTTGTTTTTATTGATTCACATATTTCCAAAATTATTCCCCCCATTCTTTATACATCATTATTACAATTATAAATAATAATTTGTCACATTTTTTATTTTTAAATTTTTAGTTCCTTAGTATTTTCAACAAATATACAACTAGGTATATATTTGTTTATATATTTTTTTCATCTACAAATACTCTAGTAGCTTTTTTATCTATGCCATGCTTACGGCGTATTTCAATTGGTATAACTGCTCTTTCTAACTCACCAACTTTTCTTATCATTCCTATCCTTTTGTTCATTCACTACATGCATTTCTTATAAATTTTATATATTTTTATATTTCATTTCTTATAGAAATCAAATATTCATTATCTTGAACTTTTCTAGTTGCTCCTTCATATAAAAAAGTCTCTCCTTCAAAGTAAACTCTATATCCTGCGTTTTCTAATCTTACTCTTGCAATTGGAAAAAATACTTCTTTTATGTATTCTTTTGACCAACCATTATTAACTCTCAAATCATAATAGGTACATCTTATTTCATCCTTACCTTCATATAACTTCTTATTTAAATAATTATCTATATCTTCTGGTATCATAACAGCACTCCTTTAAATTAATTTTATATGATTATAACATACTTTTAATATTTTTCTAGTTAAATTTACATTTTTTACAAAATAATATTTTTTTAACTTATTATTTGTCTTCTCTTGACTTTATTTGCTTAATTTGATACATTGACTTTAATACAAAAGATGTTTTTTTGCGAAAGGAGGAATTTTCAATGAACAAAGGTGAATTAGTAAAAGCTATGTCAGAGAAAGCAAATCTACCAAAAAAGAATACTGAAGCTACTTTAAATGCTTTTATTGAAGTTGTTTCTGATGAATTAAAAAAAGGTAAAAAAATCCAATTAGTTGGATTTGGAAATTTTGAAGCTAAGAAAAGATCTGAAAGAACTGGTAGAGATCTTCAAACAGGAAATTCAATAAAAATACCTGCTCGTACATCTCCTGTATTCAAAGCTGGAAAAGCATTAAAAGAACTTGTAAATCAATAAAAATTTAGGAGCTAGTTATAAAACTAGCTCCCTTTTTATTAAAATCTACTATAACATTCATCAAATATTAGGTCTTTTTCTGCTTCAGTTAATTCTCTATCCAAGTCTTTTTGTCTTTCAGCAATTCTCATGCTAGATATTTCAATTAGTTCTTCTGCTTTTGGTGATAATAACTTTTGTACTCTTTTCTCCTTTAGCTCTCTTCTCTTTTCATAAATATAAGTTACTACTGCTCCTCCAAAAATAATAGCTAATAATATTTCCATATTTGCATACCTCCATTTCTACATCTATTATAAAATTTATGTACTATATTTCTCAAGCTGAGAAAAAATTTTAGTTGATTTTATCTATAATTTCTATTGGGTATGTGCAAATAAGAACTTCTTTGTTAGTATTTATCAAAGATTTATCGTATTCATTATTTTCTAATACAATTATTATTTTATCTGCTTTTGAATATTCTTTCATCTTTTTAAAAACTGTTTCTTGCTCAATATGTCTTATTACGGCTATATCACAGGTTTTATTTTCAATGGTTGTAACAGTGAAAATTACAGGAAAGTTTTTAGAATATCCGCAGTCTTTAATATTTTTACTAATTGCTTTTACTACATCTAATGCTATTGCAGTTCTAACATCTACTTTTTTTATCTTATGATGTAAAAGCTTTGTTTTTTCATCTCTTACTATAAAGTTTGATGAAATTAAGTAATTTATATCCTGCATTGTACAACCCGAGAAAAATAAAAGCTGTTCTTCAGTACAGCTTTTGTACTTTCCCAAAAATTGCAGTATTTCTGCTTGTTTCTTATTCATTTATATTTTCCCTCCTTACTATTTTTAGTAAAGAGCTATAAATTTTTCTTCTTTCTGGTATTATTCTTTTTATTTTTACTATTATTGTATCGCCAGGAAGTGGTGGCATTTCAAGCCACACAGGAAGCGTTGCCATTGTATCAATTCCTTGTTTAAGGGATGCAAATACTCCATTATCTGAAAATCCAGTAACTTTTGCTAAGTATTCTCCACCTTCTGTAAAGTTTTTTCTAATATTTTTATATGGGTCTTCTTTCGTTTCTTTATGTGATATTTTTAATATTTCATTTTCAATGTCTATCTCTTTTATTATTACTTTGATTTTGTCTCCAACTTGATATAAATTGTTCAAGTTGGCTACATAACCATATTCTAAATCTGAAATTTTTAATTTTACGTCCATTCCTAGACATTCTACCATAATAAACTTTCCAAAAACTGAAATAACTTTTGCGTATATTACATCTCCTTTTTCGTACTTTTTTATTTGTATATTTTTGATTCTATGCATCGCTTTTTTTCTTGATGCAACTGCTGTATTAGTCAATTTATCTGATTCTAATATAATAAATTTTATTTCTGAACCAATCAAATTTCTTATTTTCTTTTTATCTGTATATTCTACGCCTAATTCTTTGCCTGGTATTAAAACTTTAATTCCTTTAAAATTCACAACTACACAATTTATTGTTTCTTCATAGACTTTTCCATCCTCATGAGTTAGCTTTACTTTTTCAAATTCTATTGCTGTTGCTTTTCCTGAAAGCACTTTATTCTTTTCTTCAGAAGTATTTATATTTTGCCAAGCGATTTGTTTTTCTAATTCTTCAATCATTATGTTTTACCTCCTTCCTCTTAAAAATTCCTCAAATGTTGGTAATTTTTCTTCTTTTATTTCATCTTCATATTTTTCAAGCTCAGTTGTAACATTATGAGGTGTATAATCCTCAATCATTGTTTGCTTAATATCTTTTCCCAGTCTATATTCCCAATACCTTAATTTTCTACACTTGAACGGCTTTTGACCTCGTATCATTACTATTTGTTCATCATTATTCATTCTAATAATTTCATCTGGGTTTAATAAATTTCTTGCAGTAGACGAAACAGATTCAGCCCCATATTCTAATATTCCATCAAATTCTGCATTTTTCCTTATACTGTTCATTTCCACTGTTGATACACCAAGCATAGATGAGATATAGTTTGCAGTTAGTAAATCGTTCGTACCCATTATTATTTTCAAATCACAGTTACCAACTAAGCCTTCCCATATATCATTCGGATATAAACTTTTTAATCCTGCAACATGCTGACATACTATTACAGCTGATATTGACCTAGACCTTATTGTTGAAAGTTTTTGTTGAAAATCCGGAATCTGTCCGTATATTCGGAAACTCATCTAAGAATATACTAAGATGTCTTTTTAATTTTTTATCTGGATTTCTATCTGCTTGTCTTATTGCTTTTATGAATAAGAACGAAAAAAATAAGCTATTTAAAAAGCTCATTGTCGTATCTGTATCACTGATTATGCAATAGATAATCATTTTCTTATCGTTTAAATCTGAAAAATCTATATCGTTTCGTTCTGTTATTGCTGCAATTTCATCTAGTTGAAATATTTGAAGTTTTGTTGCTAAACCTGTTATTGTACTTTGTTTTATTGTGTCACTTGCTTGTGCATAAATGTTATATGCAATTTTTGTAATTCCTGTTGAATGTTTAAATACTTCATCTACTTTTTTTATATCTCCAGATGCTAAAATTGAGTTTAAGTATCTCATGTTTTTCTTTGACTCATCTTCTACTTCAAATTTTATATGTAAAAGTAATGCTTTAAGTAAATTTTCTTGGTTATTTTGCCAGAATTCCTCTCCTTTTTTTCCTTGATTTTGTGTTGTATTTATTACAACTTCTGCAAAAACTTGTGCATCAATTTCTTTTTCTATAAATCTTCTTATAAGATCTATTCCATCTGAATGAGCAGGGCTTACTAAATTAAATACCTTCACATCATACCCAGCATCTCTAAAAGCTTGATTTGTTGTGCTGTACAGTTCCGCTTTGGGGTCTGTGCATACTACATTTTTCCCTTGCAATGCTAAATTTTTTAGTTCTTCTATTTTTTTCTCCTGGTCTGTTATTTTTAAAGTATTTGGTATTATAAAGCTTGACGATTTTCCTGAACCCGAAGCACCCCAAATCATAACATTTCTGTTAATTGCATTATACTCATCTGGAAGTATTATTATTTCATCTGTATCCAATGTTTTTCCAATTAACATTCCATTTGTGTTTTCTTCATTTCCAATTTTTAAAATATCAATTTCTTGTGGTGTAGTAAAATTTGCGGTTCCATGTGTTCCATCTTTCTTTTTGAATTTAACCCCCTCTTTTTCCTTTTTTAGTTGTTTCCTAGTAAAGTATGTGTTGTAAATAGTAAAAACGAAAATTAAGGCAATTATGGTGTAAATTAGGGCAATCATTTTGTGTTTTGAAATAACTTCAAACACATTAAATACATTATTTATTCGTGCTGAATAAAAATTTTTCTCAAAGCATTTTTCTAATACATTGATATACCCTGCTATCATAGGGACAAGAACTTGTAAAGATACTATAAAACACACTAGCCAAAATAAATATTTCTTATATGGTTTTTTACTAATTTTCTTGTGTTTCACTTAATCCTCCTAACAAATCTTTATCAAAAGTTTTTATACTACATTTATCAATTAACAATTCTCTTATTTTACTTTTGTTCTCTTCTAATGTTACAATTTCTACTTTTCTTTGGAGTTTCGTATTTTCTTCAAAGAACCAATTTATTTTAGCAATCTTTTCGGTATTGATAAAAGGCATACTAACTATATATGTATTATCCTCTAATAAATAATCTGCATTACTCCAATTGCTTATCAGAAGTTCTTCACCATAAATACTTTCTAATAGTTCATGTATGTCTACATTTTCATACTTTTTTAAAAGTTCTTTGTTTTCCCTGTTATTTAAAATTACAAATGTATTTTCCTTTCCAAATACTAAGTTATTATATTTTTTGTTAATCACATCAAAGTTTTCAGTAAATATAATTATGTCTTGATAATTAAGAGCCTTGTTTACATCAAACAAAAGTTGTTTAATATAGACATGTTCTTTTTTAGCAGTTATGTAATAAGTCAAATATTCTTTAGAATCTATTACTAGTTTTCCAATATACCTTCTTGCTGTTTCAGTAAATCTATCTTTTTCTTTTATATCCCAGCTTGGTATAAATTCTACATTAGAGTTAATTGTTACTGTAGCAATACTTGCAATAGTTTTTAATCTTTCCATGTATGCTTCATTGTCCATATTTTTAATATAAGAAGTTCCACTTTTCCCTAAGTATTTTCTTCCATTCCTATCAATTATTACATAGCTTTTATACCTTTTAACATATTCTTTGTCTATTAGTCTATTTATCCTTTGTCTGTAATATCTTTTTCTTTTATAAATATAACTTGCATCTTCTATTTTTAGTATTCTGTATTTTGACAAAAATTCTAAAACTTTAATATCCTCATCTTTTAGGTCATCTTTTTCCTGCACATATAGCCTCCCTTCTTTTTAACTTTTTTCAATTAGTCTTTAAACTGTTGAAAAAATCAATTTCGTTTCTTTGTATTTTCAAGTTTTTTGAATAGAATTTTTATAAAAAATTTTTTCTTTGATTTTTATAAATTTTTTCATATTTTTTAGAACATTTTTTGTATTTTGTCTATCCAATCTATCATGTAACTCCCATCCATTACAAATGCTTCTGTATATGGTATTTGACTATCAGATTTTCCAAGAGCCATATAAAACATATTATTTATATTGTCATCTTGAATAATGTTTTGTAATACTAATGCATCAATTATGGGCTTTACAAACTTATTATCAATATCCATATTTGCCTGGTTTTCATGAACTATTATTAATACAAATGTTAAGTTTGTTTTAAAAAGTCCTCTATATTCTTTTACTGCTTCGGCAGTATTTATCATAATATTTTTATAGGCATAATTATTGATATATTTGTACTTTGGTAAGGTTTCTGGAATATATATTTTTAATATTCCATCTTTCATAGTTGCTGTGTACTCATTATTAATGTAGTCAATCTTTTCATTTTCATCTATTATATTTTGGTTATTTAACTTAACTTGTTCAAATAAATTGTATCTGGTTTTTTCTAAATTTCTTAAGTATCTTTCAATATCCTTTTTATCTAATATTTCTCTATTGTTTATCATAAAATCTGTTTGCTTTTTTAATGTTTCTAAATCGTTTAGTTTTATCTGTTGCATTTTTCCTCCTTTGATTATTGTAAAAGAAGATGCATTTCTGCACCTTCTTTAAATTCTTATTCTTCATCATATTTATTTGATATTGCTTCTAATAAATATCTTCTTGTTTCTTCTGTTATTGGATATGCTGAATTTCTTCTTTTTCTGCTTTTTCCATTCAAAGGCATCATTATGTATCTGCCATTCTTTCCTTCATATAATTCAATTCCTTCTATTATAAAACAATTATCTATCATTATACTTACATATCCTAAGAATCCTTCTTTTCTAGGATTACTTATTCTATTTATTCTAATTTCACTAATATTTAACATCGTCTTTTTCCTCCTCTTTTTAACTAAAATCCTGTTTTTGGTAGTTCTATTTCTTTATTAATATCTTCTTTTGTATAAACCACTGTATGACATTCATCCTCAGCTTGCAATTCTGTTTTTTGGTATATTGCAGTTACATATGTTCTATTTACAAATATTTTATTATTCTGAACGTCTTCATTTACTTTAGCAAAAACTTTTGGTGCGATATTCTCTGTAAATCCAGCTTTTACTTTTCCAAATATAAATCTAAATTGTGTTACATATTCGCCTTGAGAAAGTTCCACTTGTGTAAAATCAATAGTAGAATTTTCTGTTGTTTTATAGGTTCCTACTTCTTTCCAATTTGTGTTTTTATTTGTAATATATTGAACTTTGTATGTTAATCCTTCATTCCAAGTACCTGTTTCTATTTTTTGAAGTGTTACTTGTCTTGGTAGTCTATCTCCCCATATAAAGTTATCTACAGCAACATTAGAAAAATTCCCAATATTGTTGAAATCATATGTAATTACTTCACCTTTTTGAGCTTCTGTTGGTCCTTCTTTTTCAACACTTGGTATTAAATTTACATTATCATTTTCTGCGGTTAACTCTAATACCTCTCCATTTTTTTCAAAAGTAAATTGTATTAGTTTATCACTTACTACATAGTATGGGTCTGTTGATATTTCTTTTAAATAGTACGTTTTTCCCGTTTCTAAATATTTATATACAAATTCTTCAGTAGATTTTACATTTAAAGTTGTAATATATTTTTCATTTTCATCTAATAACTCAAAAACCGCATTGATTGGAGTTCCTGCTGGTAAATTGGTATATTGATTATACTCTTTTGAAACTTTTTTAATTTTTAGTATATTTTCATAAGTTTTTACTTTTGCATCATCATTATCTTCTGCTTTTGCTTCCAAATAAACTCCATTTACATTAACATTATTTACAAATGTAGTTTTATCAGCCACTCCTTCAGCAACTTTTGTTTCAATTTTCATTTTTGATGTATTTGAAAATCCTATTTTTACTGTTCCAAATTTTAAACTATAAGATGTTACATATTCACCATCAGAAAGTTGTATGTTTGAGAAATCTAGTATATTATTTATTTTTGTACTTAATCCATCTTGTAATTTCACATTTGATTTCTTATTTGTACTATATTCTACTGAATATTTTAAATCTTGATTGTATATACCTGTTTCTAATTTTTGTATTCTTACTTCTTTTGGAAGGTTATCTGTTAAAGTAAAATTGTCTAATCTAACATTAGATAAATTTTTAATATTATCTATTTCATATGTTACTGTTTCATTTACTTGTGCTTCTGTTTTATCTACTTCTTTTTCAACATTCACCTTAATATCAACTGGAATATTATTAACTGTAACTTTTTGAACATCTCCATCATTTTCAATAATCACTTCAAATTCAATTTCTTTTCCTTTTAAGAAATAATCTGGAGCAGACTCCTCTGTTACAATATATTTTCCTGTTTGTAAGCCAGATACTACAAATTTTCCATTTGCATCTGTTGTTCCTTGTGTTTTAAATGTTCCATCTTCTGATTCTACTGTGAATGTTGCTCCTTCTAATCCTTCACCATCTTTTGTACCCGTGATTTCACTTTCACCGTATGAAATTTTTGATATTTCAATTTTTCCCGTTGCTTTGTAACTCATTGTTCCTCTTGCGTTACTTAAAATAAAAGGATCTGTTGTTAATACATAATCTTGTAGTGAGGTATTTGGAGCTTTTCCCATTAATATTGGATAACTTTCACATTGTCCACTTACACTATAATTTACTTTTATTTCACCCCTTGCATTTGCTCTTGGAATTAATATTTTGAAACTTTCACCTTTGTCAAATGTTGATTTTGCATTATTATTTATGTCTGTTACTATAGTTCCTTCTGGTGCAGATGTTGTATCTAGTATAACTTTTATATCTTTTGCATTTACTGAACTATCTATTACAAATGTTTGTGAAATATAATTAGAATTTATGTTGTCTATGCCTGCTGTTGTTGTAGCCGTTGTAGTTATAACAGGATCTGTATATGTCTGTGTCCCGTTAAGACCTATATTAGCTAATTCTTTTACTTTATTTGCTTGTGCTTTTCCTATATCACCTTTTCCATAATATCTGCTTGGGTCTTTTTGTCCTAATACACAATAGATTGCTTGTTTTGTTACTTGAAAAGCTTGTCCATCAGTTTCTAATCCCATTTCTGCTGCTGTTTTATATGGATATCCATTCATTATAACTCTCCATACAGCTTGATTATTTGCAATTTGATCCATAGAGCCCACTGTTACCCCATAACTGTCGTCTTCTGAATCAACTCCTGGCAATGTTACATCTAGGCAGTATACTGGATATTGTTTTCCATTTTCATTATAAACTACATGATGGGTTATTACACTAGTGATTACTCCTGTATCTTTTTGATATAATAAGTCTCTTCCACATTCTCCAAGAGACACTATATCTACTACATCTCCTATTGAGGCCGCTAATACTGGATTAAGTACTGTTATAAATTGAGCAAGTATCATAAATACTAGTATAAATGAACTTGTTATTTTTTGAACTTTTTTATTTTTCATTAAAATTCTCCTTCCACTAAAAAAAGCATCGTCTTTTTTAGACTAATGCTTTCTCTTTTTTAATTTAAACTTGCTACATCAATATAATATCTTGTTTCTTTTGTGAATCCATCTTTTTCTATGTCAATCGCATACACTAAAAATTTTACAGGAAAAACGTTTAATACTACCCCTGCAACTTGATGTTTTTTATATGGAGACATATAATTTCCACCAACTAAGCTTTCTACTATTTCAATTTTATATAATTTGTTTCCGTTTGCATCCCAAAGGCTAGTATTTTGCTTAGCAAATTCATTTATATCATCAATTAATTTTTGTGTAGCATTTTTATTATATATCATCTTTTCTTTTGAATCTTGTACCATTTTTTCTTCTTGTATTTTTTCTGGTATTTCTGCTTGTTTTGTTTCTATTAATATGTTTTCTTCCGTCTTAATCTTTTGTTCCTCTTGACTTTCCGTTGTTTTGATAGGTTCTTCAATTTTCTCTTCTTGAAATTTATTTTCTCCTGGTCCATTTATTTCCCCTGGACTTTTATTAATTACAACATCCATTTTTTGTATTTCTTTTGAACCCAAACTTTCTTCTTTCTTTGGTATTTCAGTCTTTATCACCTCCTTTGCTGTTGTTTCAATTTCTTGTTTTTCTTTTGTTTGTAAGTCTACTATTTCCTCTTCTTTCGCTTCTGTTGCAATTTCCTCCTTAGCAATTAGTATTTTTTCTTCTACTTCAATTTCTTCTTGCTTTGTAATCTCTTCTTTAGATATAGCCTCAATATTGGTTTCTGTTTTTTCTAAAATTTCACATTTTCCAAATATTATAGTTAAAACCATTGTGACAATTCCTATTATAAGTTTTTTTCGCATAAAAAATCCCTCCTTTGATTTGAAACTTTCATAGTTTCTTTTTACAAGTATAGGATCTGAAATATGCAATTTTCAACTTGAGAAAAAATTTGAGTTAATTTTTTTCTTTAGCAACTATGCATAATCTTTTTTCTGGTTGGTTTTTAATGCATGTAATTAGAGTAATTGTATTGTTTTCATTGGCATTGTTCTCTGTTACAGACCAATCAGTACTTGCTATTTCTTTACTACTGATTACTTCGTAAGTTCTTTCACCTAATTTGCTCTTATATATAATTATATCTCCGTTTACTAATTCATTGATTCTGTCAAAATAATGTTTAACAGAAGTTCCTCTATTGTGTGCTGCAAGTGCTACATTGCCATCCCAAACACTACTATTGCTGAAATGTCCTACATATTTTGCTAATATTTCTAAATCTGTTCCATCTTTAATTGGTGCTACTAATCCTATTTTAGGAACTTCTATTATACCTATTGAATTATCATCATATTCTAAATTAGTTTCAGATAATATTCCATCATACATAATTTGTTTCGTGATATTCACATTATTCGTTTCAGTTGTAGTATGTTCTTCTAATATTATGTTTTCATCTAATACGTTGTCGTCAAAATCATCTTTTTGTTTTTCAATAGTTTTTATGATGTACCCATTTAACTTGTATTCTTGATTTTTATTTGCTCTTTGTCTTTCAGCTAATACCTTATATGTAAAAAATACTATTCCTATAAACACTATAATTATAAGCGTTGTAATTAATATCTTCTTACCTTTTTTCATTCATTTTTTCACCCCTTCCTTTTTTTATTTGTAAATTAAATTGTTTTTTATATATTTTCGCAATATCTTCGAATTTCTTTGGATTATCCAATATTTCTTTTATTTGACTTGGATAAAAGTTTCCAAATACCAAATCATATATTCCACTTTCCAAAGCAATTTTTGTTTCTTTTGATTTTTCGTTTTTAAGCAGTAAAATTACTCTAATATTCTTACTTCTAAGTAAAAATAAAAATTCTCTAAAATCTTTTTCTATCGCACTACTTGCTAATATTACTGTTTGATTTCTAAATTTATCATCTTCTATAATAAAATCTGCGTAACTAACCACCATTGAGCCTTTTATTTCACTTTCTAAGATTTTATCAATTTCATTACTTCCAGTATATATAACTACCATCTAAAATAAGCCTCCTTTTTCTAATATATCTAATGGATTCATATACTCACCATTCTTTTTAATAGAAAAATGACAATGTGTACCAGTTGTTGCACCATTTGTTGATTCTCCTTTTTCATCAACATATGGGTTTCCTTGTACGCCATATATATTTTTTGGTCCAACTTTTCCAATAACTTGTCCCTTTTTTACTTTATCACCTACATTAACCATAAAATTAGGGTCAGAATGGCAATATGAAAATACATATTCTCCTGAAGTTAAAATTATTGTAAAACCTCCGGCACCATTCCAACCAGTTTTTGTTACAGTTCCATCTATTACAGCAACTAATTTTGTTCCTTCACTTGCTGCAATATCTATTCCGTTGTGGAATGTTGATGCACCTTCTGTTGGTGCTTTTCTATATCCAAATTCACTTGTTATTTTTCTACTTCCATACACAGGCCAGTCAGCATCTTCTACAATTTGTTCATTAAATAAATTCGATATAAACTCTTCAACACTTCCGAAAAAAACATCACAGTCTTCTTTTGTATATTCAGCTTGTGTATAATATTTCAATTCTTCTTTCATGTTACTTTTATCCTCATTTGCTATTCCTATATAAAAAATATCTGTTATGTAGCAAACAAGCAAAAGCAATATTACAATTAAAATTATAGGCATTAAAAGAGGTTGAATAAGTACAAATATTATTTTTTTTGTATTTACATTTTTCAATTTTCATCATTCTCCTGTATGTTTATGCTAATATTTTCTTTTGTTTTATTATCTGTTTTTGTTCCTTTATTATTGTTTTTAAATTTATTAAAGTTTCTGCTATTTCCAAAATTTTTCCCTTCAGCCATATACATTCCAAGATTCATTGCTTCTTTTCCAGTATTAAACATTGCTTTTCCAAAATTAGGTCTTTGAGCAGTTTGATTCACATCTTGTGCAATGTTCTTTGATTTCATAGGTGTTCCATTAATATTGGTAGTTTTCATTGGCGTCTGCTCCATTGGTGTTGACCTCATTTCTGTCATTTCTTTTGTTTCATTACTTTCAGTTTTAAACATTCGTCCTAAAAAACTTGTATTATTATTTGCTACCTGTGTATTTGGACTTTGGAATTGATACATTAAAGCTTTTATACTATGTGCCATTGCTCCAGACATTCCTATTCCTCTTGTTGCTAACTCATCATTGTTTACACCCGCAACTCGTGAAATTAAGTTTTGAAGAGTATTTTGAAGTGCCTCTGCAATAGGTAATATCATCATTGCCCATAGAATAGATGTTGCCCAGCCTCCTGATTTTGGCAAAAAGTTCATATATATTAAAAACAAAAAAGCATAAATAAACTGCATAAATACATTTATTAATATTTGCCCAAACCAGATTGATGCTCCGATTGTTCTTTTATTAATCATCCACATTATGGAAATTATTGGTGTAAATAATGTAAAAACGAGTATAGTAAATTGTCTTATAATAAACTTTACATTTAACTTAAAAAATAAATATGCAAACATTGCAATTACTATTGATGTGGCTATTGCATTCCCTGTTCTAATATTCGATATTACACCATTTCCTAATAAATCATCTAAACTGCCATTTGAATACCCTACAAGTATATGGACTAGATTATTGTTCAAAAATAATAAAAATTTTACAAACAGTGGAGCAAATCCTATTGATACAGCACCGAAAAATAATCTCATGAGGCTATCTTTTGCTTCATTTCTTTTATCTATGCTATATCCTCCGATAATCACCTTATAGGCCGTTATTACAACTACAATTAATATTAAACTTCCAGCAATCAAACTCATTACTTTATACCATTTCATCATGTCATCCCATTGATTTTCAGTAAATGGTGATATATCTGTTGAACCTTTTGCAAATATTAATTCATCATAGTTTAGAAAACCTATTCCAAACTGTTTGTTTGTTGTTAGATTAAGTACTGTTTCAGCAATTCCACCTATCATTTTTGCAATTATCTTTTCAAATATTCCGCCATCATCACTATCAATTGTTTCTTCTATTTCAGACTTTTCCTCTGAATCTCCTCCACCTAAATTATTTGTAAAAAAACTAGCCTGAGATATAGGGATAAATGAGCATAAAAAAACAAGTACAATTATAATACTTGCAATTATTTTCTTAAATTTCTTCAAGTTTATCCCTCCTTATACTTTAAGCATTTCTTTTTCTTTATCTAATACTTCAATAGCTATAGCTGATATTGTTCCTTCCATATCTAGAAGGGCCTCTCCTGGTCTTGCTTTAAGCAAAAAATCTCTTGTCCCGATTGATAGTTTAAAGTATTCTATTACTTTGTCCACGCTTATTGGAGATTGTTTCATTAAAATTGCAGTACCACAACAATTTAGTATTGCTCTACCTTGCCCACTATCTATTAATTCTTCTGGAAGTTGAGTAGCAATTACAAGTCTTACGCCTCTTTTTCTTGCTCTTCTTGCCAAATTCTCAATGAAATTTGCTGTTTCTTCATATTTAAGCATTGTCCATGCTTCATCTATATATACCGATTTTTCTACATACAAATCAGACCTTCTCATGTATTTCTCGGTTATCCAAGTTGTAATTACCATTGACGCATAAAACTTAGTTACCTCATCTGTTATACTTGATAAATCAAAATCTATGCAACAGTCATTAACATTTATGTTACTTGTACAATCAAACATTCCTAAACTTTTACCTTTTAAGAAACCTGTTAAAATTTCTGAAAGTTCTTTAGAATTACTTTTCTTAGATAAAATTCTTTGAAAATCTGATAAAGTTGGCATTTTCTTTTTTATTTTACCTAGTGTAAGTTTGTCTCCAAGTCTTCCACCGTGTTTTTCATATATACTTTCTTTATTTGTTGTTATACCTTTTTCTCTGTATGTTTCTATTACACTTTCTTCGATATCCACTAATTCTTTTGCGTTCAAAGTCCTGTCCATATAATTTTTCATTATTCCTGAAAGAATTGCTCTTATTTCTGCCACCTTGTTTAGAATATTTACCTTTTCAAGTCCGTTTTCTTCTTGTTCAACATCTATGTCAAAAATATTTATACCTGCTGGCACCCCTTGTTTTATTTCTATAATTCTTCCTGATAAACTATTTACTCTTCTCTTGTATTCACCTTCTATATCTAAAATTGCTGATTGAGTATTTTTAGTAACAAGTGATCTCGATGAAATTGTATCCATTGCAACTGATTTTCCTGCACCAGTAACCCCTAAAATAACAATATGAGGATTAGTCAAACTATTATCAAAAGTATCTAAATATACTGGTAGACCAGTAAAATAATTTCTACCAATCGGAACTCCATTTGCACTTGATGCTACATTTGAATTTGCAATTGGAAACATAGTTGCCAGTCCGTTTGTTGTTATATTTCTTTCGTAATCATAAATATTTAAATAATTTAGAGGTAAGTTTGACTTTAATCCATCAAATTGTCTAAAGTTCAATGTTCTCGCTTTTGCTGATATTTTTGCAAACTCATTTTTAAGCAAATTACTTTTTACATCTAATTCTTCTAAATTAGTAGCATTGATTCTTAATAATATCGTTATAAAAAATAATTTATCATTTGACATTTGTATTTTTTTTCTGATATCATCATAATCAAAAATCATTCGCTCCAATGGATGAATCAGTTCTATATTTCCTTTTGATTCATAAGTTTGCCTTTCCGACTCTAATATAGTTACTTTTTTATTTAACTGTCTTATTACACTGTCTTCATTTGCAGGTCTACTAATAATACTTAGTGTCACATCTCCGAAGCAACGCAAAAATTCTATCTAACCATCCTAAATACGTTCTGTTAGGATATGCTGATACTACAAAACTTCTGGAATATCTATTTTCACCTAAAACTATGTAATCTCTCTTTTCCTCAATACAATCTGGAATGATTAGTTCTATTAATTCTGGTGATTTTGAAAATATGTCTATTTGCTTTTTCTTTGAATTCTTTTTTTTGGTCTTTTCAATAGAAATCTTTTTTTCTTTGCTTCTATTCTTTGATTTTAGATTCAACACAAAAATCCATACCTCCTTCCTCAATTATATTTTTAATTTTTTCATTGGAATTTTTATTTAATTCTTTATGCAAAAGTTCAATTATTTCAGTATCAGACAATAGTCTTGCTGACACTTTAATTCCAGCTAAACTGAATTTTAGATTTTGAAAAAATTCTTCCAAATCCAAATCCGCCTTTAAGAATGGTTCGTTTGATGAAGCTATTAGATAATTTTTTCTGACATATAGATTGTTTTCTTTCATTATATCTTCTAAGTATTCGATAATACTCTCTCCATATTCTTTAATTTTACTATTCTTTTGATTATCAACATTTTCTCTTATTTTCTCTACTTTATCTGTCGTATCAATTTTTTCTATCGTGCTAAAAAATTGTGTCTGAAACGAAAATGTTTTTGATAATTTTGTAAGTAGTACATCTATATTATTTTGTTCTTCATCATTTAACAATCTATATTCAATGCTTCCTAGTTCTACAATTATTGAGCGAGTACCATTAGCACTTATAATTCCATTCCTGATTTCTTCTATTCCAAAAATCGTTGTAATGCTTTTCTTTTGTTTTTTTAAACTCATTTTTTCTTTCGAACCTAATTTATAAAAATCATTTTTATTTTTTACATATATCGGCAAGAATATAATTAACCCTAAACTTGCCAACATAAAAATTATTGTAATAATCATATCTACTTACCTTTCTCTAAAATGTATTTTTTATTTTTAAAAAAGTATTTTAAAATATAAGTAAAGTATTTATCTGCATTTGTTTCATCTACTTTCAAAAAAGCAAATGACACAAAGATACTTGCAAAACTCAAAAATAGCAACACCTTTATAAACATTGGTATAAACGGCACAAATAAAATCCCTGCTGTTGATGCTCCTATAACCATGTATATTGCTTGTCTTATAGATAGATAGCCTCCAAATATTTTTTCTTCATGGTTAAAATTATATGGTACTTTATATATTTGCATATTGTTATCCTCCAATCATACTTCCTGAACCATTTGTTGCTACACTTAGTATAATTCCTGAAATTATCAATGCTAAACTAAGTATCATAAATCCTGCTGCAACCCAAGCAAGACCTCCTATTCCTTCTGATCTTTTATTGGGATTATTAGCATTTACAATTATTTTAATTGCTATAATTACAATACTAATAAACATTAAAACTGAGCCAATCGGCATTGCAAGTTTTATAACAGCGTCTTTAATATTTTGAGTTGCTGTTTCAACTTCTTGTGTTCCAATTGTTGTTGCAAATACATTTGCTTTTGTTGCCATTACCAAAAATGGTGCTATTATTGATGATTTTGCTATTTTCTTTTTTAGTTTTGATATATTCATACCTCTCACTCCTTCTTTATTTTATTAGGGCAATTAGTAATGGTATTGCTAATGCAGATATCTGTATCACGACACTTAACATGAAATTCTTTAGCCCTAATTTGATTGTTTTTTCTGATTTTATCTTAGCTCCTATAAACCAGATTATTAAACTAGAAAAAATCCAAATTGTAATGAAAATAATTATAAAAAAAAACTTTTCTCCATAAAGTTATTCATTATCGAATTTAATCCAGAATTGTTTATGTTATATGATTCAATCATTAGTTTCCTCCTTTTGAAGTAAAAAAATAAAGCTATTTAGTTAGCTTCTAACTTTCTTACAACACTTGCATAAAAATATTCAAAAAAGTTGTTAATCTCCTTCTCAGTTCCTTTATAATCTTTTTCAATTTTTTTGCAATGGTCATATATCTCTATTAATTTTTCTCTTGTTGCCTTTAATAATATATTTCTTTTGTTACTTTCATAAATTTCTTTGATACAATACATGAGTATTTTTATTTTTTCTTTATTCTCTTCAGTAAATGTCTCAATAATCTCTTTAGTGTAATTAAGTTCTAGTTTTTCAATTGTTTTGTAAAGTTCTTCAACATCCTTTGGAATTTCTCCTTTAATGTTTATTATATAATAGAAAAATCTATCTATCCTAATATTTATATTATTATCTTTAGCTTTTTTGCTCATAGGGTATGTTTTATTTTGCTTATAGGGGTATGTGCCAAATTGCTCATAGGTATCAGATAGAATTTTCCTACAGCTTATATCTGTAATAAAAATCCTTCTTTCTATTACTTCGTTTTTTTCATTTCTTATTACATCAACTTTAATATACCCTAATCTACTTAAATGAGAAATCCATCTTGAAATTGTTCCTGGTATCACTCCAAAAAGTTTTGCAAAATAGCTGTTACCTGCAAAACAATAGCCTTCTTTTCCTATTAGTGCTGTAATTTCTCCATAGAGTAATCTTTCTGAATATTTCAAGTTTTCATCATATCTTACCGTACTTGGTATTATTGCATAATATGACGGTTGTCTTTCTTCGCTCACATCTAGCATCACCTCATTTAAAATTTAATTATAGAAATCTACATCTATTTTTACCTCAATCGCTAAATTTTTTTCAATATTATTTTTCTTTAATTCACTTTCTATTATATTCGATATCTTATTATCTAGTATATCTTGAAGTATTCTCGTTACTTTTACCATTTCACTTACATCTTTTAATTTCTTTTCCTCATCAAATTCTTTCTCTTCATTTAATTCTTTATTTTCCAATATAATTACCTCCATTAAAAAAAATGAGTCATAAAAACTCATTTTTCTATAATTTCTATATTAAAATCACTGATATCCAATGCCCATCTAACTGTGATTCCTTTGTTTTTTCTCAATTCTCCTCTTTTTTTGGCAAGTAAGTCAAATTTACGAGAAGTGTCAAAGTGTTGTCGTTCTAAGACTACACAGAATTCACATTTTTCGCCCTTTATTGCTCGTCGAATTGGCTATTATACAATTTCTCATAAAATCCACCTTTAGCAAGAAGTTCTTCATGAGTACCTTGTTCAACAATATCACCATGATCCATAACCAAAATCAAATCAGCATTCTTAATTGTAGACAATCTATGTGCAATAATAAAAGATGTTCTACCCTTCATTAAATTATCCATAGCCTTTTGGATTTGAATTTCTGTTCTAGTATCGATAGAACTTGTAGCTTCATCCAAAATCAATATTTTAGGGTCTGTTAAGATAACTCTAGCTATTGTCAATAATTGTTTTTGACCAGCTGAAATATTGCTTGACTCTTCATTAATTTCTGAATTATATCCATTTGGCAAAGTTTTGATATAATGATGTACATGAGCTGCTTTTGTCGCTTCTATAACTTCATCATCTGTTGCATCTTCTTTTCCATATTTGATATTATCTTTTACAGTTCCGCCAAATAGCCAAGTATCTTGTAATACCATTCCGAACATTTGACGAAGTTCGCCTCTTTCAAAGTCTTTTACATTGTGTCCATCAACTAAAATTCTACCATCTGTAACATCATAAAATCTCATCAATAATTTTACCATTGTTGTTTTTCCTGCTCCAGTTGGTCCTACAATAGCTATTTTTTGACCATCATGCACTTCTGCATTAAAGTCCTTTATAACTATATTATCTGGATTATAACCGAATTTTACGTGGTCAAATGTTACATTGCCTTTTAATCCTTTTGTTGTTACACCTTCTTTAGCTGTTTCTACTTCATCTTTTTCCTCTAAGAATTCAAAAATTCTTTCAGTTGCAGCAACCATAGCTTGTAACATACTTGATACTTGTGCAATTTGATTTATTGGTTGTGTAAATTGCTTGTTATATTGTATAAAGCTTTGAATATTACCAACAGTAATTTTTCCATTGATTGCTAAATATCCACCAGCAATTGCAACACCTACATATCCTATATTAGATATAAATTCCATTACTGGAAACATAAGTCCTGATAAGAATTGTGATCTCCATGCAGATTTATATAATTCATTATTTTCTTTTGCAAATTCTGTTCTTGCATTATTTTCTCCATTAAATGCTTTTACAACAGTTAATCCTGAATATACTTCTTCTACTTGACCATTTACATGTCCTAAATAATCTTGTTGTCTCTTAAAGTATTTTTGAGATTTTCCAACAATTATTTTTACTAAAAAAGCTCCTATTGGCATAACTATAAGTGAAATTAATGTCATTTGCCAACTAATTGATAACATCATTATTGCAATACCAACTAATGTACAAACTGATGTGATAATTTGTGTTACACTTTGGTTTAAGTTTGTTCCTAATGTGTCAATATCATTTGTTATAACTGATAATACTTCTCCATTTGTCTTTTTGTCATAGTAATTCATAGGCAATTTATTTATCTTTTCTGATATATCTTTTCTAAGTCTATATGTAAGCTTTTGAGATATTCTTGTCATAGTAAGTCCTTGTATAAAAGAGAATAATGCGCTCAAGACATATAATCCCAATAATGTTAATAAAATTGTTCCTATTTTCCTAAAGTCAATTCCACCTGTGCCATACAATTTGTTTACTAATCCATTATATATTTCAGTTGTAGCATTACCTAAAATTTTAGGTCCAATAATTGAAAATATTGTACTTCCAACTGCAAAGATTATAACTATAATTAAACCGATTTTGTATTTTGACAAATATTGTCCAATTAATTTTTTAGTTGTTCCTTTAAAATCTTTTGCTTTTTCTGTTACATGACCTGCTCTAGGTCCTCCCATTGGTCCTGGCATATTATTCCCCCCTTTCTTTATTATCCTTATCTGAAAAGTCTTTTGTTAATTCTTCTTCAGATAATTGTGATAAAGCTATTTGTTTATATGTTTCGTTTGTTTTATATAATTCTTCGTGTGTTCCTTGACCTACGATTTTTCCGTCATCTAAAACTATAATTTTATCTGCATTTAGAATTGTACTAATTCTTTGTGCAACTATAATAGATGTCTTATTTTTTGTTTTTTGTGCTAACGCTTCTCTTAATGCTGCATCTGTTTTAAAGTCTAATGCTGAAAAACTATCATCAAATACAAATATTTCTGGGTCTTTTGCAACTGCTCTTGCAATAGAAAGCCTTTGCTTTTGACCTCCTGAAACATTGTTTCCGCCTTGTGCAATTTCTGATTTATATTTATCTGTTTTTCCATTTATAAATTCTGTTGCTTGTGCAATTTCTGCTGCATTAATCATTTGCTCATCAGACATATTTTCATCTGAATATTTTATATTAGATTCTATTGTACCTGAAAATAAAACTCCTTTTTGTGGCACAAATCCAATTATATCTCTTAATTCTTTTTGTGATAAATCTTTTACATTAACTCCATCAACTAGAAGCTCTCCACCTGTTACATCATAAAATCTAGGTATTAAATTTACTACTGTAGATTTTCCACTACCAGTACTTCCTATTATTGCTGTTGTTTTTCCTGATTCTGCTGTAAAGTTTATATCAGAAAGAATTTCAGCATCAGCATCTGGATATTTAAATGATACATTCTTAAATTCAACTAATCCTTTTTTACTTGGATCTAATTTCTTTGTATTTTCTTTATCTTTTATGCTTGGTTCTGTTTCAAGTACTTTCATAATACGGTTTGCTGATACAGAAGCTCTTGGAAGCATTATAGATATCATTGATATCATTAAGAAGCTCATTACTATTTGCATTGCATATTGTATGAATGCTAACATGTCTCCAACTTGCATTACACCTTGGTCGATGTTATGGCCTCCAACCCATATTATTAGGATTGAAACTCCATTCATTATAAACATCATCATTGGCATCATAATTGACATTGCTGTATTTACAAATATGTTTGCCTTCATTAAATCACTATTTGCATTATCAAATCTTTTTTCTTCTTTTTTCTCTGTGTTAAATGCTCTTATAACTGGTAAACCTGTTAAGATTTCTCTTGATACTTTATTTAGCTTATCAACCAATTCTTGTAATTTCTTGAATTTTGGCATTGCTATTGCAAATAATACACCTACTACTAGAATAATTGTAATAACTGCTAATCCAATAATCCAAGCCATTGAACTGTTGCTTTCATTTAATACTTTTATAGTTCCACCTATACCTATTATTGGAGCATATACAACTGTTCTAAATAACATTGCCATTAATTGTTGAATTTGTTGAACATCGTTTGTACTACGTGTAATTAAAGATGCTGTTGAAAATTCACGCAATTCTTTGTTTGAAAAGCTTAGTACTTTATTAAATACTTCTTCTCTTAATGTTTTAGAAAGTCTTGCACCTACACGTGATGACAACATCATAATTGTAATTCCTGATGCCATACTAATTGCTGCTAATGCTAACATTTTTAGACCAGCTATCATTATATAGTTCATTTGAATTTTATCTGTATCAACATTTGTATCTTTGTAAAGTGTTTTTACATATGCTACTGCTGCTTGTGTTTTTATTGAGTCTTGCATTGAGTCAATTTGTTTTGATGATTCTTCCAACATTTTTGCTAATTGCTCTTGTGGCATAGATTTTAAAATTTCTTTGTTTTGAACTGTTTGAGAAATAATAATTGGTTTTGTCATCAATTCTTCAAGAGCTTCTTTCTCGTCAGTTTTTAAATCTTTTATTACATAGATTTCGTCTTTGTTATAATCTTCTTTTAAATATTTTTTTAAAGTTCTTTCTTGTTTATTTGTTAAATCTGTTGCACTTGCAACTGAATATTTTTCTAATATTTCATCATCACTATTTGTAAACAAAAGTATTGAATCCATGTCGTTTTTGCTGATTACTTCTGGAACTGCATATTCAATTCCACCAGCCTGAATTCCTGTATTTACTATTTTTGATGTGTAATTTGGCAATTCCAAATCAACTGTTGCTTGCACACATAGTAATGCTACAATAACTACTACTGATAGCCATGATTGTTTTAATTTTTTTAATACTTTAAGCATTTTTATCCTCCTTTTTTATAATTCCATATTTTAAATATTCTATTTCTTTAAGAAATGTGCTTCTACATTCTTCTTTTGAAACTCCTTTAAAATTTTTTATAATTGATTTTCTTGTAATTGCATTTAACATTTCACATATTACCATAAAATCTTGCTGATTTTCTATTTTTAAATTTTTGGTATTTAACAAATCACAATATTTTATGACATCTTTTGGTTTGGTATTTTTCATTAAATCAAATATACTTTCATCAGATGATTTTATATTTATAAATATTTGCTTATACAAGTCTTCATCTTCTTTTTTCATGAAATTTTCTATTGCCATATCATACAAGAAAATATATGTTTCAAATAAATCTCCATCTGTTTCTTGGATTTTTTCTTTTACTTTATTTGATACTTGCTCTGCTTTTTCTTTTAAAAGATAAACCAGCAAATCTTCTTTGCTTTCAAAATATTGATAAAAACTGCCTCTTGCAATATCTGCATCTTCTACAATGTTTTTTATTGAGACATTTTCTATTGGAACTCTTGCAAATTCTTTCTTTGCAGCATCTAACACTTTTTGCTGTTTCTCATTTGAAAGCTTTAGAAAAGTTTCTTTTGGCACTTCTATCACTTCCCTCCTAATTATCACGTTTCCCCACAAAACGCAAAAATAACACTCTGTCATAATTATAATGACACAGTGTCATTTTGTCAACACGAATTGTGTGAATTTTTTGTGAATTATTAATCGCCTAAGCATATTCCTATATCTCTAGCTGTTTTTACTAAATCATCATCCATAGTAACTTTTCTTAAATTACTTTCTGCTGTATTTCCTGAAACAGCTCCTATTTTAGTATTTCTTCCTACAACATCTTCTAATGAAACATAGTCTAATTTTCCATTTTTAATTACCGTTAGTACTCCGAACTTTCCATCTAATGCAAGTTCCATAGCTTTTGCACCATATTTAGTTGATAAAACTCTATCAAATGCTGTTGGAGTTCCACCTCTTTGCATATATCCTAAAGTTGTATTTCTAGCCTCAAGACCTGTTAATTCTTCAAGTTGTTTTGCAACTACTTGTCCAACTCCACCAAGTTTGTTGTTATCTACACCTGCTCCATTATCTCTTTTATTTGCAACTGTAATTGTTCCACCTTTTGGTGCTGCTCCTTCTGCTACAACTACTATACTGAATTCTTTTCCTTGAGCTCTTCTTTCATTTATTTTTTCTACTGCTTTATTTAAGTCATATGGTATTTCTGGAATTAATGCAATATCTGCTCCTCCTGCAATTGCAGATTCTAGAGCTATCCATCCAGCATATCTTCCCATAACTTCAAGTACCATTATTCTATGATGTGTTTCACCTGTTGTGTGCAATCTGTCTAAGGCTTCTGCTGCAACAGATACAGCTGTATTATATCCAAATGTAATTTCTGTACATGCAACATCATTATCAATTGTTTTTGGAACACCAATTACATTTACTCCTTTTGTTGAAAAATCTCTTGCTGATTTTTGAGTTCCATCTCCTCCTAATGTGAATATACAATCAAATCCATCTTTTTTAATATTTTCAACACATACATCAGATAAATCTTTATATTCTACTGATCCATCTTCATTTACCACTTTGTAATTAAATACATTTGCATTTGTTGATGAACCAATTATTGAGCCTCCTTTTGGTAATATTCCAGAAGCTGTTGAATTATTTGATGTTGCTAATTTTACAAAATTGTTTTTTAATAATCCATTATATCCATCTATAAACCCATAACAATCTATTCCATTATTTTCTGCTGTTTTTATAATTGCTCTAATAACAGCATTAAATCCTGATACATCTCCTCCATTTGCTAATATAGCTACTTTTCTTATCATCTGAATTTCCTCCCTATTAATAATCTTTTATTCTTTCTTTTAAATCATTAAAATCAATTAATTTCCAAGACCAGTTTTTATCACTTTCTGTTCCTGGCACATTTATTCTTGCACTTTCATCTAATCCTAAAATATCTTGTACCATGATTACTGGCATTTTAGCTTTACATTTTGATAAATATTGCATAATTCCAATATTAACATTTATATCATTACAATTGTTTCGTTTTAAAAACTCTTTTAATTTCCATTTATGGTCATCATCAAGTGTTTTATACCATCCATAAATTGTGTTACAATCATGATTTCCAGGGAATACAAGTACATTTTCCGTTTCATTATCTCTATCATAGAAATTATCTAAATCTATTGTAAATTGCAATATTTTTTGCCTTGTAAATCCATAGTGTTCTCTTAGTTTTATTGTTTCTTCTCTAATTTCTCCTAAATCTTCAATTATAAAGTTCTCAATTTTTACACTATTGTCTTTAAATAATTCATCAAAAAATCCATAACTTACGCCATCTGTATAACATCCTTCTTTTCCAGATTTTCCGATTGGAATCTTGAAGAATGAATCATATCCTCTAAAATAATCTATTCTAACTTTATCAAATAATTTTAAATGATATTTGAATCTTTTTATTAGATATTGATAATTGTCCTTTTTTATATTTTTAACATTATATACAGGACTATTCCATTTTTGACCATTTTCATTAAAATAATCTGGTGGTGTACCTGCTTCAAATGTAAATTTACCATTTTCCATTTCAAAACATTCTGGATGAAATTTAGTTTCTACTGAATCGAACACAGGGTACATTGGCATGTCTCCAATTATTTGCACATTTTTAGAATTAGCATATTGTTTTAATTCCATCCATTGCTTATATAACATATATTGAATAAATAAATGATATTCTTTACTTTTTCCTGTTTTTTTGCTTTTAAATTCAGCATATTCATTGATTTCTTGTAGTATTATAAATTCATAATATTCATTATTGGGTCTGAAATTGCTAAATGCTTCATTATAGTATTTTTCTTTGAAATCATCATATATTGCTCTATCTTTGCTTTCTCGTATTTCCGCATCTTTTATTAATTTTTCTTTTTTTAATTTGTCCAAAGATATGTAATCTTCTTCTATTGCATAATAACTTATTGGAGAGTATGGCAATTTGTTACATTCGTTTATTGGCAAGACTTCCCAATATTTTATATTGTTTTCACTTAATATATCTATAAATTCATATGCTTCATATCCAAAGTCTCCAATTCCATATTTGCTTGGAAGTGAAAATATTGGAAGTAAAATTCCTTTTTCTTTCATTTTCCTATGTTCCTTTCTTCGTTTTTACTTTTGTCCATGTCAATTATATATTAATAAATTTATTTTTTCAATAGGTATTCTGATTAATTTCAATATTTATAATACTTATAAAAAAACCTTCATCTCTTTAAAGATAAAGGCTTTTTCACAGCTCAGTTATTTTTTGCTGTGCTCATTCAAATATTTTTCGAAGACTCCTTCTTCCAGATTAAAGATAAGACCTTTTTCTGTATTCTCAAAACTATAATCACTTTCAGAACCATGCATACAAAAAGGAGTAAGTTCAACGACTTCATATTCTTCCTCCAGCATTTGCATTGTTGCAAGGTCAAAATATTCATCGCCCTTTTTCAGTAATATCGTGTGCTGAGTTTCCTCAAGCCCAGAAAGAATTGCTTTTTTAACATCTTCTTCACATTCTCTAATTTTTTGCTCAGTAACTTCTACTCTTTGACTACTCAATACATTTCTAACTGCAATTCGCAATAAATCCCCTGGAGTTTTGGCATTAGGATATTCATCAGAATACACTTTTACATTCTCTGCTTCTTCCCATGTTAATCTTTTCTTGATTTGTGCAAAATACAAATCGGTTATTTTAGCTTTCCGGACATCTTCAATCGAAATCATAATATGACCTCCTGTTTTTCGTATTTGAATATTTTATTCACTTTAATTCTAAAGCGAATTACAAATTATAAGCAGAAGTATTATATCACGTTACAATACAAATATCAAGTTCTTACAAGAACCTCATGTAATTCTTGTAAAATTTCATCTTTAACCATCTCTTTAAAAACTATTGAAATTTTCGTTCTACTAATATCAATATTAAAAATCTCCAAACTATTTTTATTTGCAATATCTAAAATCTTATTAATAATTTCATCTCTAGAACTAATTCCAAAACCAATAACAGATACTCTAGAAACATCTTTTTTTACAATGCTTTTTATTCCAGAAGCCTCCAACTTATGAGATATCACTGTTCCTGGATTATTATTAAATGTAGAACCAGTAACTATTGGCACATTATATTTTTCACCAATCTCAACACATCTATCATGTAAAACTTTTGCACCTTCACTTGATAATGCATGCATTTCTTCATAAGAAATATCAGTTAATTTTCTAGTGCCTTCAACTTTATTAGGATCTGCTGAATATATTCCATCAACATCAGAATATATGTAGCATTGTTTAGCTTTTAGACTTGCAGCCAATGCAACAGCTGTTGTATCAGAACCTCCTCTTCCTAATGTAGTAATATCATTATTATCATTTATCCCTTGAAATCCTGTAATTATAACAATTTTTCCTTCATCCAATTCTTGTTCTATTCTCGTACAATCAATATATTCTATTTTAGCATTTTGATTTTCATCACTTGTGTGAATTCCTGCCTGCCAACCTGTAAGAGATATCGCTTGATATCCTAAATAATTTAATAAAATTGCTAATTTACTAGCACTAATTTGTTCTCCAACACTTATCAATGTATCCATTTCTCTTTTATCAGGTTTTAATGATAATTCTTCAGCTTCTTTTATTAGCTGGTCTGTTTTTTTACCCTGTGCAGAAACTACAACAACTACATTATTATCTTCATCATATAATTTTATAACTTTATTTGCAACCAATTGTAATTTGCTGTTGTCTGCAACAGAGCTTCCTCCAAATTTAATTACTATTGTTTCCATCTTTTGCACCTTTCTTAATATAATATAAAGAGTTGTATTTAATTAAATGCTACTCCCTATATTATATTAAGAATATATCAATTTGGTGGCAATTTGGGGTCGATGTTTTTTTGACAGCTTGTCAAGAAAAACACCGACCCCAAATTAACAAATTAGCCTTTCAAAAAAGCCTCTATAAATCCGTCTAAGTCGCCATCCATAACACTTTCCACGTTTCCTACTTCGTAATTTGTTCTGTGGTCTTTTACGAGTGTATATGGACAAAAAACGTATGAACGAATTTGGCTTCCCCATGCAATATCTTTTTGATTTCCTTTTAATTCTTCTATTGTTTCTTTTTGCTCTTTTTCTTTTAAATTTAATAATTTTGATTTCAACATTTTCATTGCAGTTTCTCTATTTTGAATTTGAGAACGCTCAGATTGACAAGCAACTACAATATTTGTTGGAATATGTGTAATTCTAACTGCTGATGATGTTTTATTTATGTGCTGTCCTCCAGCTCCAGAAGCTCTATATGTATCTACACGCAAATCATCTGGATTAATGTCTATTTGGATATCATCTGTTATTTCTGGCAAAACTTCTAATGATGCAAATGAGGTATGTCTTCTTCCTCCTGCATCAAATGGTGATATTCTTACCAATCTATGCACTCCCATTTCGCCTTTTAAATATCCATATGCATTTTCTCCTACCACTTCAAATGTTACACTTTTAATTCCTGCCTCTTCTCCTTCTAAATAGTCTAATTCTTTTACTTCATATCCTTTTTTTGTTGCCCATCTAGTATACATTCTATATAACATTTCTGCCCAGTCTTGTGATTCTGTTCCACCTGCACCTGGATGTAAAGTTAATATAGCATTATTTCTGTCATATTTGCCTGAAAGCAATGTTTCAAGTTGTAAATTTTCCAAATCGCCTTCAAGTTGCTTTGTTGATTTTAATATCTCTTTAGCTACTTCTTCATCGTCTTCCATGTTGGCTAATTCTGTTAAGTCTTTTAAATTTGTAACTTCATTTTCAATCTTCTTAAATTTTTCCACTTTGCCTTTTAGTTGTTTTATTTTAGCCAAAACTTTTGAGGTATCTGCTGATGGCTTTTGCCAAAATTCTTCTTTTACAGTTTCATCTTCTAAGTCCTTTAATTCTTTTTCTATTTTAGAAATGTCAAAGGGAATCACCTAAACTTTGTACTTTTGTTCCTAATGTTTCTAATTTTTTTGAATTTTCTTCTAATTCTATCATCACGTCACTCTCCTTACTCATAATCCTCTACACTTAACTCTGGAAATGTGAATGTCTGCCCAGCATCAGTAAATTTTCCTGAAATAAAATGATTTTGGTTCATTGTTTTTGAACCCTTTAAAAAATACTGATATTTTGATTTGCTAATAAGAACTCCTGAACCTATTAGTATTGGATCATCCCACGTTGTATCTATCCCATACCATTTTCCATCAAGTTTCACATAATTCCATGCATGATTCTCTGTTTTTCCTTTGCTGTTGGTTCCTTTTCCTATTACAATTGTATTTTCAATTCCTGCTTCATCCATCAAATATTGAAAAGCTTTTGCATATCCTTCACATACACATACTTTAGATACTAGTGCTCCATAGATATTGTATATATTATCTAATGAAACAGATGAATCATATTCTATTGTGTCTACTAAATAATCATGAACTATTTTAATTTTTTCATAATCACTTTTTCCATCTAGTACTGATAATATACTATCTTTCACTTTTTTTATTTCTGCTTGATATTTATCTACATCTTCTTTTGAATTAAATCCTTCTGATAAGTAGCTTTCTTTATTTCCATTGTCTATATAAACATTGTATTTTGTTCCTGTTATTTTTGTTATTTTTTCTATATTTATAAACATACTTGTTGCATCAATATAAAAAATCTCTGGATTTTCATATACTAGCACTTCTATGGCTGATTGATATTCTTTCTTCAATTTAGCTTCTCCATCACTGCTTGATAACAAGTTTTGAAATGTATTTCCATACTCTATTTTATATGTTCCAGTTTTTAAATTTTCTCTATTTTCATATAATTTATCATATAGTTTTTTTGCATTTTCATCAAGTTGGTCATATAAATTATGATTTCTGCTAGTATTAGTCTTGTTGTTCTCATTTACTCCACCAAAATTGCTTTCACTTGCTTGAATTATTGTTGTATTTTTATTTATATTTTCCCCTTTTGATATTGATAAATCTCCATCACCAATAAAATTAATTGTTATTGGATGTTCTCCTGTTATTTCTGCATACATTACATATCCAAATCCAGCCATAACAATAATTATCATGACTATAATAAAAAATAATAAAAATCCAAGTATTTTATCTTTCATACATTCCTCCACAACACTATTTAAATTATATATTATTCTCATTTCCTTTTCAAGTTTTTTGAATATTTTTTTATTTTTTGCAAATATTACTAATATGAGTTTTAAAGATTTTTTTAGTAATTTAATTAAATATTCATCTAGCAATGATTATAATTTTTCCATTTTAAATAACAATGTTAATAATGTGTCAACAGATGCTTCTCCAGCAGACAATTATAAAGTTTTTGCAAACATAAAAGAAAATTTAGACTTTTTGAAAAGTAAATATAATGCTTTGATTTGTTCTGATATAATAATACGAGAATTTAACATGTTTGTTTATAATGAAAATCATAAATGTTTTATTATTTATATCGATGGCCTAGTTGATTCCTTATCTATTAATGACTTTATTTTGGAGCCATTAATGCTAGGTAAATTTAGATATAACAAGCCATTTGATGGAGCTCTATCGGATTACATTTATAATTGTTTACTGCCTCAAAATAGCGTTACTAGTGTAAAAAATTATTCAGATGTATTTTCTGGAATTAATATGGGAGATTGTTTATTATTTATTGATACTCTCGAAATTGCATTTGATATTGATGTAAAAAAATATGAACACCGAAATATAAGTGTTCCTGTAAATGAGTCTGCTATAAAAGGTCCTCAAGAAGGTTTTGTTGAGAATATAAGGACAAATACTTCTCTTATAAGGCGTATTGTAAATAACGAAAATCTTGTTATTGAAACAATTCCTATAGGAAAAATTAGTAAAATTAAGTGCAGTGTTTGCTATCTTCAAAATATTGCAAATGGCGATTTAGTTTCTGAAATTAAATATAGATTAAATAATTTAGCAGTTGATTCTTTGCTTTCTACTGGTGAACTAGAACAATTAATTGAAGATGATGGAGGATTTGGTATTCCTCATGTTTTATCAACTGAAAGACCTGATAAATGTGCAAAATATTTGTTTCAAGGTAGAATTGTTCTTTTATTAAACGGAAACCCTTATTCTATTATTTTACCTGCTACAATAGAAGATTTCCTTTTCTCTCCTGAAGATACAAATTTAAGACCTTTATTTGCTAATTTTTTAAGAGTAATAAGAATCTTAGCAGCAATTACTACATTATTATTACCAGGATTATATATGGCTATAACCAACTTTCATCAAGAACTTTTGCCAACAGAACTCCTGTTTTCGATTCTCTCAGCAAGAGAAAATGTACCTTTTCCTATAATCTTAGAAATTATTCTTTTGGAATTAGCCTTTGAACTTATTAGAGAAGCAAGTTTAAGAGTTCCCTCACTAATTGCCTCTTCTATTGGTATTGTTGGTGCTTTAATATTAGGCGATGCTGCTGTTAATGCTGGAATTGTTAGTCCTATATTAATAATAATTGTAGCTATTACAGGAATTGCTTCTTTTTCTATGCCAGATTTTTCTTTTGGCTTTCACATTAGAATTTTTAGATTTTGGTTTATTGCTTTAGGGGCTACTGCTGGATTTTTGGGCATTGGTGTCGGATTATTTATTTATGTTTCAATGCTTTGCAGTATAAAATCTTTTGGAGTTCCTTATACTGCTCCTCTTACTCCTTCTGGTAATATGAGAGGAACTGGGTATTTTGTTCCTCACTTTTGGAAGCAAGAATATCGCCCAAGTTTCTTATCTCCCAAAAAAGAAAAGGCTCAAGCTAAAATTAGTAGAAAATGGTGGTGGTAACACAAAAAGTTCAAAATGTGAAAATGGTGTCGGTCCTTTTTTAAACAATGTTAAAAAAGGACCGACACCATTTTCGCATTTTCGCACTCATTTTCCATATTAATAATTTTCTGCTTTAATTTCGAAATATGCTTTTGGATGATTACATACTGGGCAAACTTCTGGTGCAGATGTTCCAACAACAATATGTCCACAATTTCTGCATTTCCAAATCTTAACTTCTCCAGCTTCAAATACTTTTCCATCTTTTACATTTTCTAATAATTTTAGATATCTTTGTTCATGCTCTTTTTCTATTTTAGCTACTTCTTCGAATAAATATGCAATTCTTGCAAATCCTTCTTCTTTAGCAGTTTTAGCAAATTCCGCATACATATCTGTCCATTCATAATTTTCTCCATCAGCTGCAGCTTTTAAATTCTCAGCTGTTGTTCCGATATCTCCACCATTTAATAATTTAAACCACATTTTTGCATGTTCTTTTTCATTATCTGCTGTTTCTTGAAAAATTGCAGCAATTTGTTCATATCCTTCTTTTTTTGCTTTGCTTGCAAAATATGTGTATTTGTTTCTAGCTTGTGATTCTCCAGCAAATGCTGTCATCAAATTTTGTTCTGTTTTTGAACCTTTTAATTCCATAATACTTTCCTCCTATTTTTATACATTTTCTACTGATTCAGCTGAAATTTCTTCTATATTTTCTTCATTATCATTTGTATTACTTGTTGGTGTTACTGTACCAAAAGAGAAAACTTTTCTTTCTGTTCTTGATTTTTCTTCAAATTTTTTGTCATAAGACGCCTTTACTGTATTTAGAGCCTCTTGCATTGCAAAAAACATTTCTTCTACATCTTCTTTTGTGAAATCATATGCACTACTTCTAGACATTGGCTCTAGTATTTGTATATCATGCATTACATTATTTACTCTCTTTCCAGCATATTCCATAAATTTTTTTCTTTTTTCTTCATTTACTTCCATTTCTATTTTCTCCCTTCGCAATAGCTTTTCAGCTTTCATCATTTTTATATCACAAATAAAAGAAGAAATCAAGAACTTTAATTTTATTTTTTTGTCATTATATGAATATTTTCAACTTTAGCACCAATCTCTCTAGAAACAATGTTCTGTATTTGTGCAATTTCGTCTGCTTTTAGCTCTTCTTTTCCTACAATAACACTTATACTATCTGTATTTACAAAAATTACGCACTTGTCAAATCCTTTGGTCGACATTAGATTTTCGCAAATCATTATAGCATTTTTCTCTTTATTTAATTTAGTAATTTCCTGTGTAACAATAGATTTTTGTTCTTCTGAAACATTCGAATTATTCAACATTCCTTTATAAGTTTCCAATGTTTGTGAATACATTGTATCTCTTGATAATTTAGAAGCCTCAAAATAATCATCTTCCGCTTTAGTTGCTGCCTCTTCACTTGAATTTGAATTTTCTACCTGATTTTCAACTAATTCATTGTTGCTTACAAGTGTTGCATCTCCTAAATGTTCATCTCTTGAATCTGTGACTGTATTTTCAGTAGAGTTTGTAGTATTAACACCTTGGTTAGCAGAACTAACCGTCTCTAATACTTTTGATTCATTTGATATGTAACTCCAATATCCTGCTGTAACAAGCATTAAAGCTACAGCATAAAGCGCAAGACTTCCTTTTTTTATTTTCATAATTATTCCCCCTCTTTATATATAATTATTTTGAACCCATTTCAAAAACCTGAATTTTATGTACAGCAAGTCCTGTTACTGCTTCTACAGCACTTACTATTGATGCTTTTATGTTGGCATTTCCAGCTCCTTGAGCTGTTATTATTGCACCTTCTATGACTGGCATTATAACCTTTTCTGTAATCGGAGTGTTTTTACCATTCTCGTCTGTATATGCAACCTCTTTTTTGCTTTCTGTTTGCTTTACATCTTTGTTGCTACTGCCATCATTTTCTTGTGTAGTACTTTCAGATTTTGTTTCATTATAAACAGCTACAACTGAACTACTTTCAGAATATTTTATAAGAACCTTTGCTTTTCCTACCCCATTAATACTTTCTAAAATATTTTCAAGTCTATTTTCCAAATTATCCTGTTCCTCATTAGCTGTAGTTGTTTGAGCAAGTACCTTTGTAGTATCTTCTGACTTGTTTTTACTTTTATTGTCATCTGATGACCACATTACATTTATAATCAATACTGTTATTATTAATATTATTATAAAAACGATAATATTCTCTATGTTCTTTTTTTTATCGTTTTCTTCACCATTTTTCTTAAAAAATTCTTTAAACATACTTCCTCCTATTTTATTACCACTTTAATCTTATCTTCTGAAATTTCAAACTCTTCAGCTAATTTTTTCTTTGCAGCTTCTACTTTTTGATTTTCAGCAGGGCCTTTAATTTTTATTGTTATCAACTGAATTCCTGCATTCTTTTTAGTACTATCTAAAACCGCATCAACATTGCATTTTTCTACAGAAAATCCATCATTTTCAAAACTCTGTATTGTCTTTTTTTCAAGTTCTTCTAAATAGATTTTTTCTATTCTTATATCCATCGAAGATTGATCAACTTCATATTGTGACTGAGTTTCATATTTTTCTGTATTATATTTTTCCACAGAAAATTTTTCTTTATTCTTAATAATTGGAGAAATAATATTAAATAATACATATACTCCAATTACCATTTTTATGTATTTCGTATTTTTATTTTTAGGCAATATTAGCTCTATTATTGTAGCTATAATAACAGCTAGTACAATTTGTTCTGCCCATGAACTCATAAAATTTATCATCTATACATCATCCCACTATTCGAAATTTTTACGACCATTGTGATTCCAATAATTAATATTACTGAAAGTGCACATAGAATTCCAAGTAATAATTTAAACACACCACTCATTTCGTCTAATAATTTTACAATTTTCTCATCAGCAATAGGCTGAACCACTGCTGATGCTAAGCTATATATTATGCTCAATGTACCTATTTTTATTATTGGCATAATACAAATACTTAAAATTACAATCACACCCACAAATCCTACTGCATTTTTTAAAATTACACCACATCCCAGTACACTATCTACCACATCTCCAAGGATCTTTCCTACAACTGGAATTACAGTAGAAATTGCCGCTTTAGCTGTTTTTGCTGTTACACCATCCACACTGCTACTTAAAGTTCCTTCTAAAGATACTACTCCAACAAAAACAGTCAAAACAATTCCAAGAAACCATACTACTCCAGATTTTAAAAATTTAGATAACTTTTCAACTTGTACTCTTTCCGAAACCTTAGAAACTATTGAGAATGTAACAATAATTAAAACTATTGGTATTAATACATCTGCAATAATATTACCAACAAAATTACTAATAGCCAGCACTATAGGCTCTATTACTGTACTTGTAGTAATATTTCCTGTGTAAACCAACAACGTTAAAAGTAATGGGATTAATACATTAATAAATCCCACTAAATCATTTGCAGTATCTTTTACTAATTTTATTATTTCTGAAAAATTCGACATTATAAGTGTTACAATTAATATATATTGAACAAAATAAATAATTTGAGACACGCTATTATTTTCTAGCCCATCAGTTATTGCTTTTAGAATTCCATGTATGACTATAATTACTAAAATACTTATTAAAATTTTTAAACTTGAACTAACTTCTTTTCCTAATAATTTAATTATTATTTTATATAATTTATTATTATCTATTTTTCCTTGTATAGCCTGTCCTAACATACTTGACAAATCAATTTCTTCGAATGATTCATTTGTATATTTTTGTGCTTCTTTTAAAAATCCGCTAATATTAAATTTTTCTTGTGTTGATGACATTATTTCCTCTTGGCTTTCTGCAAATGCATAATTGGGTATCATTAGTACAAGGATAAATATTAAAATTATTCTTTTCATATCAATCCTTTCATTATGGCAATATTTGAATTATCAATTCTAATAAACTTGAAATAATTGGCATAGACATTGCAATTATAATAACTTTGCTTCCAATTTCTATTTTACTTGCAATTGCTTTTTCTCCTGCATCTGAACATATACTTACTGCAAACTCTGCTATGATTGCAATTCCTGTGATTTTTAACAATATGCCAAGAAACTGTTTATTAATATAAGTCTTGTCAGAAATGGATTTCAAAAGATTTATAATTCCAGTAATTTTATCCATTGCCAAAAATAAAATTAGAACTCCTGCTATTATTGACACATATATTGCATATTCAGGTCGATACTGTTTTAAAATGACAGCTATTATTAGAGCCATAAAGCCTATTCCAACAATCTTAATTACTTCTTCCATAAAACTCATTCCTTTTATTATAAGTTAAATAATGTACGTACAGTCTGAAATAAAGTATTTATTTGCTGAATTACCATTGTCAAAACAATCACTAATCCTGCCAAAGTTGTCATCATTGCTTGATCTTCTCTTCCAGCTCTAACTAGCACTTGATGCAATACTGCAACTAAAATTCCAATAGCTGCAATTTTAAATAATAAATTAATATCCATTTTTAATCCCCTTTATTTAAAATAGTATAATACAAAATACCAGGCCACTTACAACTCCAAGAGTTTTACACATCTTTTGATTTTTCTTTTTCTCTTCTTCTGCTTTTTCTATTTGAATACTCAAAAACTCTTCTGTAACCTCAATTTCGCTAACTTGGCCATTTACATCTGTTTGTCCTAATAGCTTACCCAGTCTCTTAAGTATATTTTTATCTTCTTGTTTTATGCTTATATCTGCATCTTGTATGCAATTTTCCCAAACATCTTTTGCCTGATAATATGTTATTTGATTTGCCATTTGTCCAAAGATTTTTTCTATTTCAGTATCATTATCTTTAGCAATCTGCTTAAAGATTTCTCCTAATGGTTCATATGTAAATTTGATTTTCGTTTTCATTATATTTAATATATTTTTGAACTCTTTCAATTCATCAACTCTATTGCCATATGCCTTGGCAATTGCCATTCCAATCGAAGTCGACAGTCCAAAAATAATTAATAACAATATGTATTTTAAAGTTTTTATAACGGATAAAGACATTTTGCATCACCTCTCTTTTCTGTATTTAATATTACAATTCTTTCAAAAATATGTTTATTTATCAATTTCGAAAGTTCTGGATTTTTTTCTATTTCTTCCAAATCTTTTCCATGTGCTGTAAAAACACCCTTAACACCTGAACAAACTGCATAATCAATAGCCTCGACATCCTCTTTGCTCCCAATCTCATCACATGCAATAACATCAGGAGCCATAGAACGTACCAAAATTCTCATAGCATACGGTTTAGGCATATTATCAATCACATCTGTTCTTACTCCTACATCATTCTGAGGAACTCCTTTATACATTGCTGCAATTTCGCCTCTTTCGTCAGCTACACCAACTGTTTTTCCTGCGAAGCTTAGTATTTTAATCCCATTACTTACATTTCGAATAATATCTCTTAGCAATGTTGTTTTGCCACATCCAGGAGGAGAAATTATAAGTGTATTATGTACAGAATTATTACCCAAATCAAGGATCTCATTAATAATTCTATTACTACATCCAATCTTTTGCCTTGCAATCCTAAAATTCAAGCTAGAAATATAATTCATATTAATAACTTGTCCATTCTCCAAAACCGCACTTCCTACAATTCCAACCCTATTTCCCCCTCTAATAGTTATATATCCATCACAAATTTGCCTCCTATATGAGTAAACCGAATTTTCACACACCTTCTCAAACGCCTGTAAAATATCTTGCTGTTTTACAATATACTCGAGTAACTTCGTCTTATTTTCATATTTCAAAGCAAGTGGCTTTTCTGCTCTAAGTCGTATTTCTTCAATATTTTCTATATTTTCAATTTTCTCAATACTCTGGCTTTGATTTTCTTGCATAATTATTTGCCTTATCACCAACGGCAAATATTCTAGAACATTTTTTACTTCATCCATGTTTCCTCCTTGCTAATTTGGGGTCGGTCCTTTTTTTCACATGCTAATTTGATACCGGGTATTTTTTTAGCATTTTGCACCAAAAAAAGAACATATATTATATATATATGCTCTTTCCATTCTTTTTAGAACTATTTTTTATTCAATTTTATTGAATTCCACTAAAATTTCTATATACATTTAAGAACAAATCTTGTAGCTCTTTATCTGTTGCATCATTTATTATTATTGCATTATTTGAATTAAATGCATCTATGTTCAAACTAGAATCAAATGTAACTACATTATTATATGTTACACTAATACTTGTTTTTTCATCAGCTGTTGATGAAGAAGTTGATGAAGAATCTGAATAAACTATATCAGTTGTTATTGTTTCCTCTACATCATCTAATTTTGCTAAGTTTTTATAAGCCATCTCAATTTGAATATTTGCAACTTCTTCGCCATCTGAATTAGCTTTAATTTCAACAATATAGCTTAACTCATCTTTATTAGCAAATTTTTCTATACTTACTTGTCCAACAAGTTCATTATCTTCATATGCATAAAATACAAGTTTAGTATCTGATTTTTCTATTGCTGCAACAATTTCAGCCACATTATCAGTTACAGTTTTTATTTCGCATTCTGTTAACTCGCCTGATTTTATAGTTAATACAATTTGAACTCTATCAGCATCTGTTGTATCAGTTTCTTTTATTGCATCTACAAAATTGTCTATTTGTGTTTTCAAATCTTCTACTGTTGTTCCAGCAGATAATTTATTTAATAAGTCTTTATCCTCTTTCAATGCATTTGCTAATTTTTCAATTAAATTTATAAATTGTTCTGCAGATACATCCATTGTTACTTTAGTTTGATCTTTTGTTTTTGTCTTAGAAAACATATCTTTTGTCATGTTATCATATAATACTTTAGAATATTTGTCTTTTATTTTACTTATTTCTTTATCAGAGAAATTTAATCCACTTAATGTAATATTATCTGGAATATTGCTTGTGTCCATTCCAAATCTGTCTGCCAATGTTTTTAAATCTTCATTTTTTATTGCAATAAATTTATCACTTAAAAGTTTGGTTTGTATTCCATAAGTTTCTCCATCACGTTTATATTGAATTGGAATATTAATTCCTTGTGATAATTCTACTGTGAATTTTTGTTCTGCTAATTTCTTTGCTGTATTTGTTTTTCCTTCTACATCTATCGTTGTGCTGTTTAATATGGTTAATCCATCAAGTGCACTACCTTGTTCTGGTGCCTCAAATGTTATTTTTCCTTTGTTTTCAAATGTTGTATTTGTTTGTTTTTCTACATATTTTTCTAAATTAGTGTCTTTTAAATCTTTTGTAAAATCATCTGATAGTAAATATGAGAAAAATAATTGTTTATCGGATTTTAATGCATCTGTTGCAAAATATGCATATCCTAATCCTGCTCCTAATAGTACTACAACCAATACTATAGCTAATAAAACTTTCTTTTTCATCTTTTTCTACCCCTCTTCTATAAAATATCTATTTCTAGTTTACTATAATAAAAAAAAACTGTCAATATTTTTAGAAAATTTGACAATTTTTTATTTTTTATTCTTCCCAGTTATGATATATATCCATAACGTCATCTAATTCTTCTAGTCTTTCAATTAATCTTTCCATTTTTTCAACTCCAGCTTCATCTAACGCAACTGTTGTTGTTGGAACCATTTGAACATCTGCTTCTAAGAATGTTAATCCAGCTTCTTCTAATTTTTCTCTTACTGTTGAAAAATCTGATGGTGCTGTTGTTATTTCATATACTTCATCTGATGAATTGAAATCTTCTGCACCTGCATCTAATGCTAACATCATTATTTCTTCTTCATCCATATCTGTTGATGCTTTTTCAATTACAATTACACCTTTTTTATTGAACATATATGATACACATCCTGTCGTTCCTAAGTTTCCACCTGCTTTATCAAATACATGTCTAACATCTGATGCTGTTCTGTTTCTGTTATCTGTATTTGCATTAACTATTACAGCTACTCCTGATGGTCCATATCCTTCATATACTACTTCTTCATAATTTGCAGTGTTTCCTTCTCCTGATGCTTTTTTGATTGCATTGTTGATTGTGTCATTTGGCATGTTTGCTGCTTTGCATTTTGCTATTACATCTTTTAGTTTTGAGTTTCCTGATGGGTCTGGTCCACCTTCTTTTACTGCAATTAATAATTCTCTTCCTAATTTTGTGAATATTTTTCCTCTTGCTGCATCAGCTTTTCCTTTTTTTGCTTGGATATTGTGCCATTTGCTATGTCCTGACATGTTAATTCCTCCTCTTTTTATAAAATCATATTTTATATTGTAACATATTTTTTCACATTTGTGTAGACTTTTGGTAAATATTTTATTCTTTTTCTTCAAATTGTTTAAAAAATTCTATAAAATCCTCTGGTTTTGGTTCTGGCAATTTTGGTCTAGTACGAATAATCTCTTCAAAATAGTGTCTTACAAAATCTTCTATTAGTTTTTCTTGCTTATTAGATGCAATAACATTTGCAAATAAGTTCTTAAATTCTTTCTGTTTTATAGTGTTCAATTTCTCAACTAGTACATCCATTTCACTTTCTGACAACATATATTCATACACAAAATTCGCTATAACTGCATTAAATAATCGTGATATTATTACTGAATCATCTTCTCTAATATTATCTGCTACAAATTTTATAGCACTTCCGCCAGCTAATCCGCCAACAAGTCCTCCTGCAATTCCTATTGCTGTTCCTACACCTGGCGAAATCGTAGTACCCATTGCAGCTGCTACCTTTGCTGTTGCTACAGATGTGGCTAGAGTTCCACCACTTGATGTGGCAAGTACGCCTATTAATGATAACATATTTTTTGTATATTGCGCTCCCGATAGTCTCTTTCGCAAAATATTGTATGTATCTGGCACTGAGAAAACAGCAATTGTTATAAGTGATGTTACTACATTACTTCTCATAATTTTAGCTAGTTGCTTTGTCGCAGCTGCACCAGAAACAGCTGACTTTCCAGACATACCACGAATTGCATTAACAATAGTTTGTGCAGTACTATATCCCATAGATTTTACAATATATGTGCTAAGTGGAATAAGACTATGTGTTAAAGTCGTTCTAGCCACTTGTTGTGCAAATATGTGTGCAAAAAATGATAATCCAAATACTTGAATTCCTGCCTCCAATGCAGCACCAAAAGCTTCTTTTGTGTTTCCATCTTTTAAATATGATAATGCAAAAGTTGCTAAAAATGTAATTCCTAATGCATATGAACAATTTACTGCACCTGTAACAGTATCATATGTTAATGACTCTATTGTTCCTGGTTTGCAAAGATTTCGTGCTTGATTATATGTTATTTTCCCTCTTTTTATATATTTAGATGCATCATTAGGATTTGAAACTCCTGCAACTTTACCTTCGAGAATCTTTTTTCTAAATTCATTTACTGCTTCTGCATATTTATCTTTTGGAACTTCTATCAGCATTGGCTTTCCATCTTTATTAAAATATCTAAATTGCTCTGTTGCTTTATCAAAACAAGCATTGATACATCCTCTACCAGAACTATAATATTTAGTCTGAATTTCAACACCATTTACTAAACGATCTGCGCCATTTTTCTCGTTTGTTCTTCCTACAACTTTCGCATCATTTCCTTGTAAATTATCTAATAGATTAAGTGCTTCTTCCGCCATTTCTCCATGCCCTTGATTAGTATTAACTTTTGCATAGTTTTCTGGAACAATAGCTTCTAAATCTGCAAATATATTTTCTGCTGATGTTACTGATTCTTTTACAATTTTAGAATATGTATCAGTATAACATTTGAAAAAATTTTCCTGTTCTTTTATTTCAAAAAGTACTTTTTCATTAAATATGACTTCATATTTATCAGTATCAACTTTTTTCACTTTAAAATCTTCAGGATTAAAATATTCCCATTTTAAATAATGATATATAGTTGTTTCCTTTGATTTCGTTTTTGCATTTGTTTTCTTTTGGTCATGTGGATTTGATTTAAAAAATATCCCTTTATCAGTTATTACCATTCCATAAATTTTATTATTTTTTACATTTTCAGCCCATAAAATTTTTTGTTCTCTTGGAACTGGAAATCTTTCATGAATTTTCTTTATACTTTTAGGTGTTAATTCTGCATTATTTACTTTTTTAAATTCTTTTAATGTTTCTTCAACTACCAAATCCATTTTAATTCTCCTTATTCTTTTTCAAAGTATGATAAGAAATCACAACCTCAGCATCTACATTATAAGAAGTATTCACTGTGAAGTCTTTGTTTCCATTTATTGCCACTGTTCCAACCTCTCCATCTTTTTTTATCCATCCTGTGATAATATCATAAATTGGCTCGACTTTTACATTTTGAAATCCTTTTTCTTCAAATTGTTTAACCACATCTGCATATTTCATTCCTTTTGCCTCTTTAGAAGTCAAAGGTGCATAAATCTTTTCTAATGTATGATATACCACTGTAATCTTTTCAGATGGCAAAAATTTTGTTTCTGCAGAAAATTTCATCTTGTTCCTAATAATAACATCTGTAACAATATTTTCTTTCTCCTTTTGTGTAATTTTCAAATCTGGAATTTCTTTCGAATTAACATTTTCAAATCCTGATGCTCTTAATTTGGTTTCAACACTTTCATAATTAGTTCCAATCAAATCTTCAGAATCATATCTAATTGGAATTAACGTAATATAAAAAATATATATTCCTATTGCAATTAAAATTAAAATAATTGTAATAACAGTAATTAATATACCTTTTTTGTGCTTTCTTCTCCATGCTCGGCTTTTTTCACTCTCAATTCTCGCTTCTTCTTCATTTATTTTTTCAAGCATATCAGCTTGTTTCTTTTTTTCGCTATGCACTTTTTTATATGTTTCTGCCCCAATCCCTAATGCAGATGTTATCATCGATGATACCGCATCAGCAGCTAAAGCAACTATCTCATTGTCTACATCATCAGTATCGTCATCATCATCAATTTCATCTTCATTTATAAAATTTTCGTGCCCACACTCTGTACAATTCCACGAATAATATGCATCTGAAAATCCATCTTGCTTATTTAAAAGAGCTCCGCACTCATCGCAATACCAAGCAACTCCTTCATATAAATCACCATTATATGTATCTTCATCCATAATCATTTGACCACATCTTAAACATCTCCACGCTCCATATTCTGGATCAAATCCTTTTTGATTATTAAGTATAGCACCACATTTTGGGCAAGTATATTCGTCCATATTTTATTCCCCTTTATATATTTTATCACACATTTTTGTTCTTATACAGCTTTAGAGCGTCTTTCAGGCTTATTTTACTACCATAATTTAGTATAGCTTGTGAGTAAATTTTGATAGAAATTTTTGCAATTATTAGTATAGTAATTACCAAAATTATTAAAGAAATTGCAATTTCATTTTGACTTGCAATTCCCATCATCACTCTTAGCGGCATACAAAATGGTGATGATATAGGTACTATAGCTGCAATTTTATTTAATTCACTTGTTGGATTCATCATTGTAAAGTAAGCTAAATAGAATCCAATTACAGAAATTATTGCAATAGGACTATTTGCTGATTGTACATCTTCCGGCTTGCTTACTGTTGATCCCACCAATGCATATAATAAAGCATATACTGCATATCCAAAAATAAAATATAATATCGTAATTATTGCTAAAAATGGTGTAAATGTAGAAAAGTCTATTAAACCATCTAACATTCCTTCTTCTAAGAACAATGTTTTTGATATCATTGCCGTTGCAATTATAACTATAATTTGTAACAATCCCACTATTCCTATTCCGATTGTTTTTCCTAATACAATTGTCTTTGGAGTTGTAGATGTTACAAGTGTTTCTATTATTTTTGACGTTTTTTCTGTTGTTATTGCTGATGAAACTTGATATGCACAAAAATAGATTGCATAAAATAGTACTATTGAAATCATCATCATTGCAAATTGATTTCCATGTACTTCTTGTTCTTCAGTCTGTTTCATTTCAAAATTGAAGTTTGGATTAATACTCTCTAATTGCTCTTGTGTCAATCCCAATTTTGAAATTTGCAAATTTGAATATATGCTTGTCAAAGCATTAACTATATCTTCTGGAACCTTGTCTATCATAGATAAATTTTTAACAATATATTCTATATTGATTTTTTCATCAACTTTGCTAATTACAATTGCATCACTTGCCTCGTCATTTGAAATTTTCTTTTTAATATCTTCAAATGTTAATTTATCATTAGAAATATTAAATTTATAACCTAAATCCATTTCATTTAAAGAACCTAATGTGCCTTCAAATACGTTCTCTGAGTCTACAATTAAGAAATTTTCTCCGCTTGACTCACTCTCATCACCCTTGATCATTTTTAAAATGTTAGGAATATTAAATCCAATTACTATAAGGCACAAAATAATTATATTAGAAATTATAAAAGATTTTCTTTGTATCATATCTTTTATTGTAAATTTTGCTACAACAAATAAATCTCTCATTTTATTCACCTACCTTTTCTATAAAGATGTCATTTAGAGTTGGCTTCTTTAATTCGAATTTATCAATCTCAATATTTTTATTTACTAGATTTTTTAATAAAGTATGTGCTATTTCTTCATTTTCGATTTTTATCTCATAATTATTATCTATGTTTTTCTCGATATTCAAATTTAAATCTTTGATTTCTGCTGTAATATCTTGTTTTGTATTAATAATTAATCTATTTGCTTTATATGCATCTTTTATTTCTTTCAAATTTCCTTTTAACACAGTTTTGCCTTTATTTACAATGACAACATCACTGCAAAATTCCTCAATTGATGTCATTTGATGACTTGACATTACAATATATTTGCCTTTTTCAACTAATTCTAGAATTACTTCTTTTAGCAATTCTGTATTAACTGGATCTAAACCACTAAATGGCTCGTCTAACACTATTAATTCTGGATCATTTAATATAGCTGTTATAAATTGAACTTTTTGTTGATTTCCTTTAGAAAGTTTCTCTGCTGTCATATTTTTATATTCTGATACTTTTAGCTTATCCATCCAATAATCAATTTCTTTACTTGCGTTTTCTTTTTTCATACCTTTTAATTCTGCAAAATATAATAATTGCTCGTAAATTTTAGACTTTGGATAAATTCCTCTTTCTTCTGGTAAATATCCAAAATTAACATTTTTCCTTTCTACTTTTTTACCATTCCATGTAATTTCACCTGAATCCTTTTTTAGTATTCCAAGCATCATTCTTATTGTCGTTGATTTTCCTGCACCATTTGTTCCTAATAACCCAAATACTCCTGGTTTATTTATATCAAAACTGATATTATCTACTGCTAATTTTTCACCAAAATATTTACTTACTTTTTCTATTTTTAGCCCCATTTTTGTAATCCCCTTTTTATAAATTGATTTTATTCTATCATTCTTATATAAATTTGTCAAAACGCAAAAATAACAAAATAATACCGGGTGTTTTTTTGACACTCTTGTCAAAAAAATCCCCGATACAAAATTACCAAATTATTATTTTATCTCAATAGCTCCTACTCCACCATCAATGTCTATATATGTTTCTCCATGTCCATATTCGTTTCCATCTATTGTTTCCTTGCCATCAATAGTAATAGAACCTATACCTTTATTTACTTTAATTTTATAATTTTCAGTTCCATCAGTTAGGTTAAAGTTTATTTTTCCAACGCCTGCATTCACATCATTTCTGCCTATTAATTTAGCGTTCAAAGTAAACTCTCCAACTACTGCATTTAATTTCAAATTATTCATAGCGCCAGATAAAATTTCGACTTTTCCGGCTCCTCCATCAATTTCTGTTTTATTAGATACATTCAATTTTTTTATTACAACTTTTCCAGCACCCATATCAAAATCAAAATTTCTTGTTGCTAATTCTTCTATATTAAGCTCTCCTGCTCCTGAATCGATCTTCACACTGTCCCAAAGCATATTTGCTGGCATATATAATATAATTTGACTTTCGTCACTTCTTTTAGAAAACCAATTTTTGGTTTTATCTTTTATTATCAATTGGCTTCCTTCTTGATTACATTTAACATTCAAATTATTAGTTTCTACTCTAAGCATTTCACCATTTTTTATTTCTAAATTTGATGCATTTAGTTCTATTTTTAATGTTGTAATATCTGTATTTCCTATTGTAGAATAGATCTCTTCTTGACTCTCTATTATTGGGGCATCTTTAGCAACCCCACTAAGCCAAGCCACTCCCCACAATATGCTTAATGCGACTGAAACAATATTAATTATTATAAATATAGCTAATGCTATTGCTAAATATTTTATTATTTTTTGAACTACATTCATTTTATATCAACTCCTCCAAATATACATGTTGAATTAATATAAATAGTGTGCTCACTTTCTTGGTTATGAACAGACTTGTCTGTTACCCCTCCAAATATTGGAGTTGATTTGATTTTTACTTTTACATTTGAAGGTACATATATTTCTACTCCTCCAAATATTGATTCTGCTTTTATAACTGTGTCTGAATTGATAATAGCTTGACGCAAGTCACATTTTACTCCTCCAAATACAGCTGTTAAATCAGCTCCTTTAAATTCTTCATTCTCAAAATTTGCATTTTGTTCTGAAAATGTTGCACAATATGAAGGTATATCTTTTTGACTTTTATTTATCTTACTTATTTCAGAATTTATTTTTCCATGGATTGAATCCTTAAAAATTATTGATACACCTATTATTACTAATGCTACTGGTACTACTAATTTCCATACCATTTCGAAGTTTAATAATCCTTGACATGCTAATAATAAAGTTCCTCCAATAACTAATCCTATTACATTTCCTGTTTTATCACTATCATTAAATAATCCTATAAAACATGGCACTATAATGAATAATGTCCACCAACCATCAAAAAATATGTCTATATTTGTTATTCCTATTGCATTTCCTGCTAAAATTAATCCGACTACTATAAATGCTATTCCCCATAATATATTTTCAAATTTTTTCATTTTTAAATCTCCTTTATTTTACATAGTAATGTCTAATTGGTTTTAAGTTATCATCTAATTCATAGCAAATTGGATTTCCTGTTTGAATTTCTAGTTTTACTATGTCTTCATCACTAATATCGTCAAGATATTTCATTAAACCTCTTAAACTGTTTCCATGTGCTGCTATTATTATATTTCTACCTTTTTCTAAATCTGGTTTTATGTCTGAATTCCAATATTCCATAACTCTTTTTATTGTATCTATTAAGTTTTCTGTTTTTGGTAATTCATCTTCTGTTAAGTCTTTGTATTTAGGGTCATTTCCTGGATATCTTGGATCTGTTACTTCTAATTCTGGTGGTCTTACATCTGAGCTTCTTCTCCAAAGCAATACTTGTTCATCACCGTATTTTTTTCTTGTTTCGTCTTTGTTTAAACCTTGTAAAGCTCCATAGTGTCTTTCATTAAGTCTCCAGCTTCTCTTAATTTCGATATTTTCTTCTCCCATTTCTTTTAAAATTAAGTCTAATGTATGTTCAGCTCTTTTTAAAACTGATGTATATGCTAAATCGAAATGATATCCTTTTTCTTTTAATACCTTTCCAGCTTCTTTAGCTTCTCTTACTCCTTGTTCAGATAGTTCTACATCTGTCCATCCTGTAAATCTATTTTCTAGATTCCATTTGCTTTGTCCGTGTCTTACTAATACTAATTTTATCATAAATATCCCTCCTAATTTTAATCTAACATGAATTATATTTCACATCGTAAAAAAAATCAACCTTCTTCTGCAGCTTTTGTCTTTTTATCTCTCATCGTATTTATAATAACAATTACTGCACTAATTAAGATTAATGAATAGAAATTTATTCCTCTACTTAATAACATTGCACTACTTAGCATTGCTTCTGGAAATACATTTCTAAATATTCCTAAAAATCCACCTTCACTTACTCCAACTGCCCCTGGTGATGGAATTCCTGATACTGTTGCATATAACACAGCTTGTAATGTTAATACTTGCCATAAATTATATATATTAAATCCTAAAGCTCTATATACCCAATATGGTACACTGTAATATGCTAACAATTGTACTACTGTAGTTAAAACTGTTTTTAGCATTAATTTTTTATGTTGTTTTACATATACTGCGCTTTCTTGATAAGATTCTAATTCTTTTTCCATTTTTTCTTGTTTTTGCTCTATGTTTTTAACTCTAAAGAATTTCAATGCTTTTAATGCAAAATTTATTAATCCTCTTGACAATTTTTTTGAAAATATTCCTATAATCAACAATGCTAATGCTGATGAATTCAATGTAATTCCTAATATAAATAAATATATCAATCCTGATTGTAACACATCAAAATGTATAATAGCACTTATAATTCCCATTGTTATTGTTACAATTTGAAAGCTACAAAGTTGCATCATTAATGCCAATGTTGAATATGCAACTGGAATATCATCTTTATGCATATAATAAATTTCCATTGGTTGCCCACCACTTGCTGCTGGTGTTATAGAGCTAAAGAAAAATCCAATCAATGTGTATTTTATATTTTTTAAAAATGTTGATTTTTGTTTGAATTCTTTTAGTACTCTTCCGATATTTATTGCCTCACACATAATGTATATAAACATTGCAATAATTCCAATAAATATATATCTTTTCTTTGCTCCTGCTGCTGCAGTTAATATCTGTGAAACATCTTGGTCTTTAAAAATTAATACAAATGTTAATACAATTAATAGAATAAATACAATTATATTCATTAATGTTTTTTTAGTTTTCTTAGTCTTTTCCATTTTTAACTCCTATCTTCTGTCTTTTTATCTATATTAGCAAACTTTATTAAACTTTTCAATATTCTTTAACATATCTTCATAAAATATTAATTTTAAAATCCAACAATTTTGTTATATGTTTCTATTGCAAAATTATCTGTCATTCCTGATATGTAATAAATGATGGCTTTGCAAAAATCTCTTTCATTTTTCATATCAAAAATAACATCATTTTTATTCTTATCATTTCGCTTCAAGTTCCAATAGTTTGATAGCCATTTTTCAAAGCTTTCAATTACTTCTGGATTAACTGATTTATCTTTTTTGCCATAATTGTTTTTGATTGTAGAATAAATCTCGTTTATAATTATATTAAAATATCTTGCAGATGGTTTTAATCTTTCTGCTTTGTAAATATATTTGTAATTAAATTCTTTTATTTCTTTCAACATCTTAAATGTACCTTCTGAAAAGCATAAACCTTTTTCAGGAGAAGAGTTTTCACATAAATCACCTATCAAATGATTTATTATTACTGTGTTATTTATTACTTCTTTTTGTTTTAAAATTTTATATAATTCTTCTAGCTTTTCATCTAAAATTTCTAAAGTAATTGCATCTTCTATGTCTCTACCTAAATAAGATATTTTGTCTGCAATTTTTACTACACATCCTTCCCAAGTATATGGTGCATATTGGTTTGGATATTCATAATCATATAAATTAATATATTCTTCTCTAGGTCTTAAACTATTTTCATCAATCTCGCCACAGTGTGAAATTATTCCATCTCTTACTGCATATGTTAAATTCAAATTTTGCCAATTTTGGTTCATATCTTGCAATAATTCGATTTTGTCTACATATTCCATACCATTTCTTTCATGCCAAAAGTTTTCACCAATCTCTTTTTGTGATATTTCTGATAATATTCTTTCACCAGCATGGCCAAATGGGCTATGACCTATGTCATGCCCTGTGGCTATTGCTTTGGTTAGTTCTGTATTTAATCCAAAATATTTTGCAATTGTATAACTTACTGACTCAACATGCATTACATGTTCAATTCTTGTACATACATGATCATTCTCTGGCGAAAAGAATACTTGTGTTTTATGCTTTAAACGTCTATATGCATTGCAATGTAATATTCTTGTATAATCCCTTTCAAATTCTGAACGCATATCATTTTCTCTTTTATAAATTTCTTTTTCTCTTTTGATTATTTTCTCCCAATTAGGATTGTTAGGAGTTGCTGAATATTCTTTAAATTTACCTTCCATTTTTTCTCCTTCTTATGTATTAAAATAAATTTGTTTTAATTTTATTTATTAAATAATGACTTCCTCCAAGGCTTCTTCCATTCTCAACCATACTGATAACTAGCAATTGATTGCTATCATTGTCTGAAGTGAAGCAGTCAAACCATCCTAGAACATCTGCTTCTGCATCTTTTGAGCCTTTCAATTCTGCAGTTCCAGTTTTTCCAGCAATAGTTCTTCCTTGAACTCTCATATCTTTAGCTGTTCCTTCTTGATTTTCTACAACTTGAATTAAGTCTTCTTTAATTGTATTAGCCGCTTCTTTTGTGAATGCTCCTTCAACTAAATATGATGTTTCTGTTCCTTCTTCTAAATATGGTTTTATCATGTTTCCATCATTTGCAAATGCTGAATAAATGGAAGCCATATGTATTGGATTTACAAGTATTTCACCTTGACCATATCCACTATCTGCAAGAACTTTTTCATTAGAAATTTCTCCATTATTTGCATATTGTGATTTTATATTTCCTAATGTGAAGTCAATGTTTTCTCCAAATTTAATTTGCTTTAATCCACTTGTAAAGCTCTTTGCACCTATTTGTAATGCTGCTTGTGCAAAATAAATATTATCTGAGTGAATCATAGCATTTTCTAGATTTTTAGGTCCACTATATGCTGTAAGAGTAGTGATATCATATTGACCCCAGCCATCTTTTTTCCAACTTAAACCACTATAAGAAAATATATCACTTGTACTTAACTTTCCAGTTGTTAATCCTACAGCACCTGTTACTGCTTTAAATGTTGAACCTGGGCAATAACTTTGCAAATATCTTGTAAGCATTGGCTTATTCTCATTATTTTTAATAGAATTCCATTTTTCTGTACTTAATCCTAATGTAAAATCATTTGGGTTATATGATGGTGTACTAACTAATGCTAACAATGCTCCAGTATTTGGATGCATTACTACAAAAAATCCTGCATCATTTTTTAATTCATTATATAGTTTTGATTGCATTGTTGAATCTATTGTTAATTTAATAGTTTCTCCATTTTGAACATCAATTTTTGCAATATCCTTTTTTCTCTTGCCATCTGAATCTTCAATATAAATTTCAACTCCGTCTTTGCCTTTTAGCCTTTTTTCATATTTTTTCTCTAATCCAGCTTTTCCTATAACACTAGTACTTGTATAGCCTTTACCTCTGTTTTCTTTTAATTCATCTGCTGTTATATTTTGAACATATCCAACTAAATGTGCAGAAGCTTCTCCTAATGGATAAACTCTCGATTTAGTACTTGTTATTTTAATTCCTGGTATTTGAAGCAATTGCTCTTTAAGTTCAATTGAGTCTACCTGAATCTTCTTAAGCGGTACAAATGTATCATCTTTTACCCAAGAAGCTGACAAAGTTTTATTGATAGAATCTGCAGTTGTTCCAAGTAAATTTGCAATCTTTTCTATATTTTCATCTTTGTTTTCTCCAAGCTTTCCTGGAACAATTCCAACAGAAGATACAGTACCAAGTCCAGCTAACATATTTCCATTTTTATCAACAATGCTGCCTCTTTCTGCAGAAATTGTTTTAATTCTAACTTTATCAGTACTACTTAAATTTGGGAATATTAAGCTTGATTTCCAGTTTAATTGATACCCTAATTCTTTATCTTTAATAACATTAGCTGTATTTTCAAATTCTATCTTTCCCGCTTCTGAATTCATTGATTGATTATATGAAATTACATATGTTTTAGAATTTTCTTCTGTTACATTAGTTATTTCAATTTTCATATCTGTCATATCAATACCTTCATATATATTCTTATTTCTAGATATAAAATCTTCCTTTGAAATTTGCTCTTTTGAATCATTTGTTAATAGCTTATACATTTCTTCATAATTTTGCTCATTAACATATCCAACATATTTTATCAATACATCTTCTGGCTTACTTGTATCTCTGGTCATTCTATATGCTATTACTCCACCAGCAACAGCAAACACTATTACTATTATTGTTACAACAATTCCTATTACAATTTTTTTATTCATATTCATCCACCTTTCTTTTCCTATTTAATCACAACTGCTTATTTTTTTCAATATCTTTCATCCATTTGACTCTTTCTTCATGTAATTTGTTTCTAAATTGAATCCCATTTTCTATTTTATATCTATTTTTAATATATTCTCCATTAATTTCTTTTAAACATTCTTTGCCGATTTTTTCAAAATCAATATTTTCTGTATTCTCCTTTCTTCCTCCACTTGTTTTATCACTTATAACTATAATTTGAAGTCCATCTAATCCTAATAATGATTTATCTACTCTTTCTATAAATTCAACTTTTTTAGCTGGTTTCATTTTATAAAAAATTCCGCCTCTCATATGTTCTATACATGCTGTTTTGCCACATCTATCCCAAGCATTTGGTAGTCCAATTCTTTTTGAAAATTTTCTGACTAATTCCACTCCTCTTTCTTCATGTCCATAGTGATGAGGATACATCGCTTTTGGAGTTGTTCCTTTTCCTAAATCATGAACCAATGCTGAAAATCTAATTTCTAACTTTCTATTAAATTCATATTTTTCAGTTAAATTTGCAGCCATATCCAATACACACATAGTATGATTATATACATCTCCTTCTGGATGATATTGTATAGGTTGTTCTACACCAATCAAAGCATTGATTTCTTTAAAATGAATTTCTAAAACTTTTGCTTCTTTTAAAACATTAAAAAATATTGATGGAGTTCTTGTATTCAATGCTTTTTTTAATTCTTCAAAAACTCTCTCTTTTGATAATGTGTTTAACTCGTTTTTTAATTCGTACATTTGCTCTAATGTAGCTTTTTCTACTTTGAAATTCAATTGTGCTGCAAATCTCGCTACTCTATATACTCTTAGAGGATCTTCTTTAAATGCCTCTGTTGTTGCTCTAATAATTTTATTTTTTATATCATTAATTCCGTTAAATGGATCTATTATCTTTCCTGTTAAAACCTCTTGTGCAATTGAATTTATTGTAATATCTCTTCTTGCTAAATCTTGTTCTATTGTTATTTGTGGATTTGTTTCAATTTTAAATTCAGTATGACCTTTTCCAATCTTAGTTTCAGTTCGCGCCATAGCAAATTCGCTTCCCTCTAAATCAAATACTTCAAAGGCCTTTCCTCTTATATTCGCTTGAGGAAATAGTTGTTTAAATTGTTCTGAATTTAATCCTACAACACAATAGTCTTTATCTTGTGCTTCTTTCCTAAGCAATTCATCTCTTACAGCTCCACCAACCAAATAAAGTTTTCCTCCACACTCTTTTATTTTATTAGCAATTTCTATAATATTCAAATTCACTTCCACCTCCATATGTAAAAAAAAGGACCGACCCCAATTACACATCTTTCAATTTTATTTTTCCTTCTAAATTTAACTTTCCCGCTCTTGTAATACTAGAATATCCATATTTCTGTTTTAACTCATCTACCACTTTATCAAGCTTTTCTTGTTTCTCATTCTGCTCATTATCAAAAAATGATAACTGTTTTTCATCCTTTTCAATAAGACTATCTACTCTCATTCCAATTAATCTTATTTGTGTCCCTTGCTTGTACATCTCATGTAAAAGCTCTTTTGCTACATTATAAATTTCTTTTGTACTCGATGTTGCTTCTAGCAATTTTCTTTGATGTGATGTATCTTCAAAGTTTTTAGTTCTTAGCTGAACATTTACAACATTTGCTAACATATTATATTTTCTTAATCTATACGTCACTTGTTCTGTTAATGCTAATAACACTTCTTCTAATTTTGCTATTTCACTTACATCTACTGGCAATGTTGTAGAATTTCCTATCCCTTTTGGCTTTTCAAATTGATAATGTACCTCTGAATTATCAATTCCATTTGCATATTCCCACATCATTGTGCCATGTTTTCCGAATTTCTTCGTTAATAATTCTTTATCTGTGTTTGCTAATTGTCCTATTGTTTTTATTCTCATATTATATAATTTTGGAATTGTTTTTCTTCCTAACATTAATAATTCTGATACTGACAATGGCCACATCTTTTGTGGAATTTCATCTTCAAATAAAGTATGCACTCTGTCTGGTTTTGTAAAATCTGATGCCATTTTGGCTAACAACTTATTATGAGCCACTCCAACATTTACTGTAAATTTTAATTCTTCTCTTACTCTTTTATTTATTTCATATCCTTTTTCTAATAAATTTGCTCCCATTAAACAATTTGTCATATCTAAAAAGCATTCGTCTATACTGAATCTTTCTATTTTATCCGTATATTGTAACAATAATTGATATAATTTATTCGAATTTTCTTTATATAATTTATAGTTCATTGGATATACTTGTAAATTGTGACACTTCATTCTAGCTTGATATAATGTTTCTCCTGTTGATATCCCAAAAATCTTGGCTTTTGGACTTTTAGCCAGTACTATTCCAGACCTCCTATTTTCATCCCCACCTATTACTGATGGAATTTCTCTTATGTCTATTTTACTCCCGTTTTTCAGCATTTCTACAGCTGACCAACTTAAAAATGCATTATTAACATCTACATGTAATATTTGTCTTTCCATAATATCACCAACGCAATTATAAAACAATTGTTCTTGTTTGTCAATACAAATATAACAAAAAAACAGGCATTTCTGCCTGTTTTTATTTTGCATAATCTACAACTCTTGTTTCTCTAATAACATTTACTTTGATTTGTCCTGGATAATCCATTTCTTCTTCAATTCTCTTAGATACATCTCTTGCAAGTAATGTCATTTGATCATCTGAAATTTTTTCTGGTTTTACGATAATTCTAACTTCACGACCAGCTTGAATTGCAAATGATTTTTCAACACCGTCAAATGAATCTGCAATAGCTTCAAGATTTTCTAATCTCTTTATGTATGCTTCTAATGTTTCTCTTCTTGCTCCTGGTCTTGATGCTGAGATTGCATCAGCAGCTTGTACTAATACAGCTTCTAATGTTTGTGGTTCAACATCTCCATGGTGAGCTTCTACAGCATTTATTACAAGTGGATTTTCTTTAAATTTCTTTAAAATATCAACTCCGATTTGTACGTGTGTACCTTCCATATCATGGTCTAGTGCTTTTCCTATATCATGTAATAATCCTGCTCTACGTGCAAGTTTTGCATCTAATCCAAGTTCTTCAGCCATTATTCTTGCTAAGTTTGAAACTTCAATTGAATGGTTTAATACATTTTGTCCATAACTTGTTCTGTATTTTAATTTTCCTATTAATTTGATAAGTTCTGGATTTAAACCAATTACTCCTGTTTCTAATGCTGCTCTTTCTCCTTCAGATTTAATTGTTTCAGATAGCTCTTCTTTAGCCTTTTCAACCATTTCTTCTATTTTAGCTGGATGAATTCTACCATCATCAATTAATTTTTCAAGTGCTATTCTTGCAACTTCTCTTCTTAATGGATCAAAACCTGATAAGATTACTGCTTCTGGTGTATCATCTATTATCAAATCAATTCCAGTTAATGTTTCTAGTGCTTTTATGTTTCTTCCTTCTCTACCAATAATTCTTCCTTTAATATCATCTGATGGAAGTGGTACTATTGAAACTGTTGTTTCTGCAGAGTGATCTGCTGCACATTTTTGAATTGCATAACTTATTGTTTCTTTAGCATTTTTTGTAGCTTCCTCTTTGGCTTTTTGTTCTAAGTCTCTGATTAAAGCTGCTTTTTCAGCTGTTATATCTTCTTCTACCTTTTTTAACAACTGTGTTTTTGCTTCTTCTTGGCTTAAGTTTGCAATTTTTTGTAGAGCTTCTACTTGTTCTGCCTTTAAATCCTCAATTTCATTTTCTCTTTCTTTTAGAGCTTGTTCATCACGTTCTAATTCTCTTTCTTTTTTCTCAAAATTATCTGAACGTCTTTCTAAGTTCTCTTCTTTTTGAATAATTCTACTTTCTTGTTTTTGAATTTCGCCTCTTCTTTCTTTAATCTCTTGATCTAACTCATTTCTAGCATTCATAATTTCTTCTTTTGCTTTGAAGATTTCTTCTTTCTTTAGATTTTCTGCGTCTATTTTTGCTAGTTCAACTAATCTTTTTGCTTCTTGTTCTGCACTTTCAATTTTAGATTCTGCAACTTTCTTTCTTATTACCATTCCAATAAAAATTCCAATTGCTAATGAGATTAAGACAGCGGCTACTATGATTAATGTTTGCATAATCATACACCTCTTTCTTATTTAATTTTCAATGTTCGAATAAATATATCTTTTTTCATTTTAATTTTTTATATATTTTTTCAACCTATTATATTTTATAATTATTATTGTAAACTGTCAAGAGATTTTGGCTAATTCACTATATATTTTTTAATGAAATCATTTTATCGTCAAATTTACTTATCATCTTTGCACATGAAACTAATTCTTTTGATGTCTTTTTGCTTACATTATGTTCTGTTTTATATTTAACTTTATGCTCAAAACTTGCCCAGAAATCCATTGCAAGTGTTCTAATTTGTATTTCGCATTTTACATATATTGTCTTTTGAGTCAATCTAACCGGTACTTCAACTACCATATGATAGCTAGAATATCCACTTGGTTTTGGATTTGTAACATAATCTTTTTCTTTTAATATATGAATATCTGGCATTTGTTTAATCAAATCTCTAATAAAAAATATATCATCTTTTAAAGTACATACTATTCTCATTCCTGCTACATCATTAATTTTTTCAATTAAATTCAAATATGTTTTGTCATATTTCTTCTTCTCCATTTTTTTTATTATACTCTTTGGCTCTTTTATTCTTGTGTCAATATGGTCTATTAAGTCATAATTATACATAATTTGAAATTCTTCTTTTATAATATTCATTTGTATATTTAATTGTTTTAATGCTGATTTGTAGAAAAACATCAGCTTATCAAAAGGCTCTTCTTTTACATCTAACTTTTCTTCTTTATTTTCCAAAAAATTTTCAATTATTATTAAATCATTTTCTCTCATAATAACTATCCTTTCCAATTTTTTCTATGCTATGATTTTATATGTATTTTGTTATGAAATTATTCCTTAATTGTGTTTTTTGTGTGAAATAAATTCATTTGCACTATTTACATTATGTAACTTGTATGATATAATGTTATTGCATAAGTAAACCACTTTTGTGGAAAAGGAGTTATATAAAATGAATACTGAAATTGCAAAACTTATTTCTCGGCACTGTTCTATTAAGGAAACATATGAAAAATATGTTGATACAATGAAAAAAGTAGATGCAGTTTATAATCCTGATGCTAATTTGCAAGAAATTTTAGACTGCAAACAATCCTTTGAAGCCGCACTACAACTTATTGGGCAATGCAAAGGAATTTACTCACATTATCCTAATAATTCTCATCAAATCTTAAATGAAGCATTTTACTTGCTTTCACAAGCAAGAATCAATCGGAAAGAGTTTTATCAAAAACTTTCTCAAATTGATGAAGCTCTCGAAATTCATCGCAATTCTCTTTACGAAGAACTTAACAAAACTGGCCTTCAGCTTAATAAAGAATTTGAAGCTTTTATTGCTTCTCAAGAGGAAAGTGAAAAACTTTCCCCTCTTGTAGTCAATATTTTATCTACAATTGGGTTTAAGGATATTGTCATACATTTCCTGACAGGTGATTTTTAACTCTAAAACAGAGAGCCTAACTAGGTTCTCTGTTTTTTATTTTTTCTTCTTGAAATTTATATTTTTAATTGATATAATGCAATAAAATAATAAGGAGGTAATTTATATGTCAACACCACATAATGAAGCAAATTTAGGCGATATTGCTAAAACTGTAATAATGCCTGGTGACCCACTTCGTGCCAAATATATTGCTGAAAATTTTTTAGATAACTACAAATTAGTTAATTCTGTTAGAGGAATGTATGCCTTTACAGGAAACTACAAAGGAAAAGAAATTACTGTTATGGCTTCTGGTATGGGAATGCCAAGCATGGGAATTTATTCTTATGAATTATACAAATTCTATGGAGTAGAAAATATTATACGTATAGGTTCTTGTGGAGCTTATAGACCTGACTTAAAACTATTTGATATAGTGCTTTCTGAAAATGTATTTTCTGAAGGAAATTTTGCTTTAACTTTAAATAACGAAAATTGTCATATTGTTTCAAGTAACAAAGATTTAAATGATGTTATAAAATCAACAGCTAACCAAACTAATATAAATATTTTATATGGAAACACTGTTTGCACTGATTGTTTTGACGTTTACATGACTGATGTTAATCAATTCTTAACAAGAATACCAGAAAATTTCAATCCAGCAGCTGCTGAGATGGAGGCTTTTGCTTTATTCTACGTTGCTAAAGTTTTAAATAAAAAAGCTGCATGTTTAATGAGTGTAGTAGATTCTAAATATATTAAAGAAATTGCAACTCCTGAAGAACGTCAAACTGGTCTTAATAATATGATAAAACTTGCTTTAGAAAGTGCTGTATTATTATAAAACTTTAAAAGACTTACCTTTTCTGGTAAGCCTTTTTTGTTATATTCTTTTTATTTCTACATCTTATCAGGCATTTCTATTCCCAACAACTTGCAACCTGTTTTCAAAATACTTCCAACAGCATATGTCAAATAAACACGTGCATTTTGAAGCTCTTTATCATCAACAATAATCTTATTTTCATTATAAAAATTACTATAAGCTTTAGCAACATCAATCAAATACCTAGACAATATATATGGTTCATTTTTGTCAGTAACTTGAATTAATGTATCTTCGAATTGATAAATCAATTTCACTATTTTACTTGATGCATCATCTAATAATTTTTCAACATTTACTTCTTTTATATCAGGAACTCCTCCAGCTTTTTCAATTACACTCTTTGTACGAACATAAGTATATTGAACATATGGGCCTGTTTCTCCTTGAAAATTAAGGATTGTATCCCAATCAAAGATTTCATCTTTTATACGACTATTAGATAAATCATTGAAAATTATAGCTCCGACCCCAACTTTGCGTGCCACATCTTCTTTATTTTCAAGATCTGGATTTTTTTCTTCAATTATAGCCTTTGCTCTTGAAATAGATTCATTAAGCAAATCACTTAATTTGATGCTTGTACCTTCTCTTGTAGACATTTTTCCAGTTGGCAATAATACCATTCCAAATGATACATGTTCTAGTCCTTTAGTATATTTCTCGTCTAAGCCTAATAATTTAGCCACTTCAAAGATTTGTTTAAAGTGTAATACTTGTTCATATGATGTAACATATAATGCTTTGTCAAAATCATATGTTCTAGCTCTATATAAAATTGCTGCTAAATCTCTTGTAGCATATGTTGAAGAACCATTGCTCTTTTCTATTATACATGGTGTATTTATTCCTTTATCTTCTAAATCAATTATTTTAGCACCTTGTGACTCTACTAGCTTTCCTGATTTTTCTAATATGTCCACTACTTCTTGCATTTTATCAGAATAGAATGCTTCACCATTCCAAGAATCAAATTTGCTTCCTAATAAATCATAAACTTTTTGAAATTCCTTCAAACTTACTTCTCTGAATTTCTTCCATAGTTCAACACAATATGGATCTCCATCTTCTAATTTTTTGAAGTTATTTCTACAATTTTCTAAGATTTTTTCATCTTCTTTACAAGCATTGTTTATTCTAATATAAATTTTAGTTAATTCATCAATTGGATTTTCGTCTAAATTATATTCACTGCCCCAAAGCTTATATCCTTCAATTAGTTTTCCAAATTGTGTTCCATAATCTCCTAAATGATTTATTCCTGTAACATTATATCCTAAATATTTATAAATATTATATAATGCTGCTCCTATTACTGTTGAACGCAAATGTCCAATATGGAATGGTTTTGCAATATTAGGTGCAGAATAATCTATTACTATATTTTTTTCTTTCCCTATTGAAGATTTACCATATTGTTCATCTTTGCTGATTTCTTCTAAAACTTCTTTGGCTAATAATTCTTTATTTACAAAAAAGTTCAAATATCCACCAACTACTTCGATTTTAACAATTTGTGATTCATCAACTTTAATTTGGCTTTTTATTTCTTCTGCAATAACAGGTGGAGCTTTTCTTAATGTTTTTGCTAATTTAAAACAAGGAAATGCATAATCTCCATTGTCAGCTCCTTTTGGCTTTTCAATTGACATTTCTATTTCATTAGTTTCAATATTTAATACTTTTGCTATTGATTCTGCTATTATTTTCTTAAAATCTACCATATTACTCCTCCTTCTATATTATAGCGGATTAACTTCCATTCCTTCTTTTGTGTCTTTTACTGCATATCCTTTTTCAGAAATCAAATCTCTTAATCTATCTGATTCCGCCCAATTTTTTTCTTCTCTTGCTTTTTTACGTTGTTCCACTAATTCTAATATTTCTTCCGGAATTGCTTCTTGTTCTTTCTTTTCTGTTATCTTAATTCCAAGTACTGTATCAAATTTTTCTAATAATTTTGCTATTTTAGGTGATTTATCTGCATATTTTACAGCTTCCCATACTACACTCATTGCAAGTGGCATATTTAAATCATCATTAATTGCTTGGTGAAATCTATTTTCCATATCATTAATTATTTCATCTGACACTTCAACATTTCCTGCAAAATGCTTTTGATATCCATCTCTTAGCCTATCTAAAGCAACTGAAGCAGATTCTATTCCTTCCCAAGTAAAATTCAATTTTCCTCTATAATGGCATGAGAAATTAAATAATCTGTATACTAATGGATCATATCCTCTATTTATGATATCATCTAATAAATATACATTTCCTAAGCTTTTTGACATCTTTCCACCATTTATTAAAAGATATTCCCCATGCATCCAATAATGTGCTGGAATCTTTCCACATGCCCCTTTGCTTTGAGCAATTTCATTTTCATGATGTGTTGGTATTAAATCAATTCCTCCTGTATGAATATCAAATACTTCTCCTAAATATTTTGTACTCATTGCTGAACATTCAATATGCCATCCTGGATAGCTTGGTCCCCATGGACTATCCCACTTCATCAAATGATTTTCTGGCGCTTTTATCCAAAGAGCAAAATCATATGGATTTCTTTTTTCTGGATCAACTTCTACTCTTGCTCCTGCCTTTTGTTCTCTTAAATTTACACCTGATAATATTCCATATTCATCTAATTTTGAAACATCAAAATAAATTGCTGTTGAAGTTTCATATGCATATCCTCTTTCCATTATTTTTTGTACTAATTCTAACATTTCTTTGATATGGTCTGTTGCCTTACATACAATTTCTGGTGTTTCTATATTTAATCTTTCTAAATCATTAAAGAATAATTTTGTATAATATTCTGCAATTTGTAATGGTGTTTTATGCTCTTCTCTTGCAGATTTTAACATTTTGTCTTCGCCTTCATCGCCATCTGATACAAGATGTCCAACATCTGTTATATTCATTGCATGTTTTAATTCATAACCATTATAACGTAATACTCTTCTTAAAGTATCTTGGAATAAGTTTGTTCTCATATTTCCTATTGTTGCATTTTTATATACTGTTGGCCCACATGAATACATTCTTACTTTTCCTTTTTCTATTGGTACAAATAATTCTTTCTTTTTAGTTAATGTATTATAAAAATATATGTCCACTATTTTCACTCCCTTATATGTAAAATTAGTTTGGAGGAGAACTATAAAATATAATTCTCCTTCAAACTTCTATTGTGCTGTATTTCCTCCTGTTGTTGTATTTCCTCCTGATGTAGTATTACTATTGGTAGTATTTCCTCCACTAGTTGTGTTTCCAGCCGTTGTATTACTCCCTCCTGTTGTATTCCCTGTCGTATTACTTCCAGAATCTGGTTTTGTCGTATTATTTGAATCTGGCTTTTTCTCTGTATCATCTTTTGGCTTCTCTTCCACTGGTTTCTTAACTTCCTCAACTTTCTTATGTATTGTACAATATTCAGTCGGTGCACTAGTTGTAGTAGTATTAATTCCTGGTGTTGTCCATAATCCTAATCTTTCTTTTTCAACAACATATTTTGCTGATCTTGTTTCTCTAGTTGATGCTGGGCAAAATTCATTTGCTAATTTTCCTGATTCTGTACAAATTGTATATTGATTTTGATGTGCATCACAAGTATCTGGTAAATGATCCTTTACAAATATTTCTGAATAAGTATTTGAGCATTTATTTGTTGCAAGAAGTCCACTTGTTTTACAAACTTTGGCATGAACAATATTATCTGGTTCTTCAAATAATGAATCTTCTTTATCTTTATGTATTTGTTTCATAATTCCAGAGAATAATTGTCCTGCAGGATTTGTACCAGGGAAGCTTATTCTTTCAGGATCATCAAATCCATACCAAGCAGCACATGCATAATAATTTGTAAATCCACAAAGCCATCTATCTTTTGATGAGTTTGTTGTTCCTGTTTTAGCAGCTACATCAATTCCTGTTAATCCACAATAAGTAGCTGTTCCTGCATAACCATCAGCACCTTCTACAACAGATAACATTACACTTTTTACAATATATGCTGTTTCTGCAGAACATACTTTTTCTGTAGTTTGACCTGGTTCTAATACTACTTTTCCATTTGAATCTTCTACTTTAGTATAGAATGTTGGTTCTATATATGTTCCATCATTTGCTACTGTTGCATATGCTGCAGCCATTTCTAACGGACTTACTCCGTATGTCATACCACCAATAGCTAATGCTAAGTTTTCATCATTATGCTCTTTATTTTCTTTTGCTGTTACTAATGATGAAATTCCCATCTTTCTCATATATTCTATTGATTTTTGTGGTGTTAATTCTGCCATAATTTTTACAAATGGTATATTTTGTGATGTTGTTACTGCTGTTCTTACAGTTCTTAAACCTGTAAATTTATTGTAGTTTTGAGGTTCATAGTCTTTTCCAAATGTTGTAGCTAAATCTGCATATATTGTTGCTGGAGTTACAATTCCTTCTTCTACACCTGGCAATACATCTGCCAATGGTTTAATAGATGAACCTGTTTGTCTTAATGACTTTATTCTGTTCAATCCTCTTGAAGTTGTTTTTTCTCCTAATTGTCCAACAGCTCCAACTACATATCCTGTTTTAGGATCTATAACTACTGCAGCACCTTGTGCTAATACTGCTGAACCGTCTTCATTTGTATTCTTTTTAGATTTTAGATCATATTTACTCTTTTTAGCTTCTTCTTCCATTATAGTTTGAACTGAAGAATCTTGAGTTGAATATATTTTTAATCCACTACTATATAAATAAGTTGTTGCCGCATCTTTTGAAATTTCTTTTTCTTCCATTATTTGAGCAATTAATTGGTCTATTAACGCATCTGTATGTGAAGAATATACATTTCCTTTTGCTCCATTTTCAAAATTAAATCCTGCATCTACCTCTGCAACAGCAGCATCATATTCTTCTTGATTTATATACTCTAATTTTTTCATTTGTGATAAAACTGTTTTAGTTCTTTTATTTATCTTTTCTGTCGGGTCACTTCCAAAATATGGATTATACCTATTTGGTGAATGGTTAATTCCTGCTAAGAATGCACATTGTGCTATACTTAAATCTTTTGCTGATTTATTGAAATAGTATTCTGAAGCTATTTCAACACCTCTATTATCTTGATTTTTTCCACCGATAAATATCAAGTTCAAATATAGTTCTAATATTTGGTCTTTTGATAACTCATTTTCTACTTGATATGCTTTTGCCCATTCTTTTAATTTTCTAATTACACCATCTATTCCACTACTTTCTTTGTCTTGTGTAATATTTTTTACTAATTGTTGTGTTATTGTACTTCCACCACCAGCTGTTGATTTTCCACCATGTGTTATAAATGATAATATTGCTGCACCTGTTCTTTTTATATCTACTCCATGATGTTTTTCAAATCTCTCGTCTTCTATTGCTATATACGCTTTGGGAAGATATGGTGACATTTCTTCTAATGTTATAATTTTTCTGTTTTCATCACCAGTTAATTCTGCTATTACATTTTCATCAGTGTCATAAATTACTGAATTTTGTTTTAATACTAATTCAGATAAATTAATTTTTAAATCATCTCCCCATAATCCATATAATAGCCCTATTGTGACACCTGCTCCAACTACTACAAGAATTACTAATGCAATTAAAATAATTTTTAATGCTAATGCTAATTTAGGATGTTTATATTTTAGTTTCATTTTTGCATCTTTTCTTTTAGCTTTAGCACTTTTATTTCCTTTTTTAGTTTTTTCCAATGCTGTTGAACTTTTGCTATGTTTGTTTGATTTTCTTTTATTTTTTCCCATTTATAAATCCTCCGTATTTTTTGGAATCTACTCAAAATATTATAATACATTTTGCCAAAAAAGGAAAGTATTTTAAGAAAATCTTTCGATTTTTCCATTTATCCCATATATTTCTTGCACCAAAACCTTGTATTTTCCTATTTTTGCACGAATATTATCAAATGTATCTTTCATATATAAAAACGCTTCCAATAATTCTTTAGTTTCAAATTTATTCATATTTGTTCTCCAGATTATCTCTTCTCTGCCTACTTCTATTTCATAGTTATTGACATTTATACCATTAAACCTTTTATTGTAAATTATCATGTCTCCTTCCAAATTTAAAATTACTGCATTTTCATTTATTTTATATTTGTTTAACACCTCTTTGTTAAAATCCATATTTAATATTAGTTGTGTTTTGGCTAAACTCTTTTTTTGATTATTAGAAACTAAAATTAAAATTCCATATTCATCATATAATTCTTTTTCAATTTTTCTTAATTTACTTGAATGATTTGTAACTACTGTGACCCTTTTATACTGTTTGGCTAATGTCTTTATGATCTGTATGCATGAGTCTGTAATTTCATTTGTAGTTATTGCTAATTCAGTTTCTTCTTTTTTTTGATTTTTCTGTTTTAAAATAAATTCTAATATTTCATAGGTTAAATATTTTTCTAGCCATCTGCCATCAAATATGCGTATATTAGCTGAGTTTAATTTATTTATTAATTGTTTGTTTGCTTTTAATTCTTTACTTAAAACCACCGCATTAATTTCGGCTTTCGCTATTTTTGAAACCACTTTCTTTATATTTTTTTCTTTTTCTAAATTAGCATATATTTTACAATTATCTTGTTCAATTTTTAGTTTTTGAAACATAAAGTTTGGCTTATCCACCTTTTCTAAATATAAAGTTTTTATCATAATCACCTCAATTGAATTTATGATAAATCTTTATTAATTATGCAAAAAGCCTGAAACCTTTTTTTGTTTCAGACTTTTACTATTTTATTCGCTTGCATTAGCAAGTCCTTCTTTAATTATTGCCCAAACATTAGATGTTTCCATATCTTTTCTCCAGCCAGAAGTTCCTCCTAATTTATATTTTGCAACTAATGCAACTTTTTCTTTTATTGAAACTCCATCTTCAATCCACATTTTTATTGTATTTTTTCCTGATGCATATTCGATGTAATATTGTTTTAAATCATCATCCCATTGTTTTTCAACATTATTAGGAATTTTAATATTCATCATTGATACAGTACTTCTATCCTTAATTGTTCCATCTGCTGCAACTGTCCATTGTCTTGTGTAGAATGGCATTCCTAAAATTATTTTTTCTGTATCTACTTCATCATATTGAATTATTTTTTGTAAACTTTTTTCAACCCAATTAAGTCCCGCTGTTGTTCCTGGTTTTGCACTTGATGTTCCATATTGGTCATATCCCATAAATACCAAGTAATCTGCTACATCTCCAATTACATTTCTGTTATAACATAAAGACCAATTTGGATCTCCATCTGGAGCTGTTACATCTACAGATAAAACGATTCCCATTTCTTGCATACGTGGTGCAAGTTCTATTATAAATCTTGAAAATTTATCTTTATCTGCTTGGTACATATTTTCAAAATCTATATTTATACCATCAATTTCATATTGTGCACATTTTTCTACTATGCTTTGTATTAATTCTTGTCTTTTACTATAACTATTCAATATTGTTGAGGTAACTTTTATTCCAGCATCTGAATTTGAAATCATTGGCCATATTTTGTATCCATTTGAATGTGCCCATTCAATATATGTTTTTCCTGCCTCTCCAACATTTTCTTTTAATGTTCCATCTGTTTTATCTAAATAGAAGAATAGTGGTGATACTACATTTACTCCATCAACTACTTGTCCTGTTCTATCTGGTGCTTTTACATATTGTGAGAAATAATCCCAAAACATGTTTACTTTTCCTTCTATTTGTTTTTTCTTTTCTACTGCTTGTCTTGTTGTTGTTATTTCATTTAATTTACTTGTTTTTACATATCCAATTTTTCCATTTGATGTTCTTACTTTTGTCCATCCTTTTTCAGATGTTGCTCCATTATTTTTTATTACAATTAAACTTGCATTATCTTCAACTTTATCTACTGTCCTAGAAAAACTTTCTCTTTTTGATTTTACTGAAAGTTTTGATTTTGTAGTTGCCTTTAATTGTTCTCTTTCTAATGAATCTATTGTTATTACTTTTGTTGATTCTATGTTGTTAATTTCAATATTATATACATCTGTCATTTCACTTATTGGTATGTAAACAACATCATTTTCTTTTATTGCATGTGCATTGATTTTCTTTGTCGAACCATTTAATGTTAGCTTGTTTGCTTCAAATCCTATGCTTGCAATTTTATCATTATATGTTGTTACTATTTCGTTTATTTCATCTTCTATATAGATATACTTGTCAAAAAAATTCTTTATATCATCCATTGAAATATAAATATCATCATTCTCAATTTTCACTTCATATTTAAGTCTTTGAGTTACATTTGTATTATTTATAATTAAACTAATTGAATCATCTGTTTTTTCTTTCATAAAATCTTGTGCTTTTAACAATATTAGAATGATTGCTATTAATACTAATACTACTATAAAAATTCTTTTTATTATATTACCTTTTGAACCTAATTCTTTCATTTGTTTTTTCTCCTTGTTTTTTTGTTTTATTATATTATACACTACAAAAAATAGCAAGATTTTTCTTGCTATTTTTTATTAATATTTTTTATTTCTACATTTTTCTAAATACACCAGCAACTTTCCCTAATATTTTACAATCTGGTACTATTATTGGGTCCATTGTATGATTCTCTGGTTGTAAACGAATATGATCTTTTTCCTTATAAAATGTCTTTACAGTTGCTTCATCTCCTATTAATGCAACTACTATTTCTCCATTACTAGCATCATTTTGTTTTTTTACAAGAATATAGTCTCCATCTAATATTCCTGCTTCTATCATACTTTCTCCTCTTACAGTTAACATGAAACTTTCACTATTACCAACAAAATCAATTGGAATTGGAAATGTATCTGTTACATTTTCTACTGCAAGAATTGGTAAACCAGCTGTAATTTTTCCTATAACTGGTACATCTACCATTTCTCTTTGAGTATAGAACTCTTTATTTTGCTTTGTAATAGGTTGACCATCTGTTCCTTTAATTACTTTTAATGTTCTTCCTTTTTTATCTTCTTTTTTTATATATCCTTGTTTTTCTAACTTTGCTAAATATGCATGAACTGTAGCTGTTGAGCTTAATCCGATTGCTTTTCCTATTTCTCTTACTGATGGTGGATAACCATTTTCAATAACTTGGTTTTCAATAAATTTTAATATTGCTTTTTCTTTTCTGCTTGTTTCGGCTCTAGTCCCCATTTACATCACTTCTCCTTTTCTATTATGTTTTTATAATATCACAACAAAAAAGAAATGTCAAACAAATTTTTGACATTTCTTAAATTTTTATGTTTATTTTTTTATTTTACGTATTTCATATTTTATAATTCCTGCAGGTGCATTAACTTCTACTGTAGCTCCCTTTTTAGCTCCTAATAATGCTTTACCTATTGGTGATTCATTTGATATTTTATTTTCTGCAAGATTTACTTCTGTTGAACCAACTATAGTATATTCTACTTCCTCATCAAATTCAATATCATATAATGTTACTGTATTACCTATTTGAACAGTTTTTGTATCTATATCTTTTTCATCTATGATTTTAGCATATCTAACTTTATTTTCTAATTCTGCTATTTTTGCCTCATTTTCTGCTTGCGCATTTTTTGCTTCATCATATTCTGAATTTTCAGATAAATCTCCAAATCCTAAAGCAACCTTTATTCTATCTGCTATTTCAGATCTTTTTTCTGTTCTTAAATATTCTAATTCTTTCTCAATTTTGTCAAATCCTTCTTGTGTTAGTATTACTTCTTTTTCCTCCATAATTGCATTCCTCCTTAAAACCATTGCTGGTATATAGCATTAAAGAGCGACTTTTTAAAGTCGCTTTTATATTAACATTTAGTATGATACTTCACTTTTTTAATTTTGTCAAGTATTTTCTAATCTTTTAATAAATCTTTACCATTTTTTAAATAATCAACCCCTGAAAATATCGTTGCAACAACTGATATTACTAACATTACTGCTGATATTATATTTATAACAAATTGACCTGTTGTCATATAAATTGATGCAGAGTTTGCAACTGCACTTGCTTCATCTGAAAATCTAAAAATAAATTGTCCAAATGAAAATTTATCTAAGAAGCAAAAGATTATAGCAATCATTTGAGTTACTGTTTTTAATTTTCCCCAAATAGATGCTGCAATTACTTTTCCACCTTTTTCTACTGCAACTAATCTATATCCAGAAACAATAAATTCTCTTGCTAACACTATAATTGGTATCCAAGATGGAATTTTACCATATTCTACTAGTATTACAAGTGCAGACAATACTAATATTTTGTCTGCAAGTGGGTCTAAAAATTTTCCGAATGTTGTTACTTCATTTCTACTTCTTGCAATATATCCATCTAATTTATCTGTAATTGATGCTATTATAAATATAATATTCATAATCCAGAAAGCAGATGATATTCCAAGAAATGTTCCTGGTATCCCAATTAAATTATCTATAATTGGGATAGCCATAATTACTGGAACTAATATAATTCTAAATATTGTTAATTTATTTGCTAAATTCATTTTCATGATAATAACTCCTTATTTGCTTAATAATTCTACTGCTTTTTGTAATTGAGTGTCTTCTTCATCTTTTACTAATAATATATTTGTTACAGACTCTGGTAATTCTACTTTTTCATCTGGTTCTATTCCTAGACCATTAATTTTTGATCTATTTGGTGTATAATATTCTTCAACTGTAACTTTTAGCCCAGCACCATTTTTAAGAGATAATAATTGTTGTATTACTCCTTTTCCATATGTTGTTGTTCCAACAATTGTAGCTTCTCCTAAATCTTTTAGTGCTCCTGCTAATATTTCTGATGAACTTGCAGAATTTTTATTTACAAGTACTACTATTGGCATATCTATAAGAACATCTTCTTTAGATTTTTCGATTTTTTCGTTTTTATCTTTATCAACTGTTATTAATAAATCTTTTCCTTTTGGCACAATATAATCTGCTATTTGTAGTGCTTCATCAACTAAACCACCACCATTATTTCTTAAATCTATAATTAATGATGTTATTCCTTGATTTCTCAATTCTTCAAATTTTTCTTTAAAGTTAGTTGCTGTATCTTCATCAAAACTGCTTACTTCTAAATATCCTATATTATTATCTAATTTTTTTGCAATTACAGGATTTGTTGTAATCTTTTTTCTTGTAATTTCAAAACTTTTTACTTCTTGATTTCTTAAAATTTGTAATTTTACTGTTGTTCCCTCTGCACCTTTTATATTATTTGCAGCTGCTGTCATATCATCTCCTGAGTATTCAACACCATCTATACTTTTTATTACATCCCCAGGAAGAATTCCAGCTTCTTCTGCTGGACTATATTTTATAGGAGTTAATACTACAATTGTATTGTTTTCTGTATTTTTAGCCATGTATATTCCAATTCCAACATAGTTTCCCATTAAATTTTGTTTATAGTCTTCCATCTTATCTTTTGGAATATATTCTGTATATGGATCTCCTAGAGATTCTACATATCCTTCTATTGCTCCTTCTTCTGCTTTTTCCTCATCTATATCATTCAAATAATATTTTTTTAATATTTTTTTTATGTAATTTATTGAAGTTGATACATTATTATCTGATGATGTATTAAATAATGATGATATAGAATTATTGTTATTTCCTAAATCATATTTTCTTCCTATATATGCTGTTGTTAAAATAGCTGTTATAAATGATGTTAATATGACTAGCATTATTCCATTATAAATTCTTTGTTTTTTTAAATACTTCTCTTCTTCCATTTTCACTCGCAAGTTCTACTTGCTTCCTCCTATATAAATTTATTATGGCAAATATTTCATTGGATTTACACAATTTGAATACCTGTAACCAGGTGTCCTTATTTCAAAATGTAAATGTGGTCCAGTAACATTTCCTGTACGCCCAGATAACATTATTGGATCTCCCTTTGAAACTTTTTCTCCAACACTTACTTGAACTTTTGAACCATGAGCATAAAAACTATATATATTATTTCCATGATATATCTCAACAAAATTTCCATATGCAGAACTATATCCTGTATCAAAAACTTGACCATCACCAACTGAATATACTTGTGTTCCAGTTGAAACAGGGAAATCTACTCCTGTGTGATATCCTGAACTCCAATATTTTCCTGATGCCCCATACTTAGTTCCAATTGTATTGTTTTTTACTGGCCATCCAAATCCAGTTGAACCATTTGTACCACTATTACTGTTTGTATTATTATTCTTTTTTTGCTGCTCATCATATTCTCTTTGCATTTGTTCTATCTTTTTACTAACTGTTTTCTCATGTGCTTGTAATTCTTCAATCTCTTTTTGAGTTTGTTTTTCTTCTTCTGTTAATTTTGCAACTTGTGTTTCTTTATCTTTTTTTAGCGCCTTTAACTCATTTGATTTACTTTCTTTTTCTGCCAATGAATTATCTAAATCTTTTTTATTTTCTTCTAATGCACTTTTTTCATTTTCGATTTGTTCTTTTTGCGCTTTTGTTTCTTGCATTAATTTTTTATCATATGATACCAATTCAGATGCAGCATAATATTTGGCTAAGAAATCTGTCATATTTGAAGCTGTTAAAAATGTCTCTAAATAACCTGTTTTTGGAGACTTATACATTTTTAGCATTCTTTCATCTAATAGTTCCATTTGTTTATTATATTCATCTTCTTTTGAAGTTATATCTTTTTCTTTTTGTGCTATTTGTGTTCTTAGTTCATCTATTTTACTCTGTAAATTGTCTACTTCATCTTCAGCAGTATCTATTTTACTCATTAAACTTTCTACTGATTTCATTGCTTCTGATTTTTGTGCTTCTATTTCTTTTTGCTTTTCTTTTGCATCTTCAATTTGTGTGTTTATCTGTGATTTCTCTTTTTCTAATTGTTTTTGAGTCGTCGCATCTACACTAATTGTCTGAAATACAAGTGCAAAAGATATTGTGATTCCAAAAATTTTAGCTAATGTTTTTTTCATTTTTTCTCATCCTCTCTATATTATATTTTATTCTTTAGCTATTATTTGTTTCTTCTGCTTTTTTCTCTTCTAACTTTTTGTTAAAATCATATGATAATAGATAATCCAATGGATTTACTGTTTGACCATTTATTCTAATCTCAAAATGTGCATGTGGTCCTGTTGAATATCCTGTTGAACCTACTTTTAAAACTTCTGTACCAGCACTTACTGTTTGTCCAACTTCTACCATTATTTCACTGCCATGGGCATATAAGGTTTGTACACCTCCTCCATGGTCTATAATGACCATATTACCATATGCTGGGCTAAATGTTGCCTTTACAACAATTCCATTTGCGGCAGCCACAAAGCTTGAACCATATGTTGCTCCAATGTCAACTCCTGTATGCAATTTATATGCTCCAGTAACAGGATGAACTCTCATTCCATACTCAGAAGTTATTGTCTTATATCCAGGTGCAGGCCATATCATTGCACCTCCAATATAATCTTTACTTATACTATTTAATGCCAACAGTTTTATTTCTGCTTCAATTTCTGATGCTTGTCTATTATATTCATCTATTTGTGATTGCAATTCCTGTTCTTCTGTTGATAATTTACTTATATAATATTCACGCATTTTTTTAGTATTTGCCAATACCTGTTTTTTCTTTTGTTGTGATTGCTTACTAGTTATTATTTGTTGCTTTTTTTCTGCTAAAATTTTCTTTGTTGTTTCAATTTCAGCCTTCTGCTTTTTTACAGTTTCCATTAAACCCCTATCAGCTTTTGTTACTTCTTGTATAGCATAATAAGTTGATAAGAAATCTGTGATACTCTTTGCTTCTAATAAAATTTGTAAAGTCTGAAACTTTGGCGTAGCATACAATTTTAACATTCTAGAATCAACAAGTTCTTGAATTTTATCATATTGCTCTTGTGTATTTTTTAATTTTGTTTCATTTTCATCTGTTTGTTTTAATAAATCATCAACCTGTGTATCTATTACATTTAGTTCTTCCTGTGATTGTGCTATTTGAGTATCTAACTCTTGTAATTGTTGCATATTTTCAGATAGCTGTCCCTGAACTGCTTGTAACCTATTATTAGATTCTGTCAATGATTCTGTAATTGTATTTGATTTTTCTTGTAAGTCTTTAATGTCCTCTGCTGATACGCAAATACATATACTACTAATCAAAACAAAAATTGTTAATATTATTATACATTTGCGCATTTAACATATCCTTTCTGTACTATACTTCCAAATATTTTCTCATAGAAATTCCACTTCCTAGCGCACCAATTCCAATTCCTAATCCTAAATATACCATTAAAATTAAATTGAACATATCTTTAAAGTCTAATAGTTTCCAATGTACTGTCTCCAAAAAGTCTGTTGCTGATAATTGATTTGCAATTCCAATATACACTAATCCTACTATTCCTACTGATAATAATCCTGCAATTACTCCTATAATAATACCTTCAACCAAAAATGGCCATCTAATAAAACTATTTGTTGCTCCTACATATTTCATAATTGAAATTTCTTTTCTTCTTGCATGAACTGTTAATTTTATTGTATTTGATATTATAGATACAGAAATAATTATTAGTAATGCTAATATTCCTGCAGTAACATATTTTACTCCTTTGGCTAATCTAAGAATTTGTGCAATTAATTGGTTACTTGATACAATATCATCTACTTGTGGTATTTGTTTTATTTCATTTTGTACTTCATCATTTAATGAAAGATCTGTTAGTGTTACATTATATGCTACTGGGAATATATTTCTTTCTTTGTATTCCTCAACTGCATCACTTCCAAGTAAATCTTCCATATATTTTATTGCATCATCTTTTGAAACAAATTCTGCATTTCTTACTCCATCTATTGCAAGAATTTCATTTCCGACTTCCTCAATTTCACTTTCTGTTGCGTTTATCTTTAAGTTTACTCTTATTTCTTGCGCTTCTGCCACATTTTCTACAAATGCATTTATATTTTCACCTATTACAAAAAACAAACCAAACACTAGCATTGTTGCACACATTATCATCAGTGATGACATTGTTGATTTCTTGTTTTTGAATAAGTTTCTGACACCTTCTCCTATTAAATAGTTTATTACATTAAATCTCACAATCATACCCACCTTTTTTATCATCTTTTACTATTACGCCTTTATGTATGTGTATAACTCTTTTTTTCATTTGGTCTACAATATCTTTAGCGTGTGTTGCAACTACTACAGTTGTTCCTCTCATGTTTATTTCATTTAACAAGTTCATAATATCCCATGCAGTGTCTGGATCCAAATTTCCTGTAGGCTCATCTGCAATTATCATTGATGGATTATTTACTAATGCTCTTGCTAATGCAACTCTTTGTTGTTCTCCACCTGACAATTCATTTGGATACATTTTAGCTTTTCCACTTAATCCAACTAAAGACAATACCATCGGAACTTGTCTGCGAATATGCTTTGGAGTTGCTTTTACTATATACATTGCAAATGCAACATTTTCATATACAGTTTTATCTGGCAATAATCTAAAGTCTTGAAACACTACTCCCATGCTTCTACGCAAGAAAGGTACTCTATTTTTCTTTAAAAATGTAGTATCTTTTCCATTTATAATAATATTTCCAGATGTTGGTTCTTCTTCTTTTAGTATTAGTTTTATAAGTGTTGATTTTCCGCTTCCTGATGTTCCTACTAAAAATGCAAATTCTCCTTTGTCGATCTTGAAACTTGCATTTTTTACTGCTTCTGTACCTGTCCCATATTTTTTGCATACGTTCTTAAATTCTATCATTTTTTCTACCATTTCCTTTTAATTTTCATAAATTTCATTCTATCTTATCATATCAATAATATGCTTTTTTTGCAATAGATATATGTAAAAATTTTGTGAAATTTGTTAATGATTGTCTATAAAATCACTCACAATTTGTAAGATTTTTCCCGTATTTTGTACATACTTTTGTGGAATGAATTTTTTAGCCATTTCTAATGCTTTTGGCAATTCTGAAACCTCTTGTATTCCTATAATATATCCTGCATCATTAAATGAATTTATTATGTCTAATTGATGGTCATTTACATGCTCTTTATACTTTTTTAAACGTGGGACTGCAATTACTTTTTTTCCTTGCTCAATTGCAGTTATAATTGACCCTACTCCTCCATGTGTTATAATCAAATCTGCTTGTTTTACCAATTCTTTCATTTTTTCTGCTGAAACTTGGTCATATATTTTCATATCTGGACTTTCAAATTTTGTATAACCTTTTTGAACTATAACTTCATCTTTTATGTTTCCATTATCTATATTTTTTTGTACTTCTTCTAATAGTCTATGAAAACTATTATTTTGCGTTCCTAATAATACTAATGTCATTAATAAATTGCACCTCCATATACAGCTTTTGGGTATAATTTTAGCATTTCTTCCCACTGCACAATAAATAAATCTGCAATTGGATATATTAATCTTCCTGTTGCAGTTTTTCTATTTCTGTTTGCAAATGTTTCTATATATATTATTTTGCTACCAAATAATTTTCCTAAATAACACATTGGTCCTGCTGTATGTGTTCCAGTAGTTACAATGTATTTAGGTCTTATTTTAAAATACAAATATATTGTTTTTAAACACAAATAAGTATATACAAAAATATATCTTATTAATTTTTTTCTTGTTCCATATGGTAAATATGATATTTTATCTCCATATTTTTCTTTTAGTCCTTTTGTTGATTCGTCTTTTTCTGTTATTATATGATAATCATATTTTTCAAATATTGGACTTAATTGTTGTAATTCGTTAAAGTGTCCACCTGTACTTGATATAAATAATACTTTTTTCTTTTTCATATTTTTCTCTTTTCTTACATTTTTTCTGGTTTTACTATACACCATTTTCTTTTTTTATTCAAGATACTCATAAAATTTTACAAAAAATAACCTTACAATAAAATTTCATCAATTTTGTAAGGTTATTTTTTAATCCTCAATATAATTTACTGTTTATTTAATAGCAAATTTTTCATCTTCACAATATCATAAAACGGAATATTGATTCCTCTTTCAGCTAACTCTACAACCCTAAGAGATGTAATGATAACGTTATCTCTAACTGTTGTTGGAAATATATTTTGAATTAAAAATACAGCCTTTTTTCCTAATACATTTCCAAATACAAAGTTGTAAACAGGTCTTTTTCCACTTTTGTTTTTTTTGTTTCATAAAGTTCCTTATATTTTTCATATTTTGTAGATATTGGAACAAACCAAATTATTTCTTTATTTTTTCTATCTTTAAAACAAAAATAACATGGTCTTTTATTCCCATTTTCTTTATTTACCATTAATCCATAATCCTTAAACACATCAAAAAACTCATCTTTTATAAAATAAAATTTTCCATCTTCTATTACCATTTTTATTTCATCTCTCCTTTACGAAAATATGGGACCTATTTTTATAGACCCCATATTTCACTATAATAACATTTTTCCACCTGCACATTTATATCTCGCAAGCAGGGTTGCGGTTCACATTCTCTCACCTATAAATTTATATTTCGCAAATAGGGTTGCGGTTCACATTTTAATTATAGTAGATATTAAATATCTACTACTATTGTATTCATTATACACACTTTTTATTATTTTTTCAATAGTTTTATTATAATTTTTTATTCAAATTTTATATTTTTAGTATATAATATCATTATGGGAGGTAAAACATGAAAGAAATTAATATTGAAGAATTTAAATTTGATCCATTTACAAAAATAGGAAAAGAATGGATGCTAGTAACAGCCAGTAACAATGGTAAAGTAAATAGTATGACCGCTTCTTGGGGCGGAGTTGGTGTATTATGGAATAAAAACATAGCCTTTATTGTACTTAGACCACAAAGATATACAAAAGAATTTGTAGAAGCCTCAAACGAATTCTCTTTAAGCTTCTTTGATGAAAATTATAAAAAGACTCTAGCTTATATGGGCAAAGTTTCTGGAAAAAATGAAGATAAAATTTCTAATTCAGGCTTACATGTTAAATTTATAAATAATATTCCTACATTTGAAGAAGCTTCACTTGTAATTAATTGCAAAAATTTATATAGGCAAAGTTTACAACCTGATTGTTTTATTGATAAGTCTTTAGATTCTAAAAATTATCCTAACAAAGATTATCATGATTTATATTTTGCTGAAATTACTGGAATATTTTCAAAATAATTCTATAAAAATGTTGAGGTGGTTAAAACTACTTCAACATTTTTTATAGAGCAAAAGATTGTACTAAACCCTTTAAGACAGAAGATCTTTAATTCTTCCATCTTCTATTTGTATAATTCTATCTGCCAATTTTGCAATTTCTAAATTATGAGTAATCATTATAATAGTTTGATTATATTCTTTATTGGCTTTTTTTAATAACTGTATAATTTCATTGCTTGATTTAGAATCCAAGTTACCAGTTGGTTCATCAGCTAAAATAATGGTTGGCTCTATCATTAAAGCTCTACCAATAGCTACTTTTTGTTGTTGCCCTCCAGATAATTCATTTGGTAAGTGTTTTCTTCTATTATCTATTCCCAAAAATTTTAATATTTCTTCTAGCTTTACTTTATCTATTTTTTTCTTATCAAGTTCAATAGGTAATGTTATATTTTCTTCTACATTTAAAGTAGGAATCAAATTATAAAACTGATATATAATTCCTATTTTTTGTCTTCTTAATATTGTCAAATCCTTTTTATTCATTTCATACATATTTTTATCATAAAAATATACTTTACCACTAGTTGGCTTTTCTAAGCCTGCAATTGTATGTAAAAGTGTAGACTTTCCACTTCCAGAAGGGCCTATTATTGCAAGAAACTCTCCTTCTTCAACTTCAAAAGAAATGTCATTTAAAGCAGTAACTTTTGCATCACCTTTTCCATAAATTTTACTCAAATTTTCTACTTTTAAAATTCTCATAATTTTTCTCCTATAATCCTATAATTTTATTCTTCTTTTATAAATTTTACTGAATATATTGCTATAATTAAAGATATTATAAATAGTAATAAAATAAATATACCTATACCAGTAAATGGAATTAATATTTTATCTAATATAATTGTTTTTGTCATAGATTTTATAATCGCATATAAAATAGGAATTGACAAAATAATTGATATTATTGTTGATTTTATAAACATATAGATATTTTCATATATTAGTATTTTAATTATATTTTCTTTAGTAGCACCTAATCTTGATAATGCTTTAAATTCTTCTTCTCTTTCACATAGACTTGCATTTATTATATTTATAGAACTTATTATTCCAATAATTATAATCGTTAAAATAATAGTTCGTAATATTAGTTCTAAAACATTGGCATAAATTATTTTTTCTTGATTTTCTAAAGAATAATATTTTGCCGAAATATCAATATTTTGGTTTTGAATAATATTATCCATATAATTTGAAAAATTAATTATATTTCCACATTTGATTTTAACAAAATTTCCACTATTACTTGTATTTCCAAAATGCATCCATATATTTTGTTGATTAGTACCTTTTGGATGAATATTTATTTTCTCTTCTATCTTATTAAATGTATCAAAGTTTGTAAAAATTGTTATCTTTTCTGTATTATTTATTTCTTTAAATCCATTAGGAAGCTTTTCTGTTAAAACAAAATTTTCTTTTAAAGTTTCATCATCGATTATTTCATATGAAGCTTCTTCATCAACATAATTGCAATAAACTATTTTAAAATCAAACTCATAATTTGTTTCAAATGCAGTATAATATTTATATACATATTCTGTTTTTCCTTCTTTTTGGGTAATGTTATTATAAATGATATAATCTCCATTATTAGCATTTAGATCAGTTATATAATTATTATAAGATTTATCATCTAATCCAATTACTTGGATTGGGAAATGCAGTGAATCTGCATATCTGCAATTTGCTATAAGAGCATCTTCTGGTTCTACTAAAGCATATAAGCCCATTATCTTATATTCTAAATATTCAATTTTATCACCAGAAGTCGTACCATAGTTATCAAGTATGGTTTTGTAATATTTATTTGAGTTTTCACTAAGTTCTAATTCAGCATCAACATCATATTCATCTATTAAATTTGCTGCTACTTTTTCATAATTTATATATGTAGAAATTGTAATATATGAAGTCATGCATATTACAAGTAAAATTGTTATAATTTTATATTTATTCTTATTTCTCTTTAAATTCTTTAAAGCCAATCTTCCTTCTATATTAAGATGTTTTTCAAAAATATAATTATTTGTTTGAGATTTTATTTGTTTGTTGTTTTTAATTCCTTGTATAACAGATGTGCTACTTGCTCTTATGCTTGGAATTAATGATGATATATAAATATTAATAATTATTATAACAAATGATATGATTATATATTTAATATCTAACACTAATTTAAAATTGTATATAGCAGAAGCTACTATATTATTCAAAAGTTTTAATAGCAAATCAGAACAAAGGTAAGAAAGTAGAAAGCCTATAATTATTCCAATTACTCCTATAATAATATTTTCTAAAAATGTCATCTTTAATATTTGACCTTCTGTTGCTCCTATGCTGTTTAATACTGCATAATCTTTTTTTCTTTCATTAATAGTTATTAAAAATGCATTATATAATATTATGATTGATAAAATTGAGAATATTAATAATATAATTACAAGCAGTATATCTGCAACATATGTGAAATTTAGCCTAGCTTGACATGTTGGGACACTATCAGCATAACCATTTGGAATGATAGATACATCTATTAGTCCATAAGAGTTTAGCAATTTTGTGTTTAATTCGCAGTTTTCACTTGTTTCAATATATGTTAAATTTAAAGTTTCTAATATGTCATTTGTATAGGCACACGTTTTTTTATAATTGTCATATTTAATATATATATTTATTCCATCAGTAATTTGGAAAGAATCTGGCAAATTATCTATTTCATATAATTGCCCTTCATTATTTTCTTGTAAATAAATTTGTTTAATATATTCTTTAGTTTTAATTTTATTAAATCTATCTAAACTTATATTTTTTATAAAAAAATAATAGTCATTATATTTTTGGGCAATATTTTCTTTAAAACTTTTGCCAATACTAGTCGCCACCAAAAGTGTTGCTATTATAAGAAATGAGCATAATGCTATTGAAATTGTAGTATATATTGTTCTTTTTATATTTTTTCTAATATTATTAAAAGTTAATTTGTTTTCTATTTTCATATGTTTTTCTCCTATTATATAGTTCTATAAAAATAACCGACATATATGCATTATGTCGGTCTTATTTTTATGCTCTTGGATGAGCTTTTTTATATACATTTTTTAATGATTCATCTTGGAATTGCATATATATTTGTGTTGATAAAATATCAGAATGTCCTAACATCATTTGAATTGATTTTAAATCTGCTCCATTTTGTAATAAATGTGTTGCAAATGAATGTCTTAAAACATGTGGTGTAATATCTTTATCAATATGTGCTTGATCCTTATAATATTTTATAATCTTCCAAAATCCTTGTCTTGTTAGACGTTGTCCATTTACATTAACAAATAATGCTTTTTCATTATCGTCTCTGATCATAGTTGGTCTTGCTTCTAATACATATTCTTTTAATGCTTTTAATGACATATTTCCCATTGGAACTGTTCTTTCTTTCTTGCCATTTCTACATGTCGCATAACCAGTTTCTAAATTTACATCTTCTATATTTAATGATATTATTTCTGTTACTCTCATACCTGTAGCGTAAGCAAATTCTAGCATTGCTTTATCTCTTGTACCTTTTAAATCAACATCTTTTGGTTGGTCTAATAATAACGCAACCTCACTTGATGTTAATACACTTGGTACTCTTTTTTCAATTTTAGGTGATTGAATCCCTTCTGTTGGGTCTTTTTCTACAACTTTGTTTTTTGCTTCATATTGATAGAATGATCTAATTGATGCTAATCCTCTTGATATTGTTGATGGTTTTTTTCCTATTTCTTGCATATATTCTATGTATTCTTTTATTCCATCATTTGTAACTTCTACATAATCTTCTCCATTGTCTTCTATATATTTTTCAAATTGCTTTAAGTCTCTTCTATATGATTGAAGTGTATTTAATGACACTTTCTTATCATTCTCTAAAAATCCAAAAAATAAGTTTAATTGTTCTTCCATTTTTTCCCCCACCTATGTTTAATTTTATTGTCTTATATCTTTTATTTTACATAAATGATATACTCTTATGTTATATCAAATTTTCATCAAATTGTAAATAGCTTTTATCTATTTTTTAAAAATATTTTATCAAATTTACTATCATTCTGTAAGAAATTTCTATTTTTACAATTGCCGATACTATTAGTACAATCATCACCATAATTGAAACAATACTGTGCTTCAATATAGAAACTTTTATATTTTCTTTTCTTCTATCTTTTATTATAGAAGTATATAATTTTATACTGCTAACGCCCAATATCATGAGTGCTGGTATAAATATTGCATTCTGTAAGAAAACTGTAATAATAACAAATATAAGTCCTTTTACTTTTCCTAAAGCAAATATACAAGATGCTATTGTATATCCTAAACAAAATCCTCTAAACAGTATAATTCCTAATACTATTGGTATTCCTATAATTGTAGTTCCAGCAAACCATAAAAAGAAGGTAAGTGTAATCTTGCTTCTAATATCTTTTTGCAATTCATCAAAATAATTTGCATTTTGAATTTGCTTTGTCTCATCAATATAAGAATTAATATATTTTTCAATTTCACTTTTATTTTCTGTTTTATTAACAAACAAAACACCTAAAAATAACCCAACTGTAAAAATAATTACAACTATAAAATAAGCTTTTGCATGGTTAACAATATCTTCTTTTATAGTTGTAAAAATTTCATTTTTTCTCTTTCGCATAGACAACTCCTTATTCACTAATTTCTACATAATGTCTATGCAATAAAATTCTTTTTAGAACTAAGAAGCTGTTACTTTTCCGTAATTTCCTCCGCCACCAGCTTCAACTTTCATTTTTCCCTCACGGGCATTAACTATATTCTTAGCAATCTTTTCGCCCACAACTGCTTCTATATCATCTTCTGAAAGCTTATGTAAAATATTCATTTCTGTTTCAAAATTGTCTAACAATTTTTCTATTGTTTTTCCACCAACTCCTGGTATGAATGTTAATGGAATTTGATATATGTATGGCGGCCTATTAGCTGGGCTCTGTGTTTTCTCTTTATCTTTTATTAATTCGATTCTATCAAAAACTCCAAATGTTACTTTATCACTTCCGCATTTTGGACAAATTTCAACTGGTTCTTTTGTTTCTATTGTAGAATCACAATTGTCACAATGTGTTCTATGATATTTTCCAAGCTTTGGGTCTAATCCATAATTTGCTAATATTTTTCTTCCATCTTCATTTTTTAAAGCTTTTACAACCTCTTTAAAACTTATATCATTGACTAACATCTTATTATATTCTCTTGCAATTTTAGGTAATGAATGTGCATCAGAATTTGTAACAAATGTCTTATTTTCTAATTCTGAAATCATATCAGCTAAAAATGTGTCTGAACTCAAACCTAATTCTACTGCAAAAATCTTATCATATTTTTCTTTAAATATATATTGTAATCTGTCTGTACAATTTCCATAATAGCTTTTAAATGGAGTAAAAATATGTGCAGGTATTAGAATTCCATTATATTTTTCTACAATATCTATCAAATCATATCCTGATATATCAGACCTTTGAGTACTTAGCGTAATATTCTTTATGTGTTTGCTCATTTCATTTGAAAAGCCTTTTATATCTTTCAAATGTGGGAAGAAACATACATTATGTGCTGCACCGCATTTTCCGTTTCTTCCTTTTTCTGATGTTTCTACTTCACTTCCCAATAAAATGCATACTTTATCTTTGTAAATTATTCCACCATCTTCTAATTCATAGGCATCACCCGTTTTCAAAAATTTTTCTATATCTTCTATAACGTAAGGTGATGCACAGTCTATTATTCCTACAATGTTTATTCCTTTTCTTTCTGCACATTCTTTTGCAATATTAGCAAAATTTAAGCTTCTAGCTGCTGTAATTTTTATAGGTTTGCCATTTTCACTTCTTCCTATATGAACATGTAAATCTGCAAATACTTCGTACATTTTATCCTTCTCTCCTTAATATTTTTTCCTCAATTTCACTGCTAAACATTGCTCTGTTTGCTTTTTCTCTAGCTATTTTAGCTTCTGCCTCTAATTCTTTTAGTTTTTCATCAACCGCATTTGAATAATCTATTGACATCTTTTTCACAAATTCAGGAACATCTCTTGCCTCTCTATTCAATTTCTGTAATCTTGCAAAAACAGTAGTATTTACTCTTCCTGAAATTTCTATTTTTTCAACATTATTCACAAAATCTCTAAAACTCTCCAAGTATCTATTATACTCTGATTTTAAATTTCTGTGTTCTATTAATACAAATGCTTCATCTGGTGAAAATCCTACTCTTTCTGGCCTATCTATTAATAATCCACCAAATTGATCTGCTAACTCTAATATGTCACTTTCTTTTTCTCTTGGATTTAAACCACTATACCTATTTACACCCTCACAAATCCTGCAAAACCTCTCATCAAAACCAAGTTTTGCCAAGTATTCTGCACCTTCTTTTGCATATGTTTGCAATTTGCCTATTTTTTGAGCATCATCTACTTTTTTACAGTTACATAAAAGAGTAGCAGTTAAAACAAGATTATCATCTACATCTATTTCAGAATATTTTAAGAACATTCTTGCTATTTCTGTTTTAAACACGATTGATTTATCAAAATTAATTCCTAGCTTAGGCGCCAAAAAATAAATAATTTCCATTTTTGATATTAAATCTTTCTCATTTAAAATATATTCAGCAAAATCTTCCATGTTTTTACCCCTTTTCTTTTGAATTAAGAATTAAAAAACTTATTAAACTCTTCTTCATTTATTTTTTCTTTTGTAATCAATACAGATGCTATAGCATGTAATTTATCAATATTTTGTCTTAAGATTTCTTGTGCATCTCTATATGCTGTGTCTATTAGTCTTTTTACTTCTTTACCTATTGCATCTTGCATTTCATCACCAAACATTTGGTAATTCATTTCTCCATCACTATCTTTAAATGATATTGTTCCTATTGTATCACTCATTCCATAAACAGTAATCATATCTCTTGCAATTTGAGTTGCTACTTCTAAATCATTGCTTGCACCTGTTGAAATGTCATCTAATATTAATTTTTCTGCTGCTCTTCCACCTAAAAGTGCTATTAATTTTTCTTGCATTTCTGTCTTAGATATATAGTATTTGTCTTCATCAGATTTATACATTGTATATCCTCCAGCCATTCCTCTAGGTATAATAGATACTTCTTTTACAGCTGTTTGTGTTGGTAAGAATTGACTTACAATAGCATGTCCAGCTTCATGATATGCTGTTAGCTTTTTATCTTTATCAGATATTTTTCTGCTTGTTTTTTCAAGACCTACAGTTACTTTTTTTACTGCTTCATCTAAATCTTGATTTGTAATTGCATCATGTTCTTTCTTTGTAGCTATAATTGCTGCTTCATTTAATATATTTGCAAGTTCCGCTCCTGTAAATCCTGCTGTATCTTCTGCTATACTATATAAAGAAACATCATCTGCTATTTTTTTGTCTTTTGCATGTATCTTTAAAATATCTTCTCTTCCAGCTAAATCTGGTGCTGGTATTGTTACTTGTCTATCAAATCTTCCTGGTCTTAATAAAGCTTTATCTAGCATTTCTGGTCTATTTGTTGCTGCTAATACAATAATTGTTTCTTCTGATGAAAAACCATCCATTTCAACTAATAATTGATTTAATGTTTGATTATTTTCAGATTCAGCTCCACTATTACTTGTTCTTCTTGAACCAATTGCATCAATCTCATCTATGAATACTATACATGGTGATAATTTTCTTGCTTTATCAAATAATTTTCTTACTCTTGATGCTCCAAGTCCTGCAAACATTTCTATAAATTCTGAACCACTCATAGAAATAAATGGTACATCTGCTTCTCCAGCAATTGCTTTTGCAATTAATGTTTTACCAGTTCCTGGTTTACCATATAGTAAAACACCTTTTGGAATTTTTGCTCCCATTTCTGTAAATTTTTTTGGTTGTTTTAAAAACTCTACAATTTCTTTTAGTTCTTCTTTTTCTTCATCTAATCCAGCTATATCATCAAATGTAATTTTGGTTTTTCTTTCTGTATCATCATATACTTCGCCTTTATCTCCAAGTCCTTGCATTTTAAATATCATGATAAATAGTGCAAGCATTATTACTGTTGGCAAAATAGACATTACATAAGATGGAAGTTGTGATATTATACTTGGTTTTTTTACCTCTAAATTTACTCCTTTTTCCTCTAATGTCTTTTCTTGAATTAATTCTGTAAATGCTTGTGTGCTTGATATGATTGTTGTTTTTTCTTCTTCTACATCTTTTAATTTTACTTTTAGAGTTGCACTTCCAGTTGTCATTTCTATTTTTTCTACATTTCCTGCTTCTATCTCTTTTACTAAATCTGTATATGATAATTTTGTATCATCGCCATTTTTCTCTTTTTGATTTTTGTAAAATAAATATCCTCCAAAAGCTAATGCTATAATAATACCTAATATTAATACTGTATTAATTAAATTTCTTAAAATTTCTTTGTATTTATCTTTATTATTGTTCATCCGTTATTTTCCTCCTTATGCTTCAGAGCCTTGTGGTTCTTCTCCTTCATCATCCTCTTTTTTATCCTTTTTTTCTTTTTTCTCTTCTTTAGGTTCTTCTTCCTTTTTATCTTCTTGTTCTTTTATTTCTTCTTTAACATTTTTTTGCTCTTCTCTGATTTTTTCTACTTCTTGTAATTTTCTTATCAAATCATCTTTTAGTATAAATATTGTTGCAGCTAAATAAATATAAGCAATTGCAATATATGCTACTTGGAAATATTTAATTGAAAATGTCGTAAAATAATTAATTACTATATATATAATGTTTAAAAATATTGATAATGTTAATGCATATGCAGCCATGCTATACAATGCAGAGAATTTTATTTTTATCTTTGCAAGTAAACCTGTTATCCATCCTAATATTGCAATTTCGAAAGCATCTAGCAAGGCATATATAACATTCATAATTAACAAATATATAAATATTGATAATCCATATCTTGTATAAAATGGAATCATTCTTTCACTTGTTAAATAATTAGTAAAATCTGTTTTATTAAATGATTGAATATCAGTTCCTGTATAGCTTTGAATGAAATTGCTATATGTATATACTTGTTCCGCTGTTTTATCTGATTCTGATGTTTTTCCAACTAGCACAATTTCGTCTTTAAACAAGAACACTATTATTCCTTCCATTGAATTATCTGTTTTATCTTTCTCTTTTTGCTCTGCCGTATCAGCCATTGGATCTATGACTATTCTATCTATTCCTTGATATTGAATATCATTTATAACAATAGGTTCTTCTGTGTTCATTTCTATTTTTCCATCATTATAAGAAAACTCTGGAATATTTTCTTGAATATATTGAGATAAATCTCTCATCATTTTATTCGTTTGTAATAATGAACCTCCCATTGCAGCTACAGTTACTAATGTTATTAATATTAACAAATATCTTGTTGCAGTTTTTATTCCTTCTGCTGCCATGGCTGGATATTGTTCAAATTTGGTAATAGAATACCAAATCTTTTTAAAAAAGTTTATATTTTTAACTTTGTTCTCTTTCATTTCTTATTCCTTTTAAATTTTATTTAGGTTTTTTTGGCTATACCTATAAACCTCTAAATGTATTCTCTAGTAATACTGCTATCTACAAACATTGGACTTACATTAAAATGAACCTCATCATTAATATTAATTTCTTTTCCTGTTATATCAACACTAACATGATACATTCCTAAACGTCCTAAAACTCTATGTTTTTCTCCATTTATAGTTACATATAAGTTTTTATCTCTAAAAGCATCTTTTATGTCTCTTATTACATATCTTAGTCTATCAATTGGTCTAAACATATCTCTATCTACTTTAACATTAAATCCATCTGCATATCCTACTGGCACTATTGCTATTTTAGTTTCTTTTTCTGTTTGATATGAATTAGAATATCCTATATTATATCCTTTTGGAAGTACTTTTATTTCTGCAATATTTGATTTTAGATATCCTACTTTTTTGAATCCCCATTTATTTGGAATTGCTAGTCTACCTAATAATGCAGAACCAACTCTTACAGCATCTAAATGCATATTTTCAAATCTTAAAAATGCTGATGAATTGCACACATGCAACATTCCTGTATCAACATTATTTTTCTTTAGATATTCTACTGTTGCCATAAATCTTTCAAATTGCTCTTGAGTTTCTTTTCCATCTCCAAAAAATGCAATAGAAAAATGTGTAAATGCTCCTTCTATTTTTACATTTTCTAGTTTCTTTAATGATTCTAAGATTTTTTCTTTTTCTGTATAAATAAATCCATATCTTCCAAATCCAGTATCTATTTTTAAATGTGCTCTTATTTTTTTATTTTTACTTTTTGCCACTTCTTCTGCTACTTCAACTGCTTCATTTGAGCCTATTGTTATTATAATATCATTTTCTACTAATGCTTCAACATCTTCTTTTACAGCTGTTGAAGACATCATCAAGATATCTTGTTTTATACCGTTTTTTCTTAGTTTGATCGCTTCTTCTACTGTTGCAACTGCAAAAATTTCTATCCCATTGTCTGCTAGAAATTCTGCATATTCAACTAATCCTAATCCATATCCATTGCCTTTTATTACTGCTATAATTTTAGTCTTATTTTTTTCTGTTATGTCTTTTATTATTTTCAAATTATGTTTTAGATTTTGTTTTTCTACAACTAATGTTTTCATATATCTCCTTATTTCTTGAACTTTGTTTTTAATCCCCTTAAATTTCTAAATGTTTTTTCTGAAAATTTATAAATTGAATATGTTAATGGTTTAAATGGAATATAAACTTCTCCAATAAATTCTGTAAATGTTGCTCCAAATCCTTTTTTGAATCTATATAATCCATATTGTGGATGACTTTCGTCTACAACTCCTGATACTCCTCTAAAATCATAAATATCATCTTTTCTTGCTAATGCCATTTTTATCATTTCCCATTGTAATAAATAATTTGGCATTAAATTTCTGTGTTCATTACTACTTGCTCCATATAAATACCATGTTTTATTTCCATAAAAGATTGGAATTACTCCTGATATTGCTTTTCCATCATGATATGCCATTAATAATTTCATATGATTTGGTGCAAGTTCATCATACATTTTTTCAAAATATGATAGTGGTCTAATTATAAATCCATCTCTTGTCCCTGTTTCAACCATTATTTTATGGAATTCTTTTAAATCTTCTCTTGTTCCTTCTTTGACTTCGACACCTTTTTTTATTGCAAGACGTACATTATATCTTGTTTTTGAGTGAAATCCTGAAAAAATCTCATCTTCTGTTTTATCTTTTATGTCTAGTCTAAATACATATCTTGGTTGTATTTCTTCTCTAAAGTTTTTGGCATCATCTTTTATTTTGTAGCCTAAGCTTGTTACAACTTTTCTAAACTCTTCATCTTTACTTTCAATATCTGGTTCTGCTTTATAAACAAATGCATTATATTTTTTTGCTAATTTTCTAATTCCATCTGTTAATTGTTTCATTACAGAAAAATCATGTATATCACATGTTGGCCCTCTTGAAGAATACATAATATTACCGAAAATAGGGATTTTTCTTATTAATATACTTACTGCTCCTATAATTTTTCCATTTTCATCTTCTGCTAAGACTACTTCGTTTTTCCAATTTGATTTTACTTTTGCCCATTCTGGTGATTGTTGAAAGTTGCATCTTTCATGCTTTTCTAAAAATTCTTTATACTCTTTTTCACTCTTCTCATCTGTTACAAATCTCATTTTTTGACCTCATTCCTTTTTGCTCTTTTTTATTATTTACTTTTTGCCTTTATTTTACACTAAATATATTATTTTTACAAGACTTTTTTAATTTAATTTATAGCAAAAATCAAAAAAAGAATTTAAGAATTTCTTTGCAATAGAAATCCTTAAATCCCCCAACTTTTATAAATATTTTCTAAAAATCAGATGTTGTTACATTAAATTTTGAGTTTTCTTTTTTTACCATCTTTTCCAAAGAATCTATTAGACTCTGAAGTTCTTTAATATCTGCCCCCATCATTTTCCAATCATTTCTTCCGTTTGATTCTGTTAAATTTTTATTTGCTTTTATAATTGCTTGAATCATTCCTTCAACATCTTCTGTATTAGTTATTTCAATATTTACAGCTGATTTTGATAGCAAATTAGTAATTGCTTCTTGCAAGCTATCACCAATTGCTACTTTACTTCCAGATGCAACAATTATTTTCTCTAATGTAGTTGTTGCATTAGGCTCATTAGTTCTTGTTTGATATATTGTTTCAACATATAAAACTGTATTGCCAACTGGTATTATCTTCATATCTTTTGATATTTTACTTCCAGCTACATTTAGAGCTTCTAATTGTGCTGAAATTGTTTCATCTTGTTGAATTTTTGTATCTAACTGTGTTGGCCCTACTATATTGCTATCTGTTGGATATTTATATATTTTTAATTTACATTCTGTACTTTCACAAACACCAACCAAATATGATATTATATTTGATTTTCCATTTTGTGTATACATTTGAATTAATCCTAATTGAGCTTGACTATCACCATTTTTTACCATAGCATAATATGGTTCTAATGTTGCTATTTTAGTTTTTGAAGTTGCTGTTCCATACTTTGGCAAAGCCCAAATGTCACCATTTCTATACAATACATCTTCTTTGACATTATGATATACCATAAGCATTTGAGATTGAACATTGTATAAATATTTTGGATATTTTAGTTGTGCTTTTATTCCTTCAGGAATCTCTTTTCCTGTATAATCAGAAAAGATAGTTGGATATAACTTCAAATATGCCATAATAATTGGATCATTTCTGTCTGTTATATAAAATGTCATATCACCATCATATGCATTTATTATAACTTTTACAGAATTTCTAATATAATTTATTTTATGTTTAGCATCATTATAAACAACCTCTGTATATGTTGAATATGGATATTTATCAGAAACTGTATAACCATCTAGCACCCAATAAATTTGACCATTATCAACTACTGTATAAGGATTTTCATCATAAACAATGTTTGGCAATACTGTTTTAGCTCTTTCAATTATATTTCTATTTGTTAGAATTTTGCTTTCATCTGAAACAGAACTTGACATTGCAAGTTTTATATTTTTTTGATTTATTGCTAAAATCAATCTATCAATAAACCCAACTTGTATTCCAGATTTTCCAGAATAATTATATGTATGTTCTATTCCAGCATTATCTGTATAATCATATTCTGTCTTATTTTTTGTATTTGCTACAACTGTACTATTAGTTTCAACACCATAATAAATTCTTGGTTCTGTTATATTGTAAATATTATCAGTACCAGAAATATCTTTTTGAATATACTTGATATTTCCATCTTCTGCTACAGATGTTGCAGATGCAACAATTTCTCCAATTCCATGTGTATATTCATATGTTTTATTATTATAAGAAATATCTAGATTCTTCATTTCTCTTGGAGAAACATATACCAATTGGTCTTTTCCGTCAATTTGATATTTAGCAATTTGAGCATTTTTATATGTATAATATCCAGATTCTGTTTGAGTATCATTCAAACTTTCAACAACCAATTTTTCATTTACTAACGGAATATTATCTATAATATCTGAATTATTTTCAATTTCTTCTTCTGTTATAGTTCCTGTATAATCAGCATTCTCTTCTTCTACTTTTATATTATAAGCTTTTTGAGTAGATTTTATATTCTCTCCAATATATTTTCTTTCTTTATCAAATTCATTTGGTTTTACAAATATTAAATTATATCCTACCATAACAACAAATAAAGCAACTAGATATATTGGTACAGACATAACTGTATACATGATTTTTTTATTTTGATTTTTAACAAAATATTTTACTGCCAATATTGATGCAACTATAATTACAACAGCAAGTCCCACATATCCCCAAACTTGAATCGTTGCCTCAACAATACCAGCACCTGTCAACTCTGTTCCATTATCCAATGTTAACAATTTACCTGTCACAATATTTTGAGTGCTTAGCACTGTTTTAACACCATAAGCTATAGCTAAAAATATTACATTTCTTAATAGCTTTTTTATCAATTTACTTTCACGCAATAACTGTCTATCTACGCCTTTAAAATAAAAATTAAATACAACAATATAATATCCTGCCATGTACAAACTTAACATTATAATTAATTTTATCGCATAATCTATTAACAAATCAATTAAAGGTTTTACAAACATATAGTATGAAATATCTAAATTGAAAACTATGTCAGCTTCTCCAAAAGAAACATTACTTGCAAGCAATAAAACTTTTTCAACTAAATTATTAGATATTACAACACTTGCTATTGCAGAAATAATTAAAGTTAAAGATTTATTAGGAAGCTTAGGCATTGTTTTATTCTCTTGCTCAAAAAATGGCTTTAACCCCTTTTTTACACCTCTATTTATAAAATATATAATAATACTTAATACAACAAAACTTATTCCCATTATTGTGTATTTACATTTAATATCTGTCAAAAATTTTTCGACATATTGATTTCCTAGTTCAAGATATTCCAAATACTGGCCTCTTAGCGATATATACGTTATAAGTGCATATATTATAAGAAATGCTATTACAAGTCCTGCTCTTGCTTTTTTTCCGATTCTTAGTTTAGTTATTTCCATATTTTCCTCCTCGCGAATTTGTGAATTTGGGGTCGGTCCTTTTTTGCGCATGCTAATTTCGGGTCGGTCCTTTTTTGCGCATTATATTATTGCCTTAGCAAAATCCTTTGAATTAAAGATTTCCATATCATCAATTTGCTCACCAACGCCAATAAATTTTACAGGAATTTTATTTTCTTCTACAATTCCAATAACAGCACCACCTTTGGCTGTTCCATCTAATTTTGTAAGAACTATACCTGTAATATCTGCTTGTTCTTTAAATGCTTTTACTTGTGAAATTGCATTTTGACCTGTTCCAGCATCAATTACTAGCAAAACTTCTTTTGATGCATCTGGCATTTCTTTGTTGATTACTTTTTGAATTTTGTTTAGCTCGTCCATCAAATATTTTTTATTGTGTAATCTTCCTGCTGTATCACAGATTAAAACATCTGCACCTATTTCTCTTGTCTTTTTTATAGCATCAAATACAACTGAAGCTGGATCTATTCCTTCTTCTCTTTTTACTATTTCAGCACCTGCTCTTTTAGCCCAAATCTCCAATTGTTCTACTGCTGCAGCTCTAAATGTATCTGCAGCAGCAACTACAACTTTTTTTCCATCTCTTGATAATCTTGCAGCCATTTTTCCAATAGAAGTAGTTTTTCCTACTCCATTTACTCCTATTACTAAGATTACAGATGGCTTAGTTTCAAGCTTTAATGAATTATCTGAAATTTCTAATATTTTTTCGATTTCTTCCCTTAATGCTTCTTTTACTTGTTCCTCATCTTCAATTTTTTCTTTTTTAATTCTAGTTCTTAGATTATCAATTATTTTTGTTGAAGTTTCAATTCCTATATCTGACATTATTAATGCTTCTTCTAGTTCTTCTAGAAAATCTTCATCAACTTTTCTAAAATTACTAAAAACATCATTGATTTTTTCATTAATTGAATCTTTTGTCTTGCTTAGTCCTTGTTTTAGTTTATCAAAAAATCCCATCTTAAACCCTCTTTCTTTATTTGCAATTTTTCTCTATTAAATCTGCTATTTTTTGTGCTTTTTCTCTAATAACCTCTTTATCTTTTCCTTCAATCATAACTCTAACAAGAGGTTCTGTTCCAGAAGGTCTAATTAAAACTCTGCCATTTCCGGAAAATTCTTTTTCTAGTTTTTCAATTGCATTCTTTATTTCTACATTTTTCTCATAATCATATTTTTTATCTGAATCCACTTTTGCATTTATTAAAACTTGTGGATATTTTTGTACAATTGAGCCTAATTCGGATGCTTTTTTGCCACTCTCTAAAATTGCTTGAATTAGCATTAATGAGGTTAATATTCCATCACCAGTAGGATTATAGTCTAATAATATAACATGGCCAGATTGCTCTCCACCTAAGTTATATCCGCTTTTTAGCATTTCTTCTAGTACATATCTGTCTCCTACTTTAGTTTGAATAAAGTTCAAGCCTTCTTTTTCTGCAAATTTATTCAAACCTAAGTTACTCATAACAGTTGCAACAATTGTACCTTTAGCAAGCTTATCTTGTTTTCTTAGATATTGAGAAATAATTGCAAGCAATTTATCTCCATCTATTTCTTCTCCATTTTCGTCAACTGCAAGGCATCTATCTCCATCACCATCATATGCAATTCCAAGACTCATTTTGTTTTTTACAACATATTCTTTCAACATTTCAAGATGTGTTGAACCACATCCAGCATTAATATTTATTCCGTCTGGTTTGTTATTTATTATTACATGATTTATTCCAAGTGTTGTAAATACCTTATCTGCAACTTGATATGTTGCACCATTTGCAGTATCTATAACAACTTTAAAATCTGGTCTATTTAGTCTTGCAATATTATCATCAAAATTCTTTCTAAAGAAATATACATATTCATCTAATAAATCTGTGCTAACTTCAGAAACACCTATTTTTTCGCTTACAGCTGATAATTCGTCAAGTTTTCCAGAATCCATAACTTCTTCTATTTCTTTCTCAACATCATCAGGAATTTTCATTCCCTTATTGCTAAAATATTTTATTCCATTGAATTCATATGTATTATGAGAAGCTGAAATAACTACACTAGCATCAGCTTGTAGCTTTCTAGTTAAATATGCAACACCAGGAGTTGGAATAACTCCTAGTAATTTTACATTTGCACCATAGCTTAAAAATCCTGCAACCATTGCACTTTCTATTAATGTACCTGAAAGACGAGTATCTCTACCAATCAATATAGTTGGAGCTTTTTTAGAATGTCTTGACAACACATATGCCCCTGCTTTAGCAACTCTATAAACTAATTCTGGTGATAATTCAGTATTTGCAATTCTACGAATTCCATCAGTTCCAAAATATTTTCTCATATTTAATTCCTTCTTTCTTGTATATTAGTCAACAAGTTGATTTAACAATCCATAGTATTCTGTCATTCTATTCAAATTATTAAATTGTATTTTATCATCTTTGATTTCCCAAGCATCTTTATTATTTTCCAAGAAATTCTTTATTTTTTCTATTTTGCTTACCTTTTCATTCAACTTGCTTTTTTCATCTTTAACTTTTTCCTTTAAAGAACTATATTGTGATTTCATGGCATCACTCAACATAACAGTATTGTATAAATCTTTATAATACTTTTCTCTACTAGAAAAACTTTTATTATTAATATTTTCAGAAATACTCTCTTCAGCAACTAATTTTTCTAATTCATCTACACAATTTTGACTTTTATCCTTATATTCTTTTATAATCTCATCAATCTCACTTAAATCTTTATGATTTATGTTTTGTGCAGAAAAAATACTATTTGGATTTATTCCACTATATAATTCTTCAATCTCTATATATGTATTCTTAAGATTTGATACATATTCTTTAATAGCTTTTTCAACAATGGCATAATTTTTCTTAGTCTTAATATTAAAGTCCACATTTTCAGTTACTATATTTGATTGTAATATTTTATTTGACTCTTCTGACAAAAGCTTCATTTGCTCAGAATTAAACTTATTATAAGAATAGGCAAATACCACTATTCCTATTATCAATATTAATAATATTATAATTCCTATTATAGTTTTTTTATTTCCCATTTTTCTTTTCCTCTCTTGTTAATTTGGGGTCGGTCCTTTTTTGTGCATTTTCTCTCATGCTAATTTAGGGTCGGTCCTTTTTTGCGCATGCCCTAAAATTCAACCTTCTCCTCAATCCATTTTTCCAAATCATTAATATTTACTCTAACTTGTTCCATTGTGTCTCTATCTCTTACTGTTACAGTATTATCCTCTAATGTATCAAAATCAACAGTTACGCAATATGGTGTACCTATTTCGTCTTCTCTTCTATAACGTTTTCCAATTGAACCTGTTTCATCATATTCACACATAAATTTCTTTGATAATTGTGTATATACTTCTTCTGCTTTTTCTGATAATTTTTTAGATAATGGCAATACAGCTACTTTGTATGGTGCTAAAGCAGGATGTAAGTGTAATACTGTTCTTGTATCTCCTTCTGCAATTTCTTCTTCATCATAGCTATTACATAAAAATGCTAATGCAACTCTGTCTGCTCCAAGTGATGGTTCGATACAATATGGTACATATCTTTCATTTGTTTCTGGGTCTAAATATGTGAAATCTTCTTTTGACATATTCATATGATTTGTTAAGTCATAATCAGTTCTGTCAGCAATTCCCCATAATTCTCCCCATCCAAATGGGAATGCATATTCTATATCTGTTGTTGCTTTGCTATAAAATACTAATTCTTCTGGGCTATGATCTCTTAAACGAATATTTTCTTTTTTCATTCCTAATCCTAATAGCCAATCTTCGCAGAATTTTTTCCAATATTCATGCCATTCTAAATCTGTTCCTGGTTTGCAGAAAAATTCTAGTTCCATTTGCTCAAATTCTCTTGTTCTAAATGTAAAGTTACCTGGTGTAATTTCATTTCTGAATGCTTTTCCTACTTGTGCAATACCCATAGGTAATTTTTTTCTTGTTGTTCTCATTACATTTTTGAAGTTAACAAATATACCTTGTGCTGTTTCTGGTCTTAAATATATTTCTGCTTTTGCATCTTCTGTTACACCTTGGAATGTTTTGAACATCAAGTTGAATTTACGAATTGATGTGAAGTTGTGTTTTCCACAGTTTGGACATGGAATATTATTATCATCTAAGAATTTTATCATTTCTTCATCTGACATTCCATCTGCAATCATGTCTTTTCCTTGTTCATGAGCCCATTCTTCGATTAATTTATCTGCTCTATGTCTTGTTTTGCATTCTTTACAATCGATAAGTGGGTCTGAAAATCCTCCAACATGTCCTGATGCTACCCATGTTTGTGGGTTCATTAAAATTGCAGCATCTAATCCAACATTGTATTTACTTTCTTGAATGAATTTCTTTCTCCATAATTTTTTTACATTGTTTTTTAGTTCTACTCCTAAAGGTCCATAGTCCCAAGTATTTGCTAATCCTCCGTATATTTCTGATCCAGGATATATATATCCTCTTGCTTTACACAAATTTACTATTGTGTCCATTGATTTTACCATTTTAAACTCCTCCTTGTTACTTCTTTGCTAGAAAAATTAAAAAAACTTTCATTCCTAGCAATAAAAAATATATTGCTAGGGACGAAAGTTAAATTCCGCGTTTCCACCCTAATTCTCAAAGTCTTTTTTCAAGACATTGAGCACCTTAATTTATATTACTCCAAAGCTCCCCTCATGGTTCAAATTACTAGCTTCGCACCAACTGCTAGCTCTCTCCAAAACTTTCCACATGATTTTTCTTTTTCATCGTAATTATTTATTTGCAATTATTATATTATTTTAACCTTGCTTTGTCAACATTTTTTGAAAAAAAGCTGGAAATTATAACAATAATATGGTATAATTTTCCTGTCCGAAATTAATTAGCCCATTAATTTCATTAAATGATGGAGGTATTAGCATGGGAAGCCTTATTGAATTAACTTACATTGAAAACGGCAAAACTTACAAAGGAACAATCAACCGCGAAGCCTTTTTCGCACTCATGATTGATATCAGTGATTTTTACCCTGACCGCAATGCAAATGCAAAAAAACTCTGTGAGTTGATTCCTGAATTCCAGTCTATCAAAATCAATAAAGACATTATCGAAACACAAGATGTTCCCTTTATTGAGTATACGACTTTTGAGAATTCTGTTTCCAACATGCTTCGTCTTTCTCGGCCTTGCCGGATTATATGGAGCATTTTTGAAGACTATTGTGACCAAGCAAAAGCTGGAAAATAAAAATAATTTTCAGCAAACAGAGGAGTTCTTATTGAACTCCCCTGTTTATTTTTGTGGATTTACATTTAAGGTTTTATTATTTGTAAATATTACCATTCCTGGCTTTGAACCATTTGGCTTTTTCACAAATTGTACTAAACAATAATCAACTGGCACATTTGATGACATTTTGGCTTTACTATGTTTTGCCGCAATCTCTGCTACTTTTACTAAAATATCATCATTTACCTCTTTATCTGCTTTTAATATAACATGGCTTCCTTGCACATCTTTGGTATGAAACCAATAATCTGTTTTACTTGCAAATGATAATGTTAACCAATCATTTTCTTTATTATTTCTTCCGACATAAATTTTATATCCATTCACTTCATATTCAATTGGTGAAAATTTTTGTTGTTTTTTCTTTTTCTGATTTTTGTTTTTCTTTTCTTTCCTCTTTAATTTTTCTTTAAATACCACATTTTCGCTTATTTCCTCAAAGATGTCCTGAACATCTTCTAAACATGTACTATCTTCTAATTCATAAACTATACTTTCTATATAATTTAATTCTTTTTCTGTTTCTACTTTTTGCTCAGATACAATTTTATATGCATTTTTCAATTTCGAATACTTCTTAAAATATCTCTTAGCATTCATGCTTGGCGAATATTTTACATCTAATGGAATCTTAATATTGCTATTATCATAGTAATTGTACAATTCTATGCTATCTGAATGTGTATTTGTAAGCTGATATAAATTAGCTGTTATCAATTCTCCATATAATCTATATTTGTCCATTCCATCACATTCTTGTAATTTCGCATCTATACTTGCCAAACGATTTTTATATTTTTTTAGAACTTCTAAAATCATTCTAAGCATAGTATTTCTAGCATTTGTAAATGCTTCTGTTGTCTCTCTTTCAAAATAAAAGTCATCTATAAAAAAGTTTAATTCAAACATTTCTTTCTCTTGATCTGATAGTTTTAAAACATAGTCAGAGCCTTCTAACTCAAATTTCAATTTTTCACTATTTATAATTTCATTTATATAATTATATATTTCAGGCAATTCTCTCTGTTCTACTGCAGATTTCGCAAACGACAAGCTTATCCCTGTAAATGTATTTGAAAGCTTTTTAGCATAATCATTTTCTGTTGAATCTATTTCTAATTTTTCACCAAACTCTTCTGGCCCTGACAATTTAGTAAATTCATATTTATTTGATTGTGGTAATGTATAAATTCGTGATGGTAATATTTCTCTATATGAATTATTTGAAGCAATATGCCTCATTGCATCAATAATAATATCATTTTGATTTTTAAGAATGATATTGCTATGTTTTCCCATCAATTCCAAAATTAAAGTTTTATTTTCTATCTCACTAAATTCATTAATAGTCTCAATTTCAATATTTACAATTCTTTCAAGCCCTTGCATAAAAATGCCAGAAATTTTACCACCTATCAAATGTTTTCTAAGTAGCATACAAAAATTAGGTGCAACAAGTGGATTTAGCTTGTTATGTGTTGTTAAGTTTAGCCTACAATTATGTGCATCTATACAAATATTTAATGCATAATTTTTTCCTTGTGAATACAATCCTAAGACTATTGTATTTTTATCAGGTTCATGTACTTTATCAATTTTACTTCCAACTAATTCTTGCAACTCTGTTACAATTGCTTTTGTTACAATTCCATCAAATGCCATGGTTATCTCCTCCAAATATTATTATAATACCACAATTTTGTTTTATTGTAAATAATCTAATGGGTTTACATACTCATTATCTATTCTAAAACCTATATGAAGATGACAACCTGTTGTTGCTCCATTTGTTGGATTTCCAGCTGAATCTTTATATTGATTTCCTACAACTCCATACACATATTTAGGCCCCACATTTCCTATTATATCTCCTTGCTCTACAAATTGACCTTTTGATACTATATAATTGGGCGAAACATGGCAATAAGATATTTTTATATCTTCTTCTGTTGTAAGTGTTATTGTATATCCACCTCCACCTAGAAATCCTGTAAATGTTATTTCTCCATCACAGGTTGCAACAAGTGGCGTTCCTTCTGGTGCTGGTATGTCTGTTCCTTTATGATATGTTGATGCACCTGAGGTTGGAGCTGTTCTTTTTCCAAATGGTGATGAGATTGATGTATACCCTGGAATTGGCCAGGCATATTTAGTGTTGCTACCAAATATGATTTGCCCCTTTTCAGGTTCATCTCCTATTGTTCCTGCATTTGCTGAAATTGTAGGCACAAAAAATATGCATACCATAATAGTAAATATTATAATTTTATAAATTAATTTATTAATAATTTTCACCTCCTATTTTAATTTTAAGCAAAAAAAGAAGTCTAGCTCTATATGCTAAACTTCTTTCTAGGCCCCTAATTTTTTTACTATTAATTCCCCAATTAATAGTTTTTTATGGCAGGGGTACTAGGATTCGAACCCAGACAAGCGGTTTTGGAGACCGATGTGCTACCATTAACACTATGCCCCTATGTGATACTTTTATATAGTAACACATTCTTTTATTTTTGACAATACTTTTTAAAAATTTTTAAAAAATTTTTCTTCAACTAAAAAAATATCATATATGTTAACAACATTATTATTCTCATCTGTTTCATGTCTTCTGTCATGAAATCAACCTCTGTTGTTGTTTCTACCTTTTCATCCGAAATGGTAACATCATAAGATTTTACATCTTGAATTTTAAAATATGTTTCAAATTGTGTAGTTTGATTAGGTTCTAGATTTCCAATATCTAAATATTTTGTTCCTAATACATTTCCTCTTTCTGAATATAAGTCTATTTTTATATATTTTCCACTTATATTGTTTTCCTCTGTATTAGTTACTGCTCCTTTTATTCTTCCATTGACTTTGGTTGCTTCTGCATCATTGATTGCTATTTGATTTGAAATTTCATTTCTTCTAGATATTGTTTTATATGTAGTGTTTATACCATAATATATTAATATATCTGACAATATCCAAAATAATATTACCCAAATTGCATATTTAGCAAATGTTTTCATTCTATCCATATAAATAAACATTCCTTCCAACTTTTAATTACAGTTTAAGGCATTTTTTTGCCTCATTCTTCTCTATTATACAATATTTTCCTTGTTTTTGCAAGTTAAAAAGACATATTCCTATACTAACCATGTATGTTAGTCAATAGAGTATTATATTCATTTGTATTTGTCTAGCACTTTTAAAGAGATATTTGACAAAAATTTTTAAGTCACAAAAACTCCGCATCAAAATACAATATGATGAAAGGAGTTTTTTATATGGACTATGAATTAATGATGAATGGAACTGTAAAAATTGGTCAACACGCTCCAAGCTTTGAAGCAGAAACTACATATGGGCCTGTCAGCCTTGAAGATTACAAAGGAAAGTGGTTAGTGTTTTTCTCACATCCAGGAGACTTTACACCTGTCTGTACAACAGAAATGATTGCATTTGCAAATGCCTGCCCATACTTTGAAAAATTAAACACTTGCCTATTAGGCTTAAGTATAGACAGTAATCCCTCACATCTTGCATGGATGCGTGACATTTATTGTATGACAGGAATCGTTCTACCATTTCCAATTGTTGCAGATAGAAATGGATCAATTGCCAGAAAATATGGCATGATTTCTAATGATATTAGTTCTACAGAAACTGTTAGAAATGTCTTTGTAATTGATGATAAAGGTATTGTAAGAGTAATTCTAGTATACCCTTTAAACATAGGCAGATTTATACCAGAAATCCTAAGAATTATTCAAGCACTACAAATGGCAGACTGCTCAAAAGGTTCTACTCCTGCAAATTGGATGCCAGGGCAACCTGTTATTGAAACACCTCCAAAAACATATCCTCAATTGCAAGAAAGACTAAATTTTATCGAGCAAAATAATAACGGAATGAGCTGGTATTTAAGCTTTAAAGAGCCACCTAAACTTTGTGACAAGTGACAATTTGGTACCGGTGTTTTTCTTGACAATTGTCAAAAAAAACACCGGTACCAAATTAACAAAAAACTAGCACCCCATTATCTCGTAACCATTGTCGGCGTAGATAATTTGCCCTGTTATACAATTTGACATTTTGCTCAATAAAAAGGTAGAAACATCACCAATTTGTGTTGTTGTTATATTCTTATGTAACGGTGCTTTTGCTTCAATAACATCCAAGATATTTCCAAAATCTTTAATGCCTCGTGCAGACAATGTTTTTATTGGTCCTGCTGAAATTGCATTTACACGAATTTGCTCTTTTCCTAAATTTTCAGCTAAATATCTCACACTTGCTTCTAATGCAGATTTGGCAATTCCCATTACATTGTATCCTTCTATTACTTTTGTTGAACCATAATATGTCAAAGTAACTAAACTTGCATTTTCATTTAACATATCTAATTCTTTTGCAGTTCTTGCTGCTAGTACAAATGAATATGCACTAACTTCACAGGCATGTAAATATCCTTCTTTGCTTGTTTGAATAAAATCATTGTGTAAATCATCTGTAAATGCATGTGCTATCGCATGTACAATCCCATCTATTTTTCCATTTTCTTCTTTTATTTTTTCAAAAGTTGCTTTTACTTGTTCATCATCTGATGCTTCATCTAAAAGATATACTTTGCTTCCTTTAAATTCTGAAACTAATTCTTCTATCTTAGCTTTATTCTCTTCTCCTTTACACGTAAAAAGCAATTCAGCTCCATTTTCATATGCAGATTTTGCAATTCCAAATGCTATGCTCCATTTGTTTCTTATTCCCATTATTAATATTTTTTTATTTTCTAACAACATCTTTACTCTTCTCTCCTCTATATATTTTTTATCCAAACTCTCATTTCAGCATTCTCCCGTCGAATTCTCTTATATCACAACATATTCTCCCATGTTCCTATATTTCTGATATCTACTCTCAACTAATTCATCAGCAGATAGTTTCTTCAATTCAGCCACACCACGCTCAATCTCTGTTTTTAAATCTTTGGCTGTTTGTTCAAATGACTTTTCTTCCACTATTTTATCAATAATATTTAATTCTAGCAAATTCTGGGCTGTTAACTTCATTTTTTCTGCCGCTTCTTTTGCACGTGATGCATCCTTCCACAAAATGCTTGCATAACCTTCAGGAGATAAGATTGAATAAATTGCATTTTCTAGCATGATTACTTCATTTCCTACTCCAAGTGCTAAAGCGCCTCCACTTGAACCTTCTCCTATTACAATTGCAATCACTGGCACTTTTAGACCTGATAATTGAAGCATTGATGATGCAATCGCTTCTCCTTGACCTTTTTCTTCTGCTTCTATTCCTGGATATGCTCCTTTTGTGTCAATAAATGTGATAACTGGCCTATTAAACTTTTCGGCCTGTTTCATAAATCTAATGCCTTTTCTGTAGCTTTCTGGGGTAGGCATTCCAAAATTTCTTTCTATATTTTCTTTTGTGGTTCTTCCTTTTTGCTCTGCTATTACTGTAAAATTCTGTTTACCTATTTTTGCAAGTCCACATACAATTGACTTATCATCTTTTCCAGCTCTATCTCCATGTAATTCTATAAATTCATCAAATATTTTTTCTATATAATCTAATGCTGTTTTTCTTTTTGGATTTCTTGCAATTTCGACTTTTTCCCATGCTGATTTTTCCAATCTATTCACCTCCTAGTTGGTCTTTATGAAATTTAATTAATGTACTTAATGTATTTTTCATATCTTTTCTTTCAACAATTTTGTCTATAAATCCATGTTCTAACAAAAATTCTGAAGTCTGAAAATCTTCTGGCAATGTTTGACCTATTGTCTGCTCAATTACACGTTTTCCTGCAAAGCCAATCATTGCTTTAGGCTCTGCAAGTACTATATCTGCAATACTCGCAAATGAAGCTGTAACTCCTCCATATGTTGGATCTGTTAGTACAGATATATATAATAATCCTGCATCATTTAATTTTCTTATTGCTGATGTCGTTTTTGCCATCTGCATTAAAGACACTATTCCTTCTTGCATTCTTGCTCCACCTGATGTACAAAAGATTATAATTGGCAATTTTAATTCTATTGCCTTTTCTATTGAATATGTAATTTTTTCTCCAACTACAACTCCCATACTTCCCATCAAAAATCCACTATCCATTATACAAATAACAACATCTTCTCCATTTATCTTTCCAGTACCACATCCAACAGCTTCTTGAATTCCTGTTTTTTCTCTTAATGCTTTTATCTTTTTAGGATAATCTTCCAATCCTAATGGATTTGTTGTATCTATGTCTAAATCAAATCTTTTATAAGATCCTTCATCTAATATTGTTTCTAGCCTTTTATTTATATGCATTCTAAAATATGCACCACAATTAGGACAAATTGAATAGTTTTCTCTTAAAGTTTCTTTATAAATTATTTCTTTACATTTATCACATTTTATCCATTTTCCAATTGGAATATCTACTTTATTTGTTAGCCTTTTAGCCGTTGGCTCTCTTTTTTTTATTTTATCTACTATCATTTTTCTTTCCTCTATTTCAAAATTTCTTTTTCAATAAAAGAGGTATCAAAATTTCCTCTAATAAAATTTGGATTTTTTATAATCTTAAATAAGAAATCTATATTTGTATCTACACCTTCTATTACTGTTTCTTCTAAAGCTCGTTTCATTTTGCTGATTGCTTCATTTCTTGTGTCCCCATGTGTGATTATTTTTGCAATCATTGAATCATAGTTACTTGGTATTGTATAACCTGAATATATCGCCGTATCAACTCTTACACCATTTCCTCCTGGCAAAATTACTCCTGTTATTGTTCCTGGACATGGTCTAAAATTCTTGGCTGGATTTTCTGCATTTATTCTACATTCAATACTATGTCCATTAAATTTAACATCTTTTTGTTTTATTTTTAATGGCTCTCCTGCTGAAATTCTTATTTGAGCTTTAACAATATCAATTCCTGTTCTTTCTTCTGTTATCGGATGTTCTACTTGGATTCTTGTATTCATCTCCATAAAATAGAAGTTTTTATCACAATCTACTAAAAATTCAATCGTCCCACAACTTGTATATCCTGATGCTTTTACTGCTTTAATTGCAGCTTCTCCCATCTTGTTTCTTAATTTGTCATCTATTGCTGTTGAAGGTGTTTCTTCAATCACTTTTTGATTTCTTCTCTGTATTGAGCAGTCTCTTTCTCCTAGATGGATTACATTTCCATGCTCATCTGCTAAAATTTGTATTTCTACATGTCTAGGATTTTTTACGAACTTTTCTATATATATTTCATCATCATTAAAAGAAAGTTTTGCTTCTTGCTTTACAATATTATAATTACTTTCTAGTTCTTCTGGAATATTTACAATTCTTATTCCTTTTCCTCCACCTCCAGCAGCTGCTTTTAGCATAACTGGATATCCTATTTCATTTGCAATTTTGATTGCATCTTTTAGTCCCTTTACACTTCCATCTGAACCTGGTATAACTGGAACTCCTGCATTTTTCATTAATTCTTTTGCATTTGACTTATTTCCCATCAATTCAATTACTTTGTAATTTGGACCTATAAATTTTATATTAGATTCTTCACATATTTTTGCAAACTGGCTATTTTCTGATAAAAATCCAAATCCAGGATGAATTGCATCAGCTCCTGTTATATTAGCTGCTTCTATTATATTTTTAAAATTCAAATAGCTTTTACTAGAATTTGCAGGGCCTATACATATAGCCTCATCAGCTAGTTTTACATGCATTGCATCTTTGTCTACTTCTGAATATACTGCAACTGTTTTTATATTCATTTCTTTACATGCTCTTATTATTCTTACTGCTATTTCTCCTCTATTTGCAATTAATATCTTGTTTACCATCTTTCTTTTCCTTTCCTATAAGCTCCAAAATGCCATTATACTATGGCAAATGTTAATTCACCTTTAACAGCAATTTTCCCATCAACAGTGGCAATTGCCTCTCCTATTCCTATTGGTCCTTTTCTTTTAATTATCTTAACCTCTAATTTTAATCTATCCCCTGGAACAACTTGCTTTTTGAATTTCAAATTATTAATTCCGCCAAATAATGCATTTCTTCCTTTATTTTCTTCCATTGACAGAATTGCTACTGCTCCTGTTTGTGCTAATGCTTCTACCATTAACACTCCAGGCATTATAGGATTTCCAGGAAAATGACCTTTAAAATAATATTCATCTGCACTTACATTTTTATAAGCAGTACAACTTTCTCCTGGCACAAATTGTTCTACCTCATCTATCATTAAAAATGGATCTCTCTGAGGAATTATTTTTTTTATTTCTTCTTTATCTAACATATTTTTCTCCTATTTTAATTTAAAAAGTGATTTTCCATATTCAACTGCCTCGCCATCATTTAAACACACTTCTACTACTTCTCCATCAAATTCTGCTTCTATTTCATTCATTAATTTCATTGCTTCTATAATGCAAACCACTTGACCTTTTTTTACTTTATCTCCTACTTTTACAAACGCTTCTTTGTCAGGTGATGGTTTTGAATAAAATGTTCCAACCATTGGAGATTTTATTTCTTTATATTCTTCTTTTGGCTCTTCCTGTACAGGTTGAGTAGTTTGGATTGATTGAACTACAGGAATATTTGTAGATTGTTGAGCTACCACTTGTTGAGCCGGCACAACAGCAACATTCTTCTTCATGCTTATTTTCATTCCTTCAGGAAACTCAATTTCCAATTCTTCTATATTAGATTTTCCCATATCTTCCATCAATTGTTTTATTTTGTCATACTCCATTTATTTTTCCTCCTCATATTTCTTTAATATGATACTTGCATTATGTCCTCCAAATCCCAAAGAATTTGACATTACAACATTTAAATTTGCATTTCTTAACTCATTTGGAACAATATCCAAATCACATTCTTCGTCTGGTACTTTGTAATTTAATGTTGGCGGAACTAATTGTTCTTCTATAGCCTTTGCACATATAAGAGCTTCAACTGCACCAGCAGCACCTAGTAAATGTCCTGTATTTCCTTTTGTTGAGCTTACCATAACTTTTTTACTTGCATCTCCTAATGCTTTTTTTATTGCTAGTGTTTCACATACATCATTTAAATGTGTTGAAGTTCCATGAGCATTTATATAATCAACATCTTCTGGTTTTATGTTTGCATTTTCCATTGCTCTTACCATGGCTCTTGCAGCACCTTCTCCATCTGGAGCTGGTGAAGTAATATGATATGCATCAGATGTTGCACCATATCCTACAAGCTCTGCATATATTTTGGCATTTCTTGCTTTGGCATGTTCTAATTCTTCTAAAACTACAACTCCTGCACCTTCACCAATTACAAATCCGCTTCTCTCTTTATCAAATGGTATGCTTGCTCTATCTTTTTCAGTTGCATGTGTTAATGCCTTCATATTCTCAAATCCTGCTACACCAGATTGACAAATAGCAGCTTCACATCCACCTGCCAAAATTACTTCTTCATATCCATCTTGTATATTTCTAAAAGCTTCTCCAATAGCATGTGTAGATGATGCACAAGCTGTAACTATAGAAATTGATTCTCCTTTTAATCCTAAATCTATTGCAACATTTCCAGCAGGCATATTAGCAATTCCCATTGGTATAAACATTGGAGATACTCTATTATTTCCTTTTTCATAATTGATTTCACATTGTTGTTGAATTGTAGTTAGACCACCTATTCCAGAACTTACAAAAACACCTACATTATTAAAATCTGTATTTTCTGTTGTTATTCCACTATCTTTTAAAGCTTCTCTTCCTGCAATAATTGCAAACTGTGAACTTCTATCTAATCTTTTGGCTTGTTTCATATCTAAATAATCTAATGGATTAAAATCTTTTACTTCTGCATCAAATTTAGTTTTAAAATTCTCAGCATTAAATAATTTGATTTCATCAACTCCACATTTTTTATTTTTAATTCCATTCCAAGTCTCATTTGCTGTTTTACCTATTGGTGTTATTGCACCTAAACCTGTTATTACAACTCTCTTTTTCATTAAATCATTCCTCCATCAACTGAAATAACTTGCCCTGTAATATATGAGCTATCTTCTGAAGCTAAAAATTTTACTACATTTGCTACATCTTGAGGTGTTCCCATTCTTTTTAATGGAATATTTTTAGCAATTTCGTCTTTTACTTCTTGTTTTAATACATCTGTCATATTCGTTTCTATAAATCCTGGTGCTACTGCATTTACTAAAATATTTCTTGATGCAACTTCTTTTGCCAAGCTTTTGGTAAATCCAATTATTCCTGCTTTTGATGCAGAATAATTTGTTTGACCTGCATTACCTGCAATTCCTACAACTGATGAAATATTTATAATTTTTCCATTTCTTGCTTTCATCATATATGAAATTACGTTTTTAGTCATATTAAATGTTCCAACTAAATTAACATCTATTACTTGTTTAAAATCTTCTTCTTTCATTCTTGCAAGTAACATATCTTTAGTAATTCCCGCATTATTTACTAATACATCAATTTTTCCAAATTCCTTAATTGCACTTTCTATCATTTGCTTGCAATCTTCAAAATTTGTTACATCACCTTGAACTGCTAAGCATTTTACATTTTTGCTTTCAATTTCATTTTTCAATTGTTTTAGCTCATCATTTTCAGTTCTATAATTTAATACGATATTATAACCTTCATTTGCTAATGTTAAAGCAATTTGTTTTCCAATTCCTCTAGTTGCACCAGTTATCATTGCTACCTTATCCATTTATTTTACCTCCTTTAAAACATTTTCTAAAGTTTCACAATTATTGATGTTTAAAATTTTTATCTCTTTCTCTGTTGGCATTTTCTTTATAAATCCTGACAATGTTTTTCCTGGTCCAACTTCAACAAAAGTATCAACCCCCATGTCTAACATCTTTTGAAGCACTGCTGTAAATTTAACAGGACTTATTATATGTTTTGCTAATATATCTCTAATATCATCTGTTTCCTTATATTCTGTGCCATCTATATTTTTTATAACTGTATTATTAAATTTATTAAATTCTACTTTTCCCAACTCTTTTTTCAATGCTTCTGATGCTTCTTTTAATTTTTCTGTGTGGAATGGTCCTGATGTTTTTAGTTCTCTAACTTTTCTTGCACCTTGCTCTTTAGCAATAACTTCTGCTGTTTCAACACCAGCCTTATTTCCTGATATTACAATTTGACCTGGACAATTAAAGTTTACTGGAACCACAAAATTTTCTGCTGATTTTTCATTTGCTAATTTGCATACTTCAATAACCTTTTCTTCTTCCATACCAAGTACTGCAGCCATTAGCCATTCACCTTCTGGAACTAGTTTTTGCATATATTCACCACGTTTTTTTACTAATTTTATACCATCTTCAAAATTTAGTGCTTCACTATTTATTAAAGCTGTATATTCTCCTAAGCTTAAGCCGCTTGCAACTTCTGCTTGTATCCCATTCTGTTTTAAGATTTCTAAAATTGCTAAACTCATTGTTAAAATACAAATTTGTGTATATTGTGTTTGATTTAGCAATTCTTCATTTTCAAATGTTATTTTAGCAACATCTATTCCTGTCAATTCTTGAACTTTTCTATAAACCTCATTTGCCACATCATATTTTTCATATATATCTTTTCCCATTCCTAGACTTTGTGCACCTTGACCTGGAAATAAGTATCCTATTTTCATCTATTTATCAATCCTTCCCGATATTCTTTTTTCAAATCTATTACAAAATTCTTCTATGATTTTCATTCTATCCACATCAATTCCAAATTCATTTTTTATTGATGTCGCAATATTTTTTATTTCTGCAGTAAACTCAGTTTGACATGTATTTATTCCTATTCCAACAACAATATATTTCACAATATTGCCACTTACTTTTGTTTCTGAAAGTATTCCACCTACTTTTTTTCCATTGTAAAATATGTCATTTGGTAATTTTATTTGAAGTTTAATTTGATATATTTCTTTAAAAATATCTAATATAATTTGTGCCATTTCAGTAGTTAAACCATCTAATTTATCAATCTCACAATTGATTTGTCTAAAAAAAGAAAATGCAATATTATTAACTTCATCTGTATGCCATTTTCTCCCATGTGTACCTTTTCCATTTGTTTGTATGTCTGCAATTACAACGGTTTTATTGTCTATTTTATTTGCTTCAATCCTTCTCCAAATTTCTAACTGTGTTGAATCTATCTTGCGATAGAAATATTGTTTGTACATAGATTTCCTCTTTCTATAATTGACTCATAATTTGATTAAAATTATCTTGTCTTTTTATTTTATTTGTAGTAGTTTTTATAAGTGGCTCTTCACTTACAATCACACCTTTTATAGCCTTATATCTTGGCATTTCTTGATTTATTTCTTTTACTTTTTCACTGATAATTTTGTATACATCTGCACTTTCTTGAACATTGTACATATCTTTCATCAACTCTTGATTGTATACAACTTTAGCAAAGATTTTTATATTATTTTTATCTTCTGAAACTGGCTTCCCAAAAATAAATGATTCTTCTACACCATCAATTCTATTAATTCTACTTTCCATTTCTTCTGGAAAAATATTTTTACCATTTTTTAATACTATAACACTCTTTTTTCTGCCACATATAAATATGTATCCATCTTTATCAATTCTTGCTAAATCACCTGTATTAAACCATCCATCTTTTAAAACCTTATCTGTTTCTTCTTTATTTCCATAATAGCCTAACATGATGCTTGGACCTTTTACAACCAATTCACCCATTCCTGTTTCATCACAATTTATTACTTTTGCTTCAACACTTGGGACTGCAATTCCTACTGAACCTGTTCTATAATGTGCATTTGTACCAACTGCAATAACAGGTGATGTTTCTGTTAATCCATATCCTTGAACCAAATTAATTCCTAAATCTCTATAATTTTTTTCAATTGTTGGATCTAGACTTGCTGCACCACTTATTAGCAATTTTACATGCCCACCTAGCAAGTCTTTAGCATTTTCTTTATTTTTGCTTATAATTTTGTATATTCTTTCATAAATTGCTGGAACAGATGCCATTACAGATACTTTATATTCGTTCATATTTTCCATAATATGTCTTATTCCATCGCAAAATACTGTTTGAGCTCCTGAATATAGTGCAAACAAAAATCCTACAGTACATTCAAATACATGATGTATTGGTAAAAATGATAAAAATACATCATCTGAATTAACATCTAATATTGATGAAATATCCATCAAATTTGATACTAAGTTCTTATGTGATAATGCAACTATCTTTGATGCTGATGTTGTTCCAGACGTAAAAAGCATAATGTTCATCTTCTCATTATCAATTTTTGCATCTATAAATTCTCTGTTTCCTTGTTTAATTAATTGCTCACCTTTTTTTATTAATTCTTGTTCTTCATTTTCCATAGAAATTAAGTATTTTAGTTTTCCTACTTTTTCTTCTAATATTTTTTTCAAACTATCTTCATATTTTTTAGTATAGAAAATCGCTTCTATTTCTGAACGTTCAATCAAACTTCTTAATTCATTTTCTGGCAAAGATTTATCTAATGGCACTACTATTCCTGTTCCACATACTATTGATAAATATGCTATTTCCCATTCATATCTATTTTCACCAATAACGCCTATTCGCTTGCCTTTTAGACCCATATCTATTAATACTGTTCCTAAACTATCTATCATATTTCTTACTTGTTTATGTGTTATCTCTTTATATTTTCCTTGTTCTATTCTTATTTTGTATGCTATTTTTTCTGGATATTTTTCTCCTGATTTTTTTAGCATGTCTTTTAAATCTGTTATTTTATTTGTCTCCATTTCTTTCCTCCTCATTTGTCTTTAAAATTTTAACACATTTTCTTTTGTTTGAGGATTGTACTGGGAGGTCAGTATAAAAAGTAATGTATGCGAAAATGTGAAAACGTGAAAATGGGGTCGGTCCTTTTTTGAACAATGTTCAAAAAAGGACCGACCCCATTTTCGCATTTTCACATTAATCTATTGGTGGCAACTCTTCTGCTGGCACTGTATTTTTATTTGCTGGTCTTGTATAATCCATCCAAGGATTATCATTATCAGGATCTGTTGGATCCCAACCTCTTACTTCTTCATCATCAGAAATTTTTTGAGCAGTTGGCTTTCCTAAAGGTCCTGGATTTGGATCAGAATAAAACTCAACTTTGCTTCCAGCTTTGCAATTGTCATATATCCATTTTGCATCTTGTACAGTTAAACGTATACATCCAGCTGATGCCTTAGTTCCTAATTTATCATATTCCCAATATTCTAGTGTAGACTTGTCTTTACTTGTATATGGCACAGAGTGGAATAAAATACTTCCTTTTATTCTAACATAATATTGTGCCCATACATTTCCAACCATTTGGCCCCAAGTCCATCTATCCCATTTTCTATTAGGAATAGTATATGTTCCACTTGTTGGTGTTGCTTTTCCGGTTGAACACACCATTGCCCTTACTGGTATTGTATATTCACCATCTTCATCTTTTGAATAAATTGTAACAACATTTTGCTCTAAATTTACTTTTATATAATAAATTCCTTGTTTTGAATTTGTAACATTTGAAACTGGTGTTACTTTGGTTCCTTCATTTTCTTCTGGCTCAACTTCAGTTTCATCAGTCACATTTTCTGTTTCTTCCTCTTGAACATCTTCTTTTGGTTCTTCTGGAATCTCTCCTGTTTGTGCCACAGGCTCGTTTTCTGCATGATAATCTACATCACTAGTTTTTGCTACACTAACTGTCCTATTTTTTACTATAATAACTACCATCGCAACTACTAGAAGTACTAGTAAAATTGCGAATAATATGTATTTTTGCTTTTTATCCATTTTAATTCCCCTTATATTTACTCATCCTTTGCTGTATTGACTTTAAATAACTTCATTAATTCAACTATAACAACTGGTGCAATAATCAATAATACGGTTTCAATGATATTTCCAACTGGTAAAATTGGAATACTAAATATTTCTCTTAATTGAGGTATTAATAAGATAACTCCCATTAATAATGCTGATATAACAACAGCATAAATCAAAATACTGTTTCCTAATATACCTGTTTTAAATATTGAATTTTTATTATCACGTATATTAAATACATGAATTAATTCTGAAAATGCCAATACTGTAAATGCCATTGTTTGTCCAACTTCTATTTTTGTTTCTTCTAATGTAAGATTTCCTATAGCTGTTTTTGTTGAACCTATTCCAATTAAATATGCTGCAAGTGTAAGTAATCCTATCATAAATCCTTGATATACTATTCTAAAGGTTCTACCTTTTGTGAATATTCCTTCGTCTTTCTTTACTGGCTTTCTATCCATTATGTCTTTATTAGCTGGATCAAATGCTAATGCAAGTGCAGGAAATGTATCTGTTACAAGATTAATCCATAAAATATGAATTGGTAATAATACTTGTATCATTGAAATATCATATATTCCAAACACTCTTCCTATTGTTGGTGCAAATAATGTTGCTAATAATAATACAATAACTTCTCCAACATTACATGAAAGTAAGAATTGAATTACTTTTAAAATATTATCATAAATACGTCTTCCTTCTTCTACTGCTGATACTATTGTTGCAAAATTATCATCTGTTAATATAACATCTGCAGCTTCTTTGGCAACTTCTGTTCCCACTTTACCCATCGCACAACCAATGTCTGCTGTTTTTAATGCAGGGCTATCATTTACTCCATCACCTGTCATTGCAACTATTTCGCCATTTTTCTGCCATGCTTTTACAATACGTACTTTGTGTTCTGGTGAAACTCTTGCATATACTGAATATTTTCTAACATCTTTTGCTAATTGTTCGTCAGATATTTTATCTAATTCCAATCCTGTTAATGCTTCATTATCGTTTTCTAATATTCCAATTTTCTTAGCAATAGCAACCGCTGTAGCCTTATGGTCACCTGTTATCATTACTGTTTTTATTCCAGCATGTTTACATTTTTCCACTGCTTTTTTTGCTTCTTCTCTTGGTGGGTCTATCATTCCTACCATTCCTATAAATGTTAATCCATTTTCTAGATTTTCCATTTCATATTTTGATGGTACATGGTCTATTTCTTTATATGCAAATGCCAATACTCTTAAAGCTTCATTTGCCATATGTTCATTATTGGTTCTAATCCATTCTGCATAATCACTTAAATTGTGTCTTACACTTCCTTTATATAAATAAGAATCACATTTTCTTAAAATTTCATCTAGTCCACCTTTTGTATATACTATATATTTTCCATCTTTTCCATTTACTGTTGACATTAATTTTCTATTAGAATCAAATGGAACTTCTGCAACTCTTGGATTTTCTCTCATAATTGATACTGGATAATCCAACTTTAAAGCAAAATCTACTAATGCAGTTTCTGTTGGATCTCCTGCAATTTCTCCATTTTCCAATACTCTTGAATCATTACATAACATACAATCATATATTAATTTTCTAAAATCTTCATTTGTTTCTGCTCTTTCAATATCTGAGGTTGTATCATTACAAAATACTTTTTCTACTGTCATTTTATTTTGTGTTAATGTTCCTGTTTTATCTGAACAAATAACTGTACTGCTTCCTAATGTCTCTACTGCTGGTAATTTTTTTACTATTGCATTTTTCTTTACCATTTTTTGTACACCTATTGCAAGTACAATTGTTGATACTGCAACTAATCCCTCTGGAATTACTGCTACTGCTAGTGATACAGCTGTCATAAACATATTGATAATTTCTTTTCCTTGTAATAGCCCAATTACAAATATTACTGCACATATTGTTAATGCTACCATTCCAAGTGTTTTCCCTAAGCTATTTAATTTCTTTTGAAGTGGTGTTTCTTGGTCTTCTGTTTGATTTATCATATCTGCTATTTTTCCAACTTCAGTATTCATACCAGTTTTTACAACAATAGCTTTACCTCTACCATATGTTATTAAACTTGATGAAAATAACATATTTTTTCTATCTCCAACCCCTACTTCTGTTTCTTGAATTGCATCTGTTCTTTTTTCTACTGGAACTGATTCTCCTGTAAGAGATGCTTCTTGTGATTTTAAGTTAACAGCTTCTATTACTCTTAAATCTGCTGATATATAATCACCAGTTTCTATTATAACTAAATCTCCTGGTACTAATTCTCTTGCTGGAATTGCTGTTTCTTTTCCATTTCTTATTACCTTCGCAGCATGTGCACTTAATTTTTTTAGTGCTTCCAATGATTTTTCTGCTTTACTTTCTTGTGCAACTCCTATTACAGCATTTAATAATACTACTATTAATATTATTATTGTGTCTGTAAATCCTTCTCCTTGCATTACTCCAACTACTCCAGAAACAATTGCTGCAATTATCAATACTATTATTGAAAAATCTTTAAATTGATCAATAAATTTTTGAATTAATGATTCTTTCTTTTTTTCTTTTAATTCATTTAGTCCATATTTAGCTCTATTTTCTTCTACTTTTTTTGAGCTTAATCCGTTTTCTTTGTTTGTTCCAAGCTCTTTTTCAACTTCCTCTACAGTTTTGTTAAACCACTGTTTTCCCATTTGCATCTTCCTTTCATTATAGATTGTCCATTGTGTGTAACCTTATATTATGTAACTTTCTAATAACAAAAAAACTTCTAAAGAAAAAAGGTTCAATTTTTTCTTTAAAAGTCTCGTTTACTTATTATATCCAAAGCTTGTTAACCAGATTTTCTAAAAAATCGCGACTGTTGATTAACAATTTAAAACTACTCCCCTTTAAGGTTACATATATGGTGACCCGTACGAGAATCGAACTCATGATTCCACCTTGAGAGGGTGGCGTCTTAACCGCTTGACCAACGGGCCATTTAATTTACTATACATTTATATCATATTTTCTTATGTTAGTCAATTATTTTTTCTAAAAAAATAAGATAATATTTAATCTTTTGAATCAAATATTATCTTATAATTTATATTTACTGTACTTTTAACTTTTTATACTATTTTTTTCATTTTTTCTACATTTGGGTCTTTTATTTTTTCTGAATTTAGAGTTAGTTCATAAAACATGAATAAGTAAAAAAATCGACAGGTATTAAACCTGTCAATTTTTTACATTTTCTTTTTTTTAAAATTAACTACAATTGCATTTTCATTATCAAATTCAAAGTTTGCATCTGTATTATCTGTTTGAACTGGATTAATTTCATCTCTATCATCCACAAAATTTATATGTTTTGGATCAAACTTTTGTCTTGCAGAATCATTTGAATCGTCACTTGTTGCTACTCCTGGTGTAAACTTAGAAAAATTATATACCTTCATAGGTTGTTCTTCTTTATGTTTTGCAGCAATGAAATCAAATTTTCCTTCACCTACGCAGAAACCTCCGCCTTCTGTTTTTAATTTAACTGCAGCAAATTTAAAACCTAATGTTCCCAATTTATTAGCAGCAAAATATGATGCCCAACCATATTGCACGTCTCCATATTTTGAATCATATTTAAGTTTTCCCATATCCATACTATTCTTATATAGCCATTCTCTTTTCTTTGTAAATTCCTTTTCCCACCAATCTAACTCTTCAGGTCTTGCATCTCCCATGAATATTTTGCTTGCACAATTTGATAAGATTGTATCTTGATATCTCATTTTTGGTGCATCACCATTTAATTGAGCAAGGTTTTGAGCTGTAATAGTTGTTCCTACTTTATATTTACGATATAATGTAAATATTGCTTCAGTATCTTTGCAAATAAAGTCTGGAAATTCATCTATATACAAGAAATGTGGCACTCTACTACTTTCATTTCCAGGTCTCCTTAAAACTGCATTTTGCATTGAAAGTATAAAGAATAATCCAAATGCTTTGTGACTTGTTCTTCCTAAATCTCCTCTACGTGTACAAACTAGTGTAACCTCTCCATTTGCTAATGCCTTATCAAAATCAATATTATTATGTCTGTTACACAAAATAGTTTTTACACCTGGTAGTCTCAATAAATTATCTAATTGAGCAACTGCCAAATAAATATATTTTGAAGTTGCTTCTCTTCCAGCACTATTAGCATAAAAATTCTTCTTAAAATAAGTAATTTGTGAACTATATTTTTCAGCTAATTCCTGGTCTTGTCTCATTATCTCACACATTTTTTCAACTAAATCAAAATTTGTAAGCATTTTCAACATATCTTCAAGATTTGGAATATTTCCTCCATTTAATCTTGGATACATTTCTTTTAACATAATTGTTATATTTTCTAAAGCTTGAATAATAAATTCTTCTCTGTAAACTTCTTCTTGTTCAAGTTCTTTACTTGAACACATTCCCTTTAATACTGATGATATTGTAACAGCAATTTTAGTTGCATCATCATATACAAATGGGTTTAATCCAATAGAATCTGGATTTGCTGGATCTATTAAATTATATTTAATATGATAATTTTTACATACATTCATTATTCGTGAAGTTGATTCGAAATCTGGTGAAATTGATGTTATTCCTAAATCTCTATAAGTTATATCATCTCCAATTGAAGCTAGTATCATTTTGCTCATATATGCTTTATACACATCTTCTCTTCCTTCTGTTGGAGTAATCATGCTTAAATTAAAGTTTTCATTTAAATAATCATTATCATATGGTCTATTCAATTTTGCAATACCTGTTTTTAAAGCAGTATATCCCATCTCTTTTGCATTTGCTCTATAAAAGGCTTTTTTCTCTAAATCTTTAGCCATCATTGGTTCTAATATTAATGATGTTTTTCCAGTTCCTGAACCACCGCAAGCTAATAATGATTGATATCTACATTTTTCGGTAAATACCATTTTATTTCCATTTTCAAAATCACTACACATATACATATCACATGTAAATGGTCCATGTCCCGCTTTAGTATCTGCTAAACTAATTCCTTTATAATCCCAAATTGATCTGAATTGGTCTTTGCTGTCATCAACGCCCAACTTAATCCATTTAAATACCTCATAAAAAGTTACTAGTGGGAAATATACAGCTAATGCTGTTAAAGCTGGTTTTATCAATTCAGAAAAATTAGTTACTAATTCTGTATAACCTGGTAATGAAATTAAAAATAACCATGCACCTTGATTTACCCATTGCGTTACCATTGATATTACAATAATATACAAAGTAACTACATATGTATAAAATAATGTTACCTTCATATTTTTAGATATTGCAAATTCTGATGATGGAGAAAACAAATATGCAAATATTGGACATGCCATTGCTAAGGTATATTTAAATGGTCCCCAATATGATACTGATACTCCTGTAAATATCATGAATAACATCTCTACTAATCTGTCTACTACTAAATATAATGATATAAGTGTTAATATATATGTTGCAAATGTATTTCTACTTGCATTAATCTTTTTCAAAAATTTATCTATTATTTTCATGATTATCCCTTTCATTTATAAAATCATACACATATATTATCCTACAAAATCGCTAAAATTACAAGTATTTTGGACAAATTTATAAGAATAGTTCTAAAATTATGCCAGCTAAAACTCCTATTAAATATAAGATTCCTACTATTTTTATATTTTCTTTTACATTTTTATTTGTTTTAAATAATACTAATAGCCCAACACCTGCATTTACCGCAACTCCAGATATCAATACTGGCATAGATATAACATTACTTATAAATAATTCTGTTAAAATTACTGATGAAGCACAATTTGGAATTAATCCAATTAAGCCTGCTACTATTGGTCCTAATATCACATTTTTGCTAATAAAGTGTGCAATAGTATCTTCACCAATATATGCAATTATTCCGTTAAGCACAAGTGTTATGAAAAATATGAATATTGTAATGTTTAAAGTGTGTTTAATTGCTGATGTAACAATTCCTTCTTCACAATGGCAATGTTCATGTTCACAAATTTCTTCTATTTTTTCTTCTTGCTCTTCTACTTTTTCTTTTCTAAACATTCTTATAACAAAGTCTATAATAAATCCTGCTACTATTCCTAAGACTAGCTTTATTCCTAGTATTGTAAATATTGTTCCTGCTGGAACCGCTTCTGTTAATAATATTGGCAACATTTCATCAGATGTTGCTAAATATACTGAAATCAACGTTCCAAGTGTTATTACTCTTCCTGCATATAAGTTAGTAGCAGATACAGAAAATCCACATTGTGGAAATATTCCAACAATTGCACCTAATAAAGGTCCAAATTTTCCTGATTTTTTTATTACATCTTTTACTTTATTACTAGTTTTATGTTCAATATATTCCATTATCAGATATGTTATAAAAAGAAATGGCAATAATTTAATAGTATCAATTGCTGTATCTTGTAACACTTCTAATATTTCTTGCATTTTTATTCCTTTCTGCGAAAATAGGGTCGGTCCTTTTTTTCGCATTGTGAAAAAAAGGACCGACCCTATTTTCACATATTTTTAATATCTTTGACAAATTTTTCTTTTATTTCTGTTGGCAATAATGTAATTTTTTCAACATCTTCTCTTGCTATTATTTCTGGTATGTATTTTCCTCTATGTGCATATTTAGGATCTCCAGAGAATTCTGGACCTGTTCCTGTTCCGAATTCTCCTCCCACATATTTACACAAGAAAAAATATTCTGTTTTGTTTTGTTCACCATTTTCCAATTTATATAATAATTTTTCTACTTCAACATCTATTCCGAACTCTTCTTTTATTTCTCTTATAGTTCCTTCTTCAAGAGTTTCATCTCCTTCACGTCCTCCTCCTGGAAATGTATAATAATCTCCAATAGGATGATTTTGAACTCCTACTCTATGCATAAATGCAAAACCATTTTGCATTGGAACTATTCCTGCTAAACGTATTCTAAATTCTTTATCTTCCATTGTTTTATCTCCTATTCATACCATTCAAAAGTCCAATTTAATACTTTTACTAAATCTCCTTCTTTAATTCCTTGACGCTTTAATTCATCTTCTATTCCTAGAGATTTTAAGTTCTTTTGGAAGTAGTACATAGATTCATTATCATCTATATTTATTCTTCCCATCAATCTATTAATAGCTTTTCCTTCAAGAATAAACATATCATCTTCTCTTCTTACTGTGAAATCATTTTTGTCATCTTCTAATATATATACTACTCTGTCTTCTGCTTCTACTAATTCTTCTTTTGGTAATGTTTTTAATACTTCTGATACTCTATTTAATAATTCTGTTACACCTTCACCTGTTACTCCTGAAATTTTATATAATTCAAGATTTTCTTTTTTAGCAAGTGCTTCTAATTCTTTTAAACCTTTGTCATCTTGCATTATATCCATTTTATTAGCTACAATTATTTGTTTTCTTGTACTTAATTTTTCACTATATTTTTTTAATTCTTCATTTATTGTATAAAAATCTTCAACAGGATTTCTTCCTTCAACTCCAGAAACATCTATAACATGTAATAATAATCTAGTTCTTTCTACATGTCTTAAAAATTGAATTCCAAGTCCTACTCCTTCACTTGCACCTTCAATTATTCCTGGAATATCTGCAATAACAAAACTATCTCCATTTTTAGTTTTTACTACTCCAAGATTTGGTTCTATTGTTGTAAAATGATAATTTGCTATTTTAGGCTTTGCATCTGTTACCACTGATAAAAATGTTGATTTTCCTACATTTGGGAAGCCAAGTAATCCTACGTCTGCTAATAATTTTAATTCTAGTATTACTTCTTTTTCTTCTCCATCTTCTCCTGCTTGTGCAAATCTAGGTACTTGTCTTGTAGCTGTGGCAAAATGAGAATTTCCTTTTCCTCCTCTTCCACCATTTAATACAAGTTCAACTTGATTTTCTTTTGATAAATCTGCTACAACTTTTCCTGTTTCTGCGTCTTTTATTATAGTTCCTAGAGGCACATCAATATATAAATCTTCTCCTGATTTTCCATATTTATTTCCGCCACTACCATTTTCTCCATTTTGTGCTTTGAATTTTTTTGAATATCTGAAGTCTATTAGTGTATTAGCATTAGGGTCTACTCTAAAATAAACGCTTCCGCCTCTTCCACCGTCTCCACCATCAGGTCCACCGGCAGCAACATATTTTTCTCTTCTAAATGTGATTGCTCCATCTCCACCGTTTCCTGATTTTATTATTATTTTTGCATAGTCTGTAAACATATTTCCTCCTTATTCGAAATAATCAAGTTTCATTGCTTTTTTTACTTTTTTCATTGTTTCTTTTGCTGTTGCTCTAGCTTTCTCTGTTCCTTTAATTAGTATTTCATCAACTAATTCTGGCCTTTCTTCATAATATTTTCTTTTTTGTCTTATTGGTTCTAATGTCTTGTTTATATTAGCTGCTAATTGCTTTTTGCAAGCAACACATCCTCTTTTTCCTGCTCTACATTCTTCACACACTGTTTTATATTCATCAGGCTCTGTAAATAAATTATGATAATATGCTACCATACATACATCAGGATTTCCTAAATCATCTTTTTTTATTCTATTTGGATCTGTTACTGCACTCATAACTTTTCTATTAACTTCTTCTTCTGGATCTGATAAATAGATTGCATTTCCTAATGATTTTCCCATTTTCTCATTTCCATCAAGTCCTTTTATTCTTTTTTCTTTTGATAAAACAGCCTCTGGTTCTACTAAAACCTCTCCATATATGCTATTAAATTTTCTTACTATTTCTCTACATTGCTCTATAAGTGGTAATTGGTCTTCTCCTACTGGAACAACTGCTCCCTCTAAAGCTGTTATGTCAGCTGCTTGACTTACAGGATATCCTAAGAAACCATATGTAACACTTTCTCCAAATAAATCCCTCTTTTGAGCTATTTCCGTTTTTACGGTTGGATTTCTTTCTAGTCTAGCTATTGTTACCAAATTTGAATAAAATACTGTTAATTCAGCAACTTCTGGTATCATTGATTGTATATATATTGTTGTTTTTTCAGGATCTATTCCTACTGATAAATAATCCATTACTACTTCTCTTACATTTTTTCTTACTTTATCTGGATTATTAAAATTATCTGTTAATGCTTGAACATCTGCTACCAATATGTATTGATCATATTCTCCAGAATTTTGCATTTTTACTCTATTTTTTAATGAACCAAAATAATGACCAATGTGTAATCTTCCAGTTGGTCTATCTCCTGTTACAATTCTTTTTTTACTCATTTTTCTTTCCTCCCATTTTAACAATTTATATTATACAATAAAATGTATAAAAAGAAAAGCTTTTAACATAAGAAAAATGGCAAAATTTCTTTGCCATTCTTCTGTATGCTATGCCTGAAATGCATAGCGGAGTATTCAATGTTTACGCTTTGTTTTCCCCTCCTGCTGCTTCCATAGCCTCCATAAATTCACCCTGGAATACCACATACTTGACTTCTTTCGAAGTCTTGTTAATCACAGTCACGATTCGGTCTTTTGCCGAACAATCAGGATAGAGGAAATTGTTTTTGAGGAACGCATTCTTGGTAAGAACCTCTACATCCTGTTCATTCCAAGAAATATGGAACGGTCCTTTAGCCATTTGGACTTTCCATTTTTCTTAAATGTTCTTCCGTTCATTTCCGAACGATACACAAATTATACCATAAAAATAATTATTTTGCAAGTATTTATGTAAAACTTATTACTTTTTTGGTAATTTTATCCAAATATTCCGCGCTTTTTAATTGGTGGTTGTTCATTCATTGTAATAGCTAATTTTTCTAACAAGTCTCTTTGTTCTCTGTTTAATCTTTTTGGCGTTTGAACCACAACTGTAAATACAAAATTTCCTCTAACAGATGAATTTAAAGATTTAAATCCTCTGTCTCTTATTGTAAATTTAGTTCCAGTTTGTGTTCCTTCTGGTATAGTAAACATTTCTGTACTTCCATCTACCATAGGGATTTTTAAATTTGCACCTAATGTTGCCTGTGTAATTGTAATTGGAACTTCACACATTACAGTTGTACCTTGTCTTGTAAAAATACTGCTCTTACGTACTTTAATTGTTATATACAAATCTCCTTTTGACGCTCCTTTTTCACCTGGTTCGCCTTCTCCTCTTAATACAACTGTCTGACTATCATCTATTCCTGCTGGAATTTTTACTTTTATTCTAGCTTGTTTTCTAACTGTTCCCTTTCCTTTACAATTATCACAAGGTTCTTTTATTACTTCACCAGTTCCATGACATGCTGTACATGTTCTTGAAGTCTGAACTTGGCCTAATATAGTATTTTGAACTTGTCTTACAGTTCCTGTTCCATTACATGTAGGACATTTGGTTACACTAGTTCCAGGTCTTGCTCCAGTTCCATGACATATCTCACATGTTTCAGGTCTTGTTATAGAAATTTCTTTTTCAACTCCTAAAAAAGCTTCTTCAAAAGTAATTTCCATATTTAAATTAAGATCTGCACCTTTTCTAGGTCCTCTTTGTGTTTGAGCTCTCGCACCAGTTCTTGCCCCTCCACCAAAAAATGAAGAAAATATATCTCCTAAATCTCCAAAATCAGAAAAGCCATCAAATCCTGATGAGGTATAAGAATAATATCCACCATTTCCAAATGGTCCACCTGCTCCATTGAATCCATTAAATCCTTGAGGACCATCTGGTCCAAATTGGTCATACATTTTTCTTTTTTGTGGATCTGATAATGTTTCATATGCTTCATTTACTTCTTTAAATTTTTCTTCAGCTTCTTCTTTATTATCTGGGTTGGCATCTGGATGATACTTTTTTGCAAGCTTTCTATATGCTTTTTTTAATTCTTCATCTGTGGCATTTTTATCAACACCTAATACCTCATAATAGTCTCTTTTACTTGCCATAAGTCTTACCTCCCATCACTACTTTTTCTAAGTTCATACTTAGCTCCTTTTCATAAATTAGGCGAGTCTTAAAAACTCGCCCTCTCTTTAATGTTACATCTTATTATTTGTTGTCATCTTCAACTTTGTAATCAGCATCATATACTGTTCCATCATTTCCACCATTGTTTGCATCTGTTGAACCAGCTCCTGCAGCTGCATTTGGATCAACTCCTGCATTTGGATTTGCATTCTTATATAATTGTTCTGACATTTCATAGAATACTTTTGTTAATTTTTCTGTAGCTTCTTTGATGTTTTCTGTGTTATTTGAATCAAGAGCTTTTCTAGTGTTTTCGATTTCAGCTTCTACTTTAGCTTTTTCTTCTCCACTAATTTTATCTCCTAATTCTCCTAATGTTTTTTCACTATTGTAAATTAAGCTTTCAGCATTATTTTTAACTTCAATTTCTTCTTTCTTCTTTTTATCTTCTTCAGCATGTGCTTCTGCATCTTTAACAGCTTTTTCGATATCTTCATCTGTTAAGTTGGTTGATGCTGTAATTGATACATTTTGTTCATTTCCAGTTGCCATATCTTTTGCTGATACATGAACTATACCATTTGCATCTATATCAAATGTTACTTCGATTTGTGGTACTCCTCTTGGTGCTGCTGGAATTCCTGTTAATTGGAATCTTCCTAATGTTTTGTTATATGCAGCCATTTCTCTTTCACCTTGTAATACGTGAACTTCTACTGATGTTTGACCATCTGCAGCTGTTGAGAAGATTTGTGATTTCTTTGTTGGGATTGTTGTATTTCTATCTATTAATTTTGTGAATACTCCACCATATGTTTCAATACCTAATGATAATGGTGTTACATCTAGTAAGACTAAATCTTTAACATCTCCTGATAATACACCACCTTGGATTGCTGCACCAATAGCAACACATTCATCAGGGTTGATTCCTTTATCTGGTTCTTTTCCTGTTATTCTCTTAACAACTTCTTGAACTGCTGGAACTCTTGTAGAACCACCAACTAATAATACTTTATGAATATCATTTGCTGTTAATCCTGCATCTTTTAATGCTTGGTTAACTGGTCCAGCTGTTGCTTCTACTAAATCATGAATTAATTCTTCAAATTTAGCTCTTGTTAAAGTTACATCTAAATGTTTTGGTCCTGTTGCATCTGCTGTAATAAATGGTAAGTTGATTTGTGTTTGTTGAACACCTGATAATTCAATTTTAGCTTTTTCAGCTGCTTCTTTTAATCTTTGCATTGCCATCTTATCTGTTGATAAATCAATTCCATTTGATTTCTTAAATTCAGATACAAGATAATCTATAATTCTTTGGTCAAAGTCATCTCCACCTAAATGAGTATTACCATTTGTTGCTAAAACTTCGAATACACCATCACCAATATCTAGAATAGATACATCGAATGTTCCTCCACCTAAATCATATATCATTATTTTTTGATCTTGTTCTTTATCCATTCCATAAGCAAGTGCTGCTGCTGTTGGTTCGTTTATAATTCTTAAAACTTCTAGTCCAGCAATTTTTCCAGCATCTTTTGTTGCTTGTCTTTGACTGTCACTAAAGTATGCAGGTACTGTTATAACTGCTTGTGTTATTTTTTGTCCTAAATAATTTTCTGCATCTGTTTTTAATTTTTGTAATATCATTGCGGAAATCTCTTGTGGAGAGAATTTTTCTCCATCAATGTCTACTTTTTCGTTTGTTCCCATTTTTCTTTTTATTGATATAACTGTATTTTCTGGATTTGTTACAGCTTGACGTTTTGCTATTTGTCCTACTAATCTTTCTCCATTTTTAGAGAATGCTACTACAGATGGTGTTGTTCTGTTTCCTTCTGCATTTGGTATTACTACTGGTTCTCCTCCTTCCATTACTGCTACACATGAATTTGTTGTTCCTAAATCAATTCCTATTATTTTTCCCATAATAAATTACTTCCTTTCTCTTTTTTGTCAGGGGACACATCTTAACATCCCGTCACTTTCACTAGAGATAAGATATGTCCCCTCCCCTTGTGAATTAGTGATTACTATTATTTTAATGTGTGCTGACTTTATATATTTTTTAAAATTAATAACTGTTTATTTTTATGCTAATTAGCTACTACAACCATAGAATGTCTTATAACTTTGCTTCCTATTTTATAGCCTTTTCTGTATTCTTGTACAATTTCCTTGGCATTTTTGTCAGGGTCTTGCACACTGCTTACTGCCTCGTGTAAACTTGGATCAAATGTTTCTCCAAGTGCTGGAATTTCTTCAACTCCTTTAGATTTTAGAATATCTTTAAATTGCTTTAACACTAGTTCAACACCTTTTTTGTATTCAGTATCTTGTGTTTCTACTTTTAAAGCATTTTCAAGATTATCTACTATTGGTAAAAACATTTCAACAACATCACCTAAAATAGAATTATACATTGTTTCTCGTTCTTTACCGCTTCTTTTCTTGTAATTTTCGAATTCTGCTAAAACTCTTTTATATCTGTCATTCAATTCGTCTAATTCTTGTTGCTTTGGATCTATTATGCAGTCATTTTTCTTTTCTTCTTGTACATTTTTTGCTTTTTCTTCTTTATTTTTTTCAGCTTGTTCATTTTTTTCTTCTTTATCCATAATTTACCTTCTTTCTATTCTAACTTTTATCTTCTTTGTTGTCATCTCCATTTAATTTTTTACTAATATATTTCATTACAGAAATAACTTTTGCATAATCCATTCTTTTGGGGCCTATTATTCCAATTGTTCCCAAATCTTTATTTCCTATTCTATGCTTGAAAGTTACTATACTGAAATCTTTTAATTCTTCTTTTTCATTTTCTTCACCAATATAAACATTGATATCCTTGGCAAACCCTGTGCTTAACATATCTGCCATTAATTCTTTTTCATCTAATATATTAACAAAATTTTTAGCCACTTCTAAGCTATTAAATTCAGGCAATTCAAATAACTTATTTGCACCTTCTAAATGTACACTTTCTTCTTCAACTACTTTTCTCATTTGCTCAATAATTGGTTTTATCAAATTAACACTATAGCTCATTTCTTCTACTAAATATTTTTCTAAAGGCCTATCAATTTTTGTGATTGGTTCACCTTTTAGTTTATTATTAAACATATAGCTTAATGTTTGAACTTGATTTTCTGTTATATCTTCATCAAATTTTATTATTGTTTCTTTTACTAAACCTGAATCTGTTAAAATAACGGCCATCATCATTCTAGGACTTAATAGTACAAATTTTATACTTTCTATTTTTTGTACATCTGAACTTGGTCCTATTGATACTGTGGTATAATGTGTTATTTCTGATATTGTACTTGATGCTATTTTAGTTATTTCTTCCATCTCATTAACTTTTGTTTCTAGTTTATCACTTATATATTTTATTTCATCTAATGTGATTTTATCATCATTCAAAAGCTCATCTACATAATATCTATATCCTTTAGCTGATGGAATTCTTCCTGCTGAAGTATGTGGTTTTTCTAAGTAACCCATTTTTTCTAGTTCTGCCATTTCATTTCTTATTGTAGCACTACTGCATTCTAATCCTTCTAAATTCATTATCGCATTAGAGCTAACAGGTTCTGCGGTTTGAATATATGCCTCAACAATTGCTTGTAATACTCTTTTTTTTCTTTCATCTAACACTTTTTTCTCCTCCTCTTTTGGGATATGTTAGCTTCTTTTTTAGCACTCTTTATGTTTGTTTGCTAATTTCGTATATTATAATACTATATTTTTTAGCACTTGTCAAGTCTTTTTGCTAATTTTTAAAAAATTATTTGAAATAATATGAAAAAGCGAAAAAGGGGTCGGTCCTTAATTTAGCAATTTTGCTAAATTAAGGACCGACCCCTTTTTCACACCTTTTTCACAAATTTTATAAATGCAATACTCTTGATTTAATTTCTTTAGTCTTACCAACATTCCAGAAATTCTCTCCCAAATATCCGCAAGTACGACGAACAACATTCATTTTATTATGGTCTTTATTTCCACATTGTGGGCATTCCCACTCATTTTGATCATTAATTATCATCTCTCCGTCATATCCACAAACTTGGCAATAATCTGACTTTGTATTAAATTCAGCATATTGAATATTATCATATATAAATTTAACAACTTCTTCTAATGCTTGTAAATTGTTTTTCATGTTTGGAACTTCTACATAAGAAATTGCCCCGCCTCCAGATAATGGTTGGAATTCACTCTCAAATTTCAATTTATGGAAAGCATCAATCTTTTCTCTAACATCAACATGATATGAATTTGTATAATATCCCTTATCTGTAACATCTGGTATGCTACCAAATTTTTCTTTATCAATACGAGCAAATCTATAGCATAGAGACTCTGCTGGTGTTCCATATAAAGAAAATCCTAATCCTGTTTCTTTTTTCCATTTATTAGCTCTATCTTTTAGATATCTCATAACTTTAATTGCAAACTCATGTCCTTCTGGAGTTGTATGTGATACTCCTCTCATTAATTTTGTAGTCTCATATATTCCTATATAGCCTAAAGATAATGTTGAATATCCATCTTTTAAGTATTTATCAATCTTTTCACCTTTTTTCAAACGTGCTATCGCACCATTTTGCCAGTGAATTGGAGAAATATCTGATGATGTTCCTAATAAAGAATAATGTCTGCACATTAATGCTTCTTTACAAAGTTCTAGTCTTTCATCTAATAACTTCCAGAATTTATCGTCATCTCCTTGTGCAAGTATAGCTATTTGTGGCAAGTTAATACTTACAACACCTTGATTAAATCTTCCTTCAAATTTATAATTTCCATTTTCATCTTTCCATGGAATTAAGAAACTTCTGCATCCCATTGGGCTAAATACATTACCTTCATAGTTTTCTTTCATCTTTTTAGCTGATATATAATCAGGATACATTCTCTTTGCAGAACATTTTACTGCTAATTTTGTTAAATAATCATATTTTCCGCCTTTTAAGCAGTTATGTTCATCTAATACATATACTAATTTTGGAAATGCTGGTGTTACATATACTCCAACTTCATTCTTTATTCCTTGAATTCTTTGCTTTAAGATTTCTTCTATTATCATAGCATTTTCTTTTATGTATTCATCATCTGGCTCTAAGTGTAAGAATAATGTTACGAATGGAGATTGTCCATTTGTTGTCATTAATGTATTTATTTGATATTGAATTGTTTGTACACCTGCTGCTAATTCCTCTTTTACTCTATCATTTACCATATCTTCTATTGTTTGTTTAGGTAATTTTCCACCATATTTTTCTGTTAATCTTTTTTGGAATTTATCATGACTTCTTCTTAAATATTTTCCTAAATGTTTCATATCTACTGATTGTCCACCATATTGGTTACTTGCTACTGCTGCAATTATTTGTGTTGTTACAGTACATGCAACTTGGAAACTCTTTGGACTTTCTATCATTTTTCCATTCATTGCTGTTCCATTGTCTAGCATATCTCCAATATTAATTAGGCAACAGTTAAATATTGGTTGTACAAAATAATCTGCATCATGGAAATGTAAAATTCCATCTTCATGTGCTTTTGATATCTTTTCTGGCAATAAAATTCTTCTTGTTAAATCTCTTGAAACTTCTCCTGCTATGTAATCTCTTTGTGTAGATGCAAGCATTGTATTTTTATTTGAATTTTCTTCTGCTAATTCTTTATTTTCATTTCTGATTAATCCTAAAATAGATTCGTCTGTTGTATTTGATTTTCTAACCAATGCTCTTGTATATCTATATACTATATATTTTTTAGCTAATTCATACTTGTTAAGTTCCATTAATTTTTCTTCTATAACGTCCTGAATGTCTTCTACTAACATTCTCTTTTTTCCTAAATCCTCTATATATGCAATAATTTCATTAATTTCGTCTTTTGTTGCTTTTTCTTTTCCTCTTACCTCTTTATTTGCTTTTTCAATTGCTACTTCAATCTTATCCCTATCAAATTCGATTGTTCTTCCGTCTCTTTTAATAACTTTCATCTTACCCCATTCCTTTCTTCAGTACAAACCCTTGAGCAAAGCCGTTTTTCACGTTCTTTGTTAACATCTTGTGTTTGATTTGTATGTACTTATTATACATTTAAATTTTAAAAAAACTGTTGCAAATGCAACAAAAATGAAATATAATTGTTTTAGAATTTCATAATTTTCAGTATAATAATTATGTCGAATTCTGTAAGTTGTGAAGCACAAGATTTTGATAATTTGGAGGTTATTTTTATGGATACTAATTTCGATAAAAAAAATTTTATAAAAATTTTCAAACATGATTGTAATAGAGTTCAAACAAAAAAATTTATAAAAGGTGAAACTGTAACCACATATATTGAAAAGCGTAATCAAATATGCATTGTTTTATCAGGCGAAGTAGATTTAATTAGATATGATTTTAATGGAAATAAAACTATTATTGGTCATTTCGTTGATGATGATATTTTTGGTGAAGTATTCTTTCCAGCAAATACTAATAATGAACTATTTGCAATTGCTCGTAAAAATTCTGAAATATTATTTTTTACGTATGATACTTTATTTACAAAATGTAGGCGTAACTGCGATTTCCACAAAACTCTTACTAGTAGTTTAAGTGAACTCTTTTTAAGTAAAATCGTTGAATTAAATTTGCGTATCGAAATACTTACAAAAAGAAATACTAGAAGTAAAATTCTTTCTTATTTTGAAATTCTTTCCAAAGGATCTTTACGTAAAACTTTTACTTTGCCATATTCTTATACAGATTTGGCAGATTTTTTAAGTGTTGATAGAAGTGCTATGATGAGAGAACTTAAATTACTTATAGATGAAGGTTTTATAAAAAAAAACGGTAGCAAAATTACTCTATTATATTAATTAGCTAGCCATATTTATTATACAAGAAGAAGGTATCCTGTTCTTCACAGGACACCCTTTTTAAATTTTATAATTATTGATAATCAGTAAATCTTTATTTTTTTAATGCATTAATTAATTTTTCTAAGAAACTTTGCGTTCCTTTCTCTGTGTCTGTATTATTTTCTTCTGATACTTGTGGTAGATTGATTTGTGTATCTTTGTTTTCGCATCTATCTATAAAATCATGTACATGTGCTTCATATGCTTCTTCCTCTTGTCCCATTATTATAAATGCATGATTTTTTCCTTCTACTAACCATTGTTCAGCATAACCTTTTACTGTATTTTTTACTGTGTCAGCATTTTCTACTTTTACAATGATGTCTTTTGTTCCATGTATTATTAAAATTGGAAGATCACAGTATTTTAAACTATTTGTAGCTAAATGATAGTAATCATAATTTTCTTCTGTTAATCCTATTCCCATGCCTATCAAAGAACTCTTACTTGAAAACTGCTCCATATCAGTATATCCACAATCTTCAACTAAACCAATTACTTTTAATTCACGTATAGGTTTAATTGTAGTATTCATTTTTACTGGTCCATTGTTCATAAATTGATCAATTCCTGATAAGAAGTTAGTTGTTGCTGCTCCTAATGATATACCATGTACAATAACCTCTTCTGTGTCATATTCATTGTTCAATTTAGTTAACCAATCATATGCATCAAGACTGTCCAAAAATCCTAATGAAGTTTCTCCTTCGCTATCTCCTGCACCTCTTAAATCTGGTGCAAAAATGTTATATCCTTTTTCGTAATAGAATGGTCCAACTATTCCCGCTATCTTCGCTCCATTATAGCTATTTGGATGTAGTAATAATACCCATTTATTTGAATCCGGATTTCCATTTGCATCTACATGTTTATAAACACTTGCATGTAAGTTTACAGCATAATCTTTTCCAGCAAATTCTACTGCTGTTTTTGCAGTCATATTTACTGATGTTGGTTCAACTGGTAAAGAACTACTGCTTCCACCTATTCCACTTACAAGTGACTTAACTGCATTGATAAGTGTCTCTAAAAGTTTGCTTAAAAGTCCTTTTACATCAATTCCTTTAATTGCACTTGTATCTGAAATATTTGAAAACATTTCTATTGATGGTTGTAACATGCTCTTTTCTGTGCTATTTGGAAGTTTGTCAAATAATTCTTCGATCTTTTCAACATCAATATCACCTGTCTTTTTCATTTTTTCTAGATCAATCTCAAAATCTGATAATGTATATTCGTCTTTCTTAAATTTACGTAGCATCTCAATTAAACTCATTATTGAGCTATTAGTTTTTCCTGTATTGCTCGTTCCTCCAAACGAAAATGCACATGCGGTATTTGTACCACATAATACCATTATTGCTAATGCAATAATAACTTTTTTAATATGTTTTAAAATTTTACTATTCATATTAAATACCTCCTATCTTAGCATATCTGCTAATTTAATTATACTACTTTTAACTATTTATGTCAAATTTACGTAAAAATTTCCCGAAAGTTTTTTTATTTTGAATTTTTATTGATATAAGTGCATATAATTGTAAAAGTAAAAAAATCGGTTTTAAATTCGGAGGGCATATGAAAAAATTTTTTATTTCAATTATATTAATATTTATTTTTAGCACTTCTGTATGCTATGCTTTTTCAGAAGAGTACACTTGGTCTGTTTTAGATAAAGTTGTTGAAACTTCTTCCTCCCTTACTGAAAGTGGAGAAATTTTAGATAATAATTTTTTAAATTTAGATGCAGGAGCTACAATTTTAATTGAGCAAAATAGTGGTCAAATATTATATGGATACAATGTTCATGAAAAATTACATCCAGCAAGTGTAACAAAAGTCATGAGTCTTTTACTTATTATGGAAGCATTAGACAGTGGAAAAATCACACTTGATACCCAAATTCCATGTAGTAGCAATGCTGCAAGCATGGGTGGTTCACAAATTTGGCTTGATACCACAGAAACTTTAAGTGTTAATGATATGTTAAAAGCAATTTGTGTAGTTAGTGCAAATGATTGTGTAGTGGCTCTCGCCGAATATCTTGGAGGCACTGAAGAAGGTTTTGTTCAGATGATGAATGATAAAGCCAAAGAATTAGGAATGAATGATACTACATTCAAAAATTGCCATGGATTAGATGAAGATGACCATCTAACTTCTGCATACGATATTGCCTTAATGTCTAGAGAATTGTTAACTAAACATCCTAAAATAACAGAATACACAACAATTTGGACAGATACTTTAAGAGATGGAAAATCTTCCCTTTCAAATACAAATAAATTAGTTAGAAATTATGCTGGATGTACTGGTTTAAAAACAGGTTCTACTTCACTTGCATTGTATAATCTTTCCGCTTCTGCAACGCGTGATGGATTATCTTTAATTGCTGTTGTTATGAAAGCTCCAACAGCCGCTAAACGTTTTAGCAATGCTACTAGTTTACTAGATTATGGTTTCAGTAATTTTTCATATAAAACTTTTGCAGTTCAAGGAGATGTAGTAAAATCTATTTCTGTTAATAAAGGCGTTCAAAATGAAGTAAATGCTGTTTATGAAACCTCTCCTTCTCTTCTTATAAAAAAGGGAGAAGAATCAAATATAACTTATGAAATTAATTTAAATGATTCAATTCAAGCTCCTGTTGATAAAGGTCAAATCCTTGGAACTATAACATATTCAATGAATGGAAATGTTCTATTAAGAACTAATCTTGTAGCAGAAAATTCAATAGAAAAATCGGGATTTTTAAACATCACTAAAAACATATTTAGCATTTGGTTTAATTTATCAAGAAACTAACTTTTTTGCAAAAAACTCTTGTATTTTTCCAAATTCTATGGTAAACTAGTTAATAGTCATGTTTATTATTTTAAATAGGAGGTGCATTTAATCATGGCAAAATGTGAAATTTGTGAAAAAACAGCTATTCATGGAAATAAATTAAGTATAACACGTTCTCATATCAGTAAAAGAGCTCCACGTACTTGGAAGCCAAACTTAAGAACAGTAAAAGCTGATGTTGATGGAGAAATAAAAAGAATCCATGTATGTGCTAAATGTTTAAAAAATGGAAAAGTAAAAAGAGCACAATAATAAAAAAACGCTTGAATCAAAAGCGTTTTTTTATTTTATCTTAAATATGTTTTGCACTCAATTTAATAATCAAATCCATGTTATCATCTTCTGCCACTTTATTCCTTCTTATTGCACCACATTTCTTACATTTAAAAACAATTATATACCCTTTTTTAGAGTTTGTTTCCAATCCAATAGGTTCTAATATGCCATGGCATGTTTCTGCCCTATCTCCTGGATTTATATCCAAATGTTTTGAATGTAAACAATATGGGCAATGGTTCCTGCTAGTATAACCTAGCTTAGGAACTTTCTTACCACAATTTTCACAAATAAATTCTTCATCTATTTTTGTAAATTTACTTTTTTCTAACACTTTATGCCTCCAATTATGTTTATCCTTTAAAATCTCCTCCACCTAAAAATTCTCTTAATAAAGAATTAGATGGAACCATATCTTTTGGAATTGACTTAAAATAGCGTAATATTTCTAGCAATCTTTGTGCCTCTGCAAATTCAGGTTCATCTCTTGTGATCTTTTCTAACAATGGAACTACATCATCTTTTAGAACACCTAGTTCATATATAAGTGATGTGTTAAATATACTGTCTGCTTGTTCTTGGTATGGGAATATATTTTTTTCTTCTCCTCTATTTACATTATCCCAAGTAGAAATTGTATTTTGAGCCGTATATCCTCTAAATTTGCTGTCTCTTGCCATTCTTCTAATTAATCTAGTATCTGTTGTAGAAATTCTATTAATTGCATCCATGTTAAGAACTGTTAATGCACTTATATAAATCTTGTACTTTTGGTCTTGAGGAATCCTTTCTGTTAGCTTATCATTTAAGCAATGAATTCCTTCAATTACAAGAACATCATCTTTTCCTAATTTTATTTTATTTCCATTATACTTTTTAGTTCCCTCTTGAAAATCAAATTCAGGCATTTCAACTTCTTCGCCATTCAAAAGAGCCAACAAATGCTTATTAAATAAGTCTATATCAATTGCATTAATACTTTCAAAATCATATTCTCCCTTTTCATTTAATGGAGTATCTTTTCTTTCAACAAAATAATTGTCTACAGAAATTGTTACAGGTCTTAGACCATTTATTTTTAATTGTATGCCTAATCTTTGTGCAAATGTTGTCTTTCCAGAAGATGATGGGCCTGCTATTAATATCATTTTTACGCCTTTTCTAGCTGCAATTTTATCTGCAATTTGAGAAATCTTTTTTTCATGTAAAGCTTCTGATAATAAGATTAAATATTTTATACTATTCTCTTCTACAGCTTTGTTTAATCTGTATACTGTACCTACATTCAAAACTTTGTAGATTGTCTCATATTCTTGTAATGCCCATAATAATTTTTTTGTCTCTTGAAATTCTGGTAAAACATTTACATTTTTTGAACTTGGATATCTCAACAAAAATCCATCACTATATTTTTGTAAATCAAAAATTTTAGTTATTCCTGTATGTGTTGCTATTATCTCATAAATATAATTATAATATTCATCACAATAATACATATTAATATTTTGTCTTTCTTCTAAGTCAAATTGTAATCTTCCTTTTGCTGAATTTGTTTCTTGATAGAATTTTTCAGCTTCTTCTCTTGTCATTACCATTTTTTCTATCTTCAAATTCTTTTCAATGATTTCTTGCATTTCTGCTTTTACTTTTTCTAACATTTCATGAGTTACTTCCATATTTTCTATGTTACAATACATTGCATTTGAAAGTTGGTAATTAACAATTACATGTGCTTCTGGATATAGATGCCAAAATGCCTTTCCCATTATATATGTTAATGTTCTTCTGTATATTTTCATTCCTTCTTTAGAATTTATTGTTATTAATTCTACTCTCTCATTTCCATTTAATTCTTCGTCTAAACTTTTATATTCATTATCTACAATTGCTCCCACAACTGGATATTCACTTTTTTCTATTTGTTCCTTATATAATTCTGATATTTTTTCTTTCAATTTTCCTCATCCTCTCTAAACGTCTTTTAACATTTTCTATTATACTAATAACTTTGTCGTTTTTCAAGCATTTTATAGTTTTATTTTATAATTGTATCTTGTCCATTATTCATGAATATTTTTAATACTTATGTATATAATTATTTTGAGGTGGTAATTATGAAGTATAATAGAGTAAAGGAAGTCTTAACAAATAAAGAAAAGGTAGATATTTTTTTCGATGAACGTCCTGTTTGGATTCAAGGAGTCAATAATAATATTGCCAAAGTTGGCTTTATTGATAATTTTGAAGAACGTGATGTTTTTATTGATGATTTATATGAAAGAAATTTGTATAATTAATAATTATATGAAAATGCGAAAATGGGGTCGGAGAATTTTTTCGCAAATGTGAAAAAATTCTCCGACCCCATTTTCGCCATTTTGTATTAGTCTTTTGTTGCATATGGTAATATTGCAATATGTCTAGCTCTCTTAACAGCAAGTGTTATGTCTCTTTGATGTTTAGCACAAGCACCTGTTGTTCTTCTTGGTAATATTTTTCCCTTATCATTGATGAATTTTCTTAATTGTTCAGGATTTTTATAATCTAATTCAAAGTTTTTGTCATTGCATAATGCACAAACTTTTTTTCTTTGTTTTCTGAACTTTGGGTTAAAATCATCATCATAATTATTGTTATTTCTATTATTTCTTTTTTTATTTTTGTCTGCCATTTAAATTCCCCTCCTTGTTCTAAAATGGTAGGTCGTCACTTGAAGATACCTCGAAATCTGCTCCTCCAGGAACTGATCCACCTGGTATTGCTGTTCCAAATGTACTTTCGAATGAAGAGCTTGAAGCTTCTCCATCTCTTCTGCTATCAGCAAAATAAGCTTCTTCAGCAACAACTTCTGTAACATAGTGTTTTTGACCTTGGTCATCATCCCATGTTCTTGTTTGGATTCTTCCAATTATTCCAACTTGTTGACCTTTCTTAAAGTATTTGCTACAAAATTCTCCTAACTTACTCCAAGCTACAATATTTATAAAATCTGCTTGTCTTTCTTCTCCTTGTCTTACAAATCTTCTGTTTACTGCTAATGAGAATGATGCAACAACTGTATTGTTTGTTTGAGTATATCTTACTTCTGGGTCTCTTGTTAATCTACCCATTAAAATTACTTTGTTCATATTTTATCACTTTACCTTTCTACTTTATTTCAGGCCCCACTGTTTCCTAATTTAATTTTTCTTATTCGTTATTTTTTTATTGTGATGAATTTTAATATTTCATCTGTTATTCTGTAAATTCTTTCTAATTCTGCAATAGCTTCTGGTTTAGATTCAAAATTGAATTGTACATAATATGCTTCTTTGTTTTTTTGAATTTCATAAGCTAATTTTCTTTTTCCTAAATCTACAACTTCTTCTACTTTACCATTTTCATTGATTAATCCTGTGAATTTTTCTTCTAAAGCTTTTAAACCAGCTTCATCAACTTCTGGATTAATAATGATAACACTCTCGTATTTGTTCATTATTTTCACCTCCTCTTGGATATGTAACTCATGTTCTACATGAGTAAGGTATTTTTATAATTTGCATTATAAAAATAAAAAACAAACGATTTCCCGTTTGTTTTAATTGGAGCAGGTAGTGGGAATCGAACCCACGTCATCAGCTTGGAAGGCTGAGGTTC